>JAWKJB010000002.1:300000-600000 GCA_041393965.1 Acidimicrobiia bacterium | reverse complement strand
GACCCTTCGGTGCCGTCCCCGTGGAGCTCCAGCGAGATGTCGGAGGTCCCGAGATGGACCTCTCCGCAGTCGTCGCAGGTTGTCTTGATGGTTGTCATCAGCCCAACTTCCGTATGCCAGCTTCACCAAGGACATCGGCATGCGGCGGAATGGATAAAGGACTATTCGTGGGATAGTCACTTCGGGACAGCGGGGACTGACGCGTACTTGGCGGCGATTCTCTCGCGCAGATCGTCGAGGGCTCCTCGCACCGACTCACCATCTTCGAGGACCGCATCCGCGCCAAGGCGGTTGAGCAATCGGGCTGCTACGACAGGGTCCGACACCAGCATGGTGATCCGTTGTTCGCCACTGTCGAGCGCTTCGACCGTCACCGGGTAGTACTCGGCGATCCAGCGAGCCTGCCCCTTGACTCGGAAGACGGCCTGAGCGTCGTCAGGACTCGGTTCATAGCGAACCATGGCACCGGTGTCACTCCGGGGTCGTTGATACCGGTCCGGAAGGAGGTTGACCGTGTCGATCCGATCGACGCGAAAGGTGCGGTTGGCTTTGGCGAGCCGGCAGTATCCCGACAGGTACCAGTTCCCGAGGTTGAAGAACACCGCAGCACCCTCGACGACCCGCTCCGTCCGCTCGTTGGTCCCGATCGCGACATATCCGATAGTGATCGGCGTCGATGCATCGATGGCGTCCCGCAGTTCCGCGACGATGGGCGGGACCGGTACATCGAAGACGACTGCGTCGTCCCCTTCGATCCCCATCGCTCTCGACAGCTTGTCCATGGCGGTTGTGAGGGCAGGTGGCGCCTGCCCGGTTGCGAGGAAGGTGGACCCGGCGGCGAGCAGGCCAAGGGCTTCTGCGGGTGAGAGGCGAAGCGGCCTTGCGAAGTACTCGGCGAGATCGATCGTCACCTCGTCATCGAAGATGTCGACATCGATGAGATCTCCCGGGCCATAGCCGGGGAGGCCGGTCATGAAGATGAGATGGAGGTCCTTGACGAGGTCCTTGTCCGAGTCGTATCCGAACCGGGCGACGAGATCGTCGACGGTGGCCGTGCCCTTGTCGAGTACATACGGGATCAGGGCAAGGATGCGGCTGATCCGATTCACGGTGCGTTCTGAGCGTGGCGTCACGGTACGGCGCCGATGTGGGCGAGAAGTCGATCTCTGAGGTCCTCCGGTGCCACGATGACCGCCTTGTCATCGAATCCGAGGAGCCAGTTGATGAACCCTGCGTCGTCGCGCACCGGCACCTCCGCCGTTGTCCTCAGACCGTCGGTTGCGGTCACCTCCGCTCCGGGGACCTGGCCGACGGCGACCCGGCCGACATCAGCATCAAACACCACCGTTGCCGACCGGTCCGACCTTCCCTCAGCGGCACCAGAGGGAAGCACCTCGTCGGGATTGAAGGCGGCAGGGCGATCGAAGCTCTTGGAAGCACCCTCGATGGCAGGTGGTCCCATGCGGTCCACACGGAACGCTTTGACGATCTCGGGAGCACCGATCTCGGGTGCTGTGAGATACCAGTGTCCGAAGCGATGCCCGAGGGCATATGGCAGCACGGTTCGGCGCTTTCCAGCATATTCGAATGACAGCTTGGTGCGTGTCGAGATCGCCTCGAAGAGCACACCGAGTAGGTCGAGGTCGTGACCGAGGTCGGCGGCGAGAGACGGAGGGTTGAGGATTGGAGAAGCGCCGCCGAGCTTGAAGATCGCCGTCAGGCCGGTGG
Source organism: Acidimicrobiia bacterium (assembly GCA_041393965.1). Lineage (NCBI taxonomy): Bacteria > Bacillati > Actinomycetota > Acidimicrobiia > Acidimicrobiia bacterium. The sequence goes on along the minus strand of JAWKJB010000002.1, from coordinate 598,272 downwards.
ATCGACCGGTGAACTGCACCGCCTGGACCGCTGCGAGCAGCGCAGATCGCTCCTCGTCGGTCAGCCCGGGATCCTCGATCGCGTACTCCTCGGGAGGGATGACATAGCCGTGCTCCACCTCCCAGATGTCCGTGGCTGACATCGTGAGAGGAACGCCGAGGGACCGCAGCAGATCCTTGTCCCGTTCGAAGGTCCTCCGAAACGCTGCGTCGCTGTCGTGGCTGTAGCCCGCCACGGTGTTGCGGATCTCGTCAGCGGTGACGGGTCGACCGGCGGTGAGGAGGTACGCAAGCAGGTTGAGCACTCGTTCGACAACACGCTGCATGGCTCCACTGTACCGCCAACCCCCTCCACAGAGAAAGGGGCTAGAGGCTGTCGATGAGACGGTCGACGCGCTCGTCGTAGGCCTTGAACGGGTCCTTGCACAGGACAGTTCGCTGCGCTTGGTCGTTGAGCTTGAGGTGTACCCAATCGACGGTGAAGTCGCGTCGCTTCTCCTTGGCTGCACGAATGAAGGCTCCCCGGAGGCGTGCTCGTGTCGTTTGGGGAGGTTCCACCATGGCTCGGGTGATGTCATTGTCGGTCACGATTCGGTCGACGAGCCCGGCAGCAACCAGCTTGTAGAACAGTCCCCGGTCGCGGTCGACATCGTGGTAGTTCAGATCGATCAGTGCCAGGCGGGCCGATGAAAGGGCCAGTTGATAGCGCTCGCGATATCGCTCGATCAGGTGGTACTTGGCAACCCAATCGAGCTCCCGGTTGAGCGTCATGGGGTCCTTTTCGAGGCCGGTGAGGATGTGTTCCCACATGCCGACGGCCCGCTCCACCTCTGGGGAAAGACCCGTCGTTCGCGTGTACCGAATGACCCGCTCGAGGTACTCCCATTGGATGTCGAGAGCGCTCAACTCCCGACCGTTGGCGAGGCGGACCTTGCGACGGCAGGTCATGTCATGGCTCACCTCGCGGATGGCGCGGATGGGATTCTCCAGCGTCAAGTCACGAAAGACAACTTCGTCCTCGAGCATCTGGAGCAACGCCACCGTCGCACCGAGCTTGGCGTAGGTCGTGTATTCGGACATGTTGGAATCACCGGCAATGACATGCAGCCTCCGATAGCGCTCCGCGTCGGCGTGCGGCTCGTCGCGGGTGTTGATGATCGGCCGCGATCTCGTGGTCGCTGACGACGATCCCTCCCAGATGTGTTCTGCGCGTTGGGCAAGGGAGAAGATGGTGCCCCGCGCCGTGCCGAGGAGCTTGCCGGCACCCGACCAGATCTGTCGTGTCACGAGAAACGGGATGAGCGTGTCGATGGTCCGCTGGAAGTCGGCGTTCCGGCGAATCAGATAGTTCTCGTGGCACCCGTACGAGTTTCCGGCCGAGTCGGTGTTGTTGCGGTACAGGTAGATGTCACCGCGAATACCCTCCTCGCCGAGACGCCGCTCTGCGGAGGCCACGAGACCCTCGAGGATCCGTTCGCCGGCCTTGTCGTGGGCGACGAGGTCGTACAAGCTGTCGCACTCGGGCGTGGCATACTCGGGATGTGACCCCACATCGAGATACAGCCGTGCTCCGTTCTCCAGAAACACATTCGACGATCTTCCCCAGCTGACAACCCGTCGGAACAGGTAGCGAGCCACCTCGTCCGGCGAGAGGCGTCGCTGGCCACGCAGCACGCAGGTGACACCGTATTCGTTCTCAAGGCCGAAGATTCGTCGTTGCACGATCGCAGCGTACCCGATGGACACGAAAGTGCCGCACGCCGGGAATCAGCCGCGCGCGTCGGAGATCTCGGACGCAGACAGCCGACGAAAGGCTCGGCGCGTCGCGGTACGATCGAGCAGGGCGGCCTCCCAGTCGGCGGGGTCGATCGGTTGGCCCGTGGCTTCCTCGATCGCCGTACATGCCGCCGCGATCGCCGGTCCGACATCGATGCCCTCCGCGATGGATGCTTCAAGGGCAGAACCGATCTCGTCCCCGAATGCCCCGAGCACCGCGAACGACTCGGCATCGCGCAGCGTCCCGTCGAACTGGATGCGGAACAAGTTGTCGCCCTCTCGCGTCGCGCCGAGCTCCGCGACCACGATGTCGACCTCGTACGGTTTGATTTCGTGCGAGAACACCTGGCCGAGCGTCTGGGAGTACGCGTTGGCGAGACCCTTGCCGGTCACATCGGCCCGCGAATATGAGTAGCCCTTGAGGTCCGCATACCGAATCCCGGCCACTCGCAGCAACTCGAATTCGTTGAAGCGACCCACACCGGCAAAGGCGATCCGGTCGTAGACCTCTCCGATCTTGCGCAGCGAGGGAGAGTGGTTCTCGCCGATGAGCAGAATGCCCGCATCGAGTTGCACGACGACGATCGGCCGCCCCCGACTGATTCCCTTGCGGGCGAACTCGGCGCGGTCCTTGACGAGTTGTTCGGGCGGGACATAGAAGGGCATGCTCATGGGCGTTCCTCGATGATCGGGCCTGCGATCCCGGCAAGGGCGTCGTCGTCGATCTCGTCGACGCCGTCTGCGGTGACGCTGAGCACATTGGGGAAGATGCCGCGCCTGAGATCCGGACCCCCTGTTGCGGCGTCCTCCTCGGCGGCCGCGATGAGGGCTTCGACAGCAACCCCAATCGCCTCGTCGCGGGAGAGGTCCGCACGCCATGCACCTTTGAGGAACGACTTCGCCTGAGCGCCACCCGATCCGGTTGCTGCGTAGTCGAGCTCTTCGTACCGGCCCCCGACGAGGTCGAAGGAGTACAGTCGCCCGACTCCCTCGGCGGCGTCGTAGCCGCAGAAGAGGGGAATCACGACGAGGCCTTGGAACGCCATCGAGAGGTTTCCCCGAACCATTCGTGCGAGGAAGTTCGCCTTCCCTTCCACGCTGAGCGTCGACCCTTCGATCTTCTCATAGTGCTCGAGTTCGGTGCGGAACAGCTTGATCAGTTCGAGCGCCATGCCCGCCGTCCCCGAGATGGCAACCGCCGAATGGTGATCGGCCTCATACACCTTGCGGACCCGCCGATGTGCGATGAGGTTTCCAGCCGTCGCTCGGCGATCACCGGCCATGATGACCCCCTCGGCCCAGGTGAGAGCGAGGATCGTTGTTGCTTCCGGGACAGCGAGGCCCGAAGCGCCGACCGCGTCCCAACGGGGCGCAACGCCGCGCTGTTCGAGCACGGAGAGGAACGAGGCGTCGGCGACCGGCTCACCGAGGTGCAGTGGACCGAGCGGGCGTGAGGTCACTCTCCGCCCTTCTGCACATAGTTCTTCACGAACTCTTCCGCGTTCTCCTCGAGCACGGTGTCGATCTCATCGAGGAGGTCGTCGATGCGCTCGGCCACCTCCTCACCACGATTTGTCGTTGTCGCGTCGACGGCGTCGTCGGTTGTCTCGGATGCTCGGCGGTGGGCGCGTTCTCTGTCACTCATTGGTGTCTCCGATGTTGTTGATCAACGCAGCGGCGTCCTCGCTGGCGGCAAGGAGGTGTTCGACGAGCGCTTTGGTGCCCCGCCTCGGTTCCATCATAGGAACGCGAACCAGTGTCGAGGCCCCCGTGTCGAAGACGAGTGAGTCCCAGTTCGCAGCAACGACCGCGCTTCCGTACTGGCGAAGGCATGCGCCGCGGAAGAACGCTCTCGTTGCTTCGGGTGGCGTGGTCGTGGCCGCTGCCACTTCCTGGTCAGTGAACAGACGCCGCACGCGGTTCGACGCGACGAGACGATGGAAGAGGCCCCGATTGGGATCGATGTCGTGGAACTGAAGTCCGACGAGTCGCAATTTCGGATCGTTCCAGCCGAGCCCGTCCCGATCGCGGTACGCCTCGAGAACCGAGAGCTTTGCGGCCCAATCGAGTCGGTCCGACACCGGCTCCCATCCACCCTCGAGGTCCTCAAGCAGGCTGCGCCACTCGTCGAGGACCTGCTTGTAGGCAGGCGCGAGGTCCGTGGACATCACATAGCGCTCCGCGACTGCGAAGAAACGCCACTGAAGGTCGCGAGCCGTGATCGTGGTTCCGTCCTCGAGCGCCACCGTTGCGCCAAGCGAGATGTCGTGGCTGATGTGGGTGATCGAACCGACCGGGTCGCGCAGCACGATCGGATCTCCGGCCCTCCCATCCTCGAGCGCCATGAGCATGAGCGAGGTCGCGCCGAGCTTCACAAGCGTTTGGACTTCGGACAGCGTTGCATCGCCGAAGATGACATGGAGCCTCCGGTATCGCTGCGCATCGGCGTGGGGCTCGTCCCGTGTGTTGATGATCGGCCGCTTGAGCGTGGTCTCGAGGCCGATCTCCTCCTCGAAGAAGTCAGCCCGCTGCGAGATCTGGTAGTCGACATCGGGCCTTGCGTGTTCTGAGCCGATTTTGCCTGACCCGGTGAGAATCTGCCTGCTCACGAGAAAGGAGGTCAGGTGGTGGACGATCGATCCGAATGGCACCGAGCGGGCGACGAGGTAGTTCTCGTGCGCCCCGTATGAGTTTCCCTTGCCATCCGAGTTGTTCTTGTGCAGCAGCAGGCGCTGCCCCTCTGGCAGCATCTCGGTGGCGGCCGACGCCGCGGTCTGCATGACGCGTTCCCCGGCCTTGTCGTGCAGTGTCGCTTCGAGCGGGTCGCCACATTCCGGAGTCGAATACTCCGGATGGGCGTGATCCACATACAGCCTCGCCCCGTTGAGCAGCACCGAGTTGATCAGTCCCGAGTCGGTCTCATCGACCGGAAGCACACCGACCGTGAACCCCCGAGCATCTCGCCCCGGTGTCTCGTCGTCGTACGACCATCGAATGCGTGCGCCGCCGTCTCGGTGGGCGTTGACGACAAGGGCAGACGCTGCGACCGGGTTGAACGACTCGTCGCCCGCCACCGTGATGCCGTACTCGACTTCGGTTCCGATGATCGGTTCGAGGGCCACGGTTCTACAGATACTGGCCGGGTGACGCCGTCTCGATGGAGCGTTGCTCTCCCTCACCGTCGATGAGGGTGCGAACATACACGATGCGTTCGCCCTTCTTCCCCGAGATCCTCGCCCAGTCGTCGGGATTCGTCGTGTTCGGAAGATCCTCCTGCTCCTTGAACTCCCGCTGGATGGCGTCGATGAGATCCTCGGCGCGCAGCCCCGAAGTGCCACCGTCGATCTCGCGCTTGATCGCCTCCTTCTTCGCCCTCCTCACGATGTTCTCGATCATTGCACCCGACGCGAAGTCCTTGAAGTACAGCTCTTCACGGTCACCGTTTGCATAGGTGACCTCGAGGAAACGGTTCTCCGCCGACTCCGCATACATCGCATCCACCGCCGCGTCGACGGTCGCTTCGACAAGGCTTTCGACCGAACCGGCAGCGGCGACCTCTTCGTCATCGAACGGCAGCGAACCGGCGAGGTAGATCGCGAAGATCCGGCGTGCGGCATCCGGGCCCGGGCGTTCGATCTTGATCTTCACATCGAGGCGTCCCGGCCGCAGAATGGCCGGATCGATGAGATCCTCTCGGTTCGATGCCCCGATCACGATCACATTCTTGAGGGATTCCACCCCGTCGAGTTCGCTGAGGAGCTGTGGCACGATCGTCGATTCCACATCAGATGAAACGCCCGTCCCTCGGGTTCGGAACAAGGAATCCATCTCGTCGAAAAAGACGATCACCGGTACCCCTTCGTCTGACTTCTCCTTCGCGCGCTGGAAGATGAGGCGAATCTGTCGCTCGGTCTCCCCCACATACTTGTTGAGGAGCTCGGGACCTTTCACATTGAGGAAATACGAACGGGTGTCTTCGCTCTGGGTGTGCTCGCCGACTGCCTTGGCGAGGGAGTTCGCAACGGCCTTGGCGATCAGCGTCTTGCCGCAGCCGGGTGGTCCATACAACAGGACTCCCTTCGGAGCTGTCAGGTCGTACGCGGCGAAACGATCCCGATGGAGGTAGGGAAGCTCAACAGCGTCGCGAATGATCTCGATCTGCTCGTCGAGTCCCCCGATGTCGTGATAGGTGACATCGGGCACTTCTTCCAAGACGAGCTCTTCGACCTCGGGACGCTCGATGCGCTCGAGCACCAGGCCGGTCTTGGTGTCGAGCCGCACATGGTTGCCCGCCCGGATGTGGACATCGGTGGCTGGTGCGCCGAGCGATACCACGCGTTCTTCGTCTCCTCGTCCGATCACCACGAGCCGGGCGTCGTTGAGCACCTCCTTGACGGTCACCACATCACCTGTCGTCTCGAACGAGCGGACATCGACGATGTTGAAGGCCTCGTTGAGAATCACCTCTTGGCCCTTTTCGAGCTCTTTCACCTCGACGGTCGGCTCCACCGCCACACGGAGCTTCCGTCCCGATGAGGTGACATCAACCGTCCCGTCCGCATTGACCTGGAGCACCGTACCGAAGGGATTGGGGGGCGCGGTCAACTTCTCGACCTCGTCGCGCAGCAGCGCAAGCTGTTCGCGGGTCTCACGAAGGACGAGGCTCAGCTTCTCGTTCTGACCCTGTGCCTGCGTCAGCTGGTTGCGCACATCGACGAGCCGGTCCTCGAGGAGTCGTACTCGGCGTGGTGCATCCTGGAGTCGACCTCGGAGCACATTGATCTCAGCCTCGAGCGCGCGAACCTGCTGCTGGAACTCGGCCTGGTCCCTTTCGGACATCTGCGACCTCCTCGGCGGTCGGTTGACATCGTCGATGGCGAGTGTAGGACGGCATCTCGGCTGCGTCTGCGACCATCGTGGCGCGGCGTGCCTACAGCCGTCGCCTCCCGACGGTGATGAACCCCGTATGGCCCACCATCCGGTGTTCGGGGCGCACCGACCGTCCCGAGACCGACCATGAGCGCATGATGATCTCGAAGGTGTCGATCTCGAAGAACACCCCTGCATCGGCGATTGCGTCCCTGAGCTGCTGAACCTGGGGCACCGTCGGGAGGTAGGCGGCGAGCACTCCCCCGCCGGTGAGCTGTGACGCAGCGACCGGCACGACGGCCCACGGTTCGGGAAGGTCGAGCACGACCCGGTCCGGAACGATGGATTCGAGCTCGTGTTCGACGGAGCCCTCGATGAATGTCACATTGTGCGGTACGCTTCCCGCGAAACCGGCGATCACCCGTTTGGCATGCGTCAAGTGGTCGCCGCGCCGTTCGACGGTCACGACCCGTCCCTCGGGTCCGACGGCCCGGGACAACACAAGGGTGAGCGCACCCGAACCCGTCCCTGCCTCGACCACGCTGTGACCGGGAGCGATGTCTGCCCAGGTCACGATCGCTCCGGCATCCTTCGGATAGACGACGGCGGCGCCCCGCTTCATCTTCAGCACATAATCGGCGAGTCGGGGACGCACGACGACGACCTCGGAACCCATCGTGGAAACAACAGCGGACCCTTCCGGCCTTCCGATGATGTCGTCGTGCGCGATGGTGCCGCGGTCGTAGTGGAAGGTGTCACCAGCTTTCAGGGACAACAGGTGCCGCTTCCCGCGATGGTCGTATGCGAGGCACGACTCGCCTTCTGCAAAAAGCGGGTCGCTCATGTATCCGGGATGTGGTCGGTCATGTCACAGCGGGAAGCAACGCAGCTACGAAGGTGAGCGTCATCATGACCACGACGATCCAGATGACGATCTGGATCATGCGACGACGGTTTCGGGACACGATTCAGCGGCCGATCGTCGTGTCGGCGAGGGGCACGGCTCCCTTCCGGACCGTGATCCGCACGCTTTCGCCGTCACCGAGGATGTGGGTGTACAAGTGAGCCTTCTTGGTCCTCCGTTTCAGGTACCAGCCAGCGCCGATCAGGGACAGACCAACCATCGTCTGTGTGTTCGTCCCCGCCGTGCGCGTCGTTGCCCATCCGATGCGGGTCAGCGGATGAAACCGGCGGCGGAACCAGAACCGGAGGAGTGCGCCGGGCTTCACTGCTGGTATACCTCGACGCGGATCTTCGAGCGTCGGGACCTCCATGCGATCACCGCCACGATCACGACGACGGCGATACCCGCGACCACTGCGACGGTGGCGGCATTGGATCTCGCCTCCTCCTCGAAGTCCGTCACGACCCCTTCGATCTCGCGCAGTTTCGCTTCGAGATCTGCCTTGTTGATCGTGGTCATGCCGACTCCTCATCGAGGGCCGGACCAGCGGCATCGTGTACCCCTCGGTCCGGGACAAGCCCGATGAGGATGCCGCACAGCGCGACCAGCACGAGCACGAAGATGCCGTAACCGAGCGCCTGCCAGTACGCCCCCGTGGGGAGCACATCGAGCAGTGCCCTGAGACCGGCAACCGAAAGGAGAACAAGTGCCGCTGACCACAGCAACGCAGCGGCGATCGACTTGCCGGCGAAGGCTCCGAGCTTCTTGACTGGCTCGATGGTTTCCTGACGAAGGTACTCCCTGGCCATCGTCGTGAACTCACCGACCATTCTTGGGATGTCCTGTAGTTCTGCCATGGGTCCTCCACGAGACAGGGTACCGCTCCCGCGTGCTCGAAGCGTACCGCGAGGGCGGGTTGCTACGATGGGAGATCGTGGATCAGCCAGCGGAAGGCAACACCGTTCCCGGTGCCGTCATCGGACGCGCCCGCGCCAACCTGCTTCCACTTGTTGCGGGGCAGAGCGTCTCCCTGTTCGGGGACTATGTCGCGTTCTTCACCCTCCCGTACTTCATGCTTTCCCTCACCGGAGAGGCACTCGACCTCGGACTGACGGCGTTTGCCGAGACCCTTCCCATGGTGCTTTTCGGTCTTGCCGCGGGGGTACTGCTCGATCGGATGAAGCGTCTCGGTCGGTTGCTCGTTGCTGCGGATCTCGCACGGGCGCTCGCATTCGTGTTGCTCGCATTCCTCGCCTCGGAGTGGGGACCCGAGTTGACCGTGCGAACCAGCGCCATCGCGGTGTTCGTCGTCGCGTTCCTCGTCGGCTCCCTGTCGGTCCTGTTCGATTCGGGGCTTCAGACTTACATGACGCGGTGTCTTCTCGATTCGGATCTGATCACCGGCAACGCTCGACTCGGGCTCGCTCGCACCATTGCCCTGTCGGTTGGGCCCCTCGTCGGTGGGCTCGCCGTGACCGTGAGCGGAGGCTTCGCCGTGGCATTCGGCCTGAATGCCCTGACATTTGTGGTCTCGGCGGTGTTCCTTGTCCAGATTCGGCCGATTCGCCGCAGCGCGGCAGTCGCTGCGGAGCGGTTCCGCGTCGCGCTCGCAAGCGGACTTCGGGTGCTGTTTTCCGAGCCGGTCCTGCGCTGGGGAACGCTCGGCGGCACCATGACCAACCTCGTCTTCCAACCGCTTGAGGCGCTCTTGGTGCTGTTTGTTGCCCAAGAAGTGCTCCACATCGAAGCCATCACCGATGTCGCATCACGGGAGGGGCTTGCTGTTGGGCTCTTCATCGCCCTTCAGGCGGCTATCGGCTCGATCGGCGTGGCGTTCGCTGGGAGGGTTGCACGGCATGTCTCGCTCGGCACGATGTACATCGTGGGGCTCGTCATGCTCGGTGGGGGTTTCCTCGCGGTGGCCATGCTGCGCAGCTGGGTTGCTGTCGTTCCTGCGGGCGTTGCCCTCAGCGGGGTGACCTGGGTCAATGTCTCGCTCATGACGCTGCGACAGAAGCTCGCACCCGCCGATCAGATGGGGAGGGTGATCTCTGCCTCTCGAACGCTTGCATGGTCAGGGCTCCCGGTCGGGGCGGCGCTCGGGGGCATTCTTGCTGGCATCTTCGGCATCATCCCGGTGTATGTCGGAGGCTCGAGCGCCGTGCTGCTCGTTGCGTTGCTCCTGGTCCGCACGCCGCTGCACAGGGAACGGGTGATGGCGAGAAGTACCCCATGAGGGAAGGACCCGGGAATCCTACTCAGAGTCGACGGCGGCGTTTCCGGCGAGCCCCGCGTCGTGATTGCACCGTCCATCCGATGAGGAAGCCGAAGATGACGGCGATGATGATGAAGATGAGGATCTGGCCAGCGACATAGGTCATGGCGTGTCCTCCTCTTCGTACAGAGCCTTGAATTCGATTCTACGGTTCCGTGCCCTGCCTTCTTCGGTGTTGTTGTCGGCGATCGGCTGCGACTCACCGAACCAGACGACATCGAATCGATCGGGTGACTGGCCGTGCGCGACGAAGTATGCAAGGACCGCCCTTGCTCGGTCCTCGGAGAGCTGCATGTTGGCTTCCGCGGATCCATTCGCGTCGGCGTGACCGGCGATCTCGACGCGGATCTCGGGTGCGGTCTCAAGTTTGACGAGGATGCCGTCGAGGAGCAGCTGCCCTGCCTTGGTGATGACATCGCTCTGCACTTCGAACTCGACGACCTGGTCGAGAATCAGTTCGTTGATCTCGGTCTGGAGAGCGTCGACCTCCTCCTTGGTGGGTTCGTCCTCGGGCACACGGATGGCAGGATTCACATCGAAACCTATCTTGGAGGCCGCCTCCGCGATCGTGTTGTTGAGGGCGTTCCGGAGGCCCTTGTCGGGCACCTCGCCTGCCACCACAAGCAACTGGTCCACTGGGAACACCATCACCCGCCCGTCGGTCACCTCTTTCTCCACAGCGATGACCAGAGACAGAACGGTTCCGATCCAGTCCTTCTCATCGGCAATGCCTTCGACGACGGTGAGCTCCTCCACATCGACGCTGGCAAACGAACCAGCCAGCGTCGACTTGATGTGGCTTCTCCGCTCGTCGGTCGAGATCTCTCCCGAAACGACCGCTGCATCGTTGCTCCAGACGACCTCGATCGGATCACCGACAAGAACCGCATCATCGATCTGGTCAGCGGTGACAATCCAAATCTTGCCATCAACGCGGGTCACCCCGGCGAGTTGGAGAACGGCATCGAAGACTGCCTCTTCGGACATGCCTTCTTGCATCGATCCAGAGAGTTCGACATCGGTTCCGTGCGCTGCGACGAGGACACCGTCGAGGCCGTTCGCCGCCAGCAGTCCCTCGGTACGGCTTTCGATATCCGACTCGATCCATGAGGTACCGATGACGATGGCGGCAACAGCGAGGACGACAAAGGCGACAAGGACGAGGAACCCGAAGGCGCCGCCCGACATGACAGCATCATCGTCATCTGGCACCGTGAAGCCAGGGGGTGGCCGTTTCGGATGGGGAGTTACGGTTCGTTGCGCCATGGTCCGCACATTTTTCGCGTCTTGGAATGGTATCGGCAACTATCCGTACCGGTGAAGGACCTCTCTTGGTTGCGCGTCGTCGCCGGCTTTGGTCACGACCTCGGCGTCGTCGCGGATTCGCTTCGCTTCGGCTTGGGCGTCGGCCGTGATCGATGCGGCGATCTCGTTGGCTGCGCGTTCGATCGCGGCTGCGACCGCGAGCGCATCGTTGATCGAAGCGTCCACCGACTCGGCAGTCGGTTCGTGGGTGAGCCGCTGGGCCTCCTCCTTGGCGGCCGCGACAATCGCTGCCGCCTGCTGATCCGCCGCTTCGAGCAGTTTGGTCTTGGCCTCCGCGGCGGTGAAAAAGACGCCGCTTGCATCGATGTCCTGGATCTGAAGCCCACTCAGTTCGCGTTCGAGGCGCCGCACCCGGACTCCCTCGCGACGCAGGTCGGCCTGCAGTTGTGCGACCTCGTCCGCAACGGTCTCGAGGAAGGTATCGACCTCCGATCGATCGTATCCCTTCCGGTGGCTGGCGAATGCCGTCGTTCTGATTCGCTGTTCGAGATTGTGCATGGTGCGACCCTCACAGTTGTCGGTCGCCTTCCATGACCTCGAACCCACCATACCACTACCTCCCGTGTGCGTATACCTACTATGAGTGGTGTGCCTTCGTTGCGTCGGAAGGACCGGTACGGTGGTCCCATGGTGCATCTCGGGCGTGTCCTCCACGCTGGTGGCGGTGACTGTGAGGCGCTCGCAGCAAGGGGTCTCCTCCAGGCCGCCAACGCGATTTCGAGCCTCGGGTTCTCCGTTGCAGGGGTGCTGATCATCCTGTGGGCGCGGTCGGCGCCCGGTGTCGAACGAAGCTACCGAATCGGGTTCGGGTCACTGATGGTTGCAACCGGCATCGGGAGTTTCGTGTATCACGGCTCGGCCGCTGAATCGGGGCAGTTCCTCCACGACTTCACCTTCCTTGCAACGATCTGGACGCTCGCGATGATCAGCTTTGGCCGCGTGCGAGGGATGCCATGGACCTTGACATGGGGGTCCGTTGCGGGCGGCTCGGCAGTGCTCGCACTCCTCCTCGTTGCTGCGCCGTCCATCACGAACCTGCTCACAGCTGGCCTTGTCGTCGCTCTTATTGCTTCTGATATCGTGCTCGCGCGGAGCGGACACTTGGCGCGCGGGTGGCGGGTCGCGGCGATCGTGCTCATGTCCGCGGCAATCGTGGCGTACTTCGTCGGGCGCACCGGCGGCCCACTGTGCGAGCCCGGCTCGCTCCTCCAACCTCACGCGATCTGGCATCTGCTCGCGGCCGGCGCGCTCGCTGCCTACTTCGTCGCGACATCGGCTGTGCGGGCCGTCGACCGGGCAGCGTCATGAGCACCGTGACGATCGCGCAGATCCGGGATGCTGCGAACCGGATTTCTCGCCATGTGCATCGAACGCCGGTGATGACCTCCCGTGCGGTTGACGACCTTGTCGGTGCGACGGTGTACCTCAAGTGCGAGAACCTTCAACGCGTGGGAGCGTTCAAGGCGCGCGGCGCGACAAACGCCATCATGTCGCTCACGGATGCGCAAGCCGAACGCGGGGTGATCACCCACTCATCGGGGAACCACGGGCAGGCCGTCGCGTACGCGGCCCGAATGCGAGGCATACCCGCCACGGTGGTGATGCCGAACGACGCGTCAAGGGTGAAGATGGAAGCGGTTCGTTCCTACGGTGCGCACATCGTGCTGGTGCCTGCGCTTGAGCGTGCTGCTGCCACGGCGCAAGTCGCTGAGGCCACGGGGGCTGTTGTCGTGCATCCCTTCGACGATCCTTCGGTCATCGCCGGGCAGGGCACGGTCGCCCTCGAGTTGATTCAGGAGATCCCTCGGCTCGATCTGCTGGCTGCGCCCATCGGGGGCGGCGGGTTGCTTTCGGGGACCGCGATCGTTGCCGGGCACTACGGTCTTGGGGCGGTTGGGGCCGAACCAGAACAGGTCGACGATGCCTTTCGGTCGCTGCGTGATCGCGTCCGATATCCGGCGACGGGGAAGGCGAGCATCGCCGATGGTCTTCTGACCGGTATCGGGGAGCTTCCGTTTGCCATCCTGTCGGGCGAAGGGACTCGGGTCCTCGTCGTTTCCGAGGCCGAGATCATGGCCGCCACACGCTTCCTCGCCGAGCGGATGAAGCTCATCGTCGAACCGTCCGGGGCAGTGGTGCTCGCAGCGCTGTTGCGCTACCGGGATCAGTTCGCCGGCGCCCGCGTGGGGGCGATTCTCTCGGGCGGCAACATGGATCTCTCCCTGTTCAGCGAGTCGAGCGCTCCGTCTGATCACGATGCTGATGTTCACGGGCAGTCTCGGCCGGTATGAACGCGGCGAGCAGTGGCGTACGCCTCTCAGATCACCCCGGACAGGGCCGTCAGGGCTTCCGCATAGCCTGCCCTTGCGGTGTTGAAACTCACCGAGGCCCTCACTTCACGATCGCGGGCCGCTCCGAGTTCTGACGGAGGAGCGGACGGGTCAGCATCGATCACCCGATACCGGTACCGCGATTCCGCACGCGCGTCGAGTGCGTCCCTGAGCACGAGCATGGCCTCCACCGCTGCGCGGGCTGTTTCGGCTGTGCGCCGATCAGGTGCCGATGCTTCGAGTGCGTACAAGCGATCCTTCACCCGGTCGAACCGACCCGACAACGCCCTCCAAGTCTCCGCCCGCCCCGTTCCGGCCGTATCACCGACTTCGGTGGTGCCTGCGAACTGCGCATTCCCCCGCCACAGGGCCGTGTCCTCTGCCATCGCGTCGTAGAGCCATCTCGCATCTGCGTACGCGGCGCGTGCATGGTCCTTCCAGGTGGGCGCCGACGGGCTCGCCACAACGACCGTGCTCTTGCGGCCCCTCGCCACAAACGACGCGACGAGGATCACGAAGAGGAAACCGACCATGACGAGGATCCACCAAGGCGTCTCCGTCGCATCGGGCGTCTCGGCATCGACCGTTGTGGTCGGTGGAGTCGTCGTGTCGGGTGTCGTTGCTTCCGTTGTCTCCTGCGTCGCAACGATGACGACACCGGGGCCCGTCTCAGCGCCGAACGCCGAACCGGCGACCGCTGCAATCATCGACATGGCCACGAGGGCGACCAGCACGGTTCTGACGATGCGCATCTGGCGCATGCTACCGGTGGTCGCTACCGAGGATCAGAATCCCCCTGGTGACCAGTCTCGCAGCGCGAAGCTCTTGCGGGTTGCAACTGCGTCGAGCATCACCATCTCAGGGATGGCGCGGACGCCAACATCGATGTCACGCTCCCCCGCCCGGGTGGCAACCCGATGGCCTTCCGAAAGGTCGCACACCTCCTGTGCCCGTGCCGACAACTCCGCAGTGCCGATACGACGCGCCATGTCGATGATCGCCTCCTTGTCGAGACCGACGAGGGGACGCAATACCGGTATCTCGACGGCTGTTGACACGGCGATGAGATGTGGGAGGGTTTGTGACGAGACCTGGCCCAAGGCATCACCGGTCACGATGGCGCCGATCTCGGCCTCCCGTGCTATCAGCTCTGCGGCTCTCGCCATCAACACCTTGAGGATCACCTGACGCATGCGAGGGTCCACATGCTCGAACAGCGCGTCCTTGACAGGCTGGAACTCGACGAGATGCACCATCGGCTGGGTGCCGTGACCCCACCGCTTCCACAGCTCACAAGCAACGGCAAGCGCATGATCCGACTGGGCACAGTTGAGCGTGAAGTGGACGAAATCCACCGGGCATCCACGCGACATGAGCATCCACGCGGCGACGACCGAGTCGAAACCGCCCGAGATGAGGCTGAGAGCCCGTTCCTGTGTCCCGAGCGGAAGCCCTCCAGGGCCCTGTGTGTGGTCCGTGACCAACAAGGCGTCCCGATCGATCACCCGAACAGAGACCTCCACCTCGGGATCCGTGAGGTCGACAACACCTCCGGTCTCGACGAGCCGGGCTCCGATCAGCCGTGCAAGGTCGACCGAGGTCCAGTCGTGGTCACCGCTGCGCTTGACCCTCACCGCGAAGGTAGCTGATCCGACGGTGTCGGCGGTAAGGGCTGCAATGCTCGTCGCGAGATCTTCGATGTCGTCGAACGGAACAGCGACGACGCCGTCGACCGACGCGATCCCGAAGACCGTGGATGCGGCCGCTCGCACGCGTTCCACCGATCCTGGATCCGGTTCGATTGCGAACCGATGCGTCCCGATGCGTTCGATCGGTCCGTCGTAGCCCGCATCTGCGAGTGCCTTGGCCAGATTGGCCTTGACGGTGCGCACAAGCCCGCGCTGGGTGCGTCGCGACTTGAGATACACATCTCCCGAAGTCGTCAGATGCAGCACATGGCGGTCAAGCGTTGGATCCATACCGACAGAATACGGCGCTGAAGCGCACCCCTCCCCTATTGGTCTGCCGAGGTGAGGCGCTCCGAGGGAAAATACTCGACGATCACTTCGACCTGCTCAGTGAATTCCTTCTGGAGGGATTCCTCGAGCGTCGCGATCGGAGGCAAGTCCCCCTGGCCCGTGATCACGACCTCGACGGTCGTGCCGCGGACCGAAACCCGATTGATGCGCAGCCCCGGTTCTCCTCCGATCCAGGCACTGGTCAGCTGCTGAGCCTCGGATTGCCGGTTGGCGGACACGATGATCCCTTCGGAGGTAAACGCGAGCGGGACGATGATGATCATGGCCCCGAGCAACACCGTTCCGATGATCGTGCGCATCTTGTCCGAGTTCTCCCGCATCTGGTCGATGGGCGCAAGCCCTCCGACCACGAACACGATGGATGCCACGAGGATGATCGACACGAGGTTGGTAGCGAACAAGAGGAATGCCCCGAGAGCGTCAGAACCCGCTCCGTCCTGAAGGGTGACGCCCACGACCGCGAGGGGCGGAACGAGGGCGACGGCGATCGCGACCCCGGTGATCGACGATGAGACTCGCTTGTCGATCGTGGCATAGGCCCCTGCTGCACCGGCCGCGACCGCGATCATCATGTCGATCAATGTCGGGGACACGCGCGACAGAACCTGGGTATTGCTCGAAAGGGCGATCAGCTGCGGTGTCCAGGTCGCGATGAGCCATGACACACCGATGGCGACGACGACACCGCCAACCACCGTTGCAAACGAGGTCGAGACGCGTCGGACCCAGCCGTTGACGATGCCCGCACTCACACCCATGATCGGCGTCATTAGCGGAGCGACGAGCATCGCACCGATCACGACTGCGGTGGAATCAGCGAGGATGCCGAGGGTCGCGATCGCGACGGAAAGCACGAGTAGAACCCAGAACCCGACCTGTTTCTGGACCGAGTCGGGTGCCTCGAAGTAAAGGCTGTCGATCACCTCGCCTCGCATCTCTTCACCGAGATCACGCTCAGATAGCCACTCCTTTGCGAAGGCGCCCAGATCGCCAGGGCTGACATCGCTTGCATCGGGGTCGGTGACACCGATCGCGAGCATGATCGCCCCGGTCACGATGGCTGCGCTGGCCACCACGAGAACGAGCGACCCGGCGATGGTCTCAGGAAGAACGGCAATCAGAACACCCGCCGCGATATAGATCGTCCCCCGAACCGTGTTGAAGACCCAGTTCTCATCGACGCGCCGCGAGCGGAGCGCGCGCAAGATGACCCCGAAACCGACCAGCCCGAAGACGAAGCCGATGGCTTTCGCGATCACCCCAACGGCAGGGTCGGCAAACACGACGAGAAACGCAGCAGTGGCGAGGTACAACGCACCGGTGAGAAGCTCGAGATACCGCCTCGATTCGGTTCTCACCGCCGACCAGACGGTTGCGAGACCGAGGACGACGAGGGCAACGATCACGATCCACTGAAGAACTCGCTCGGTGAAGGCCTTGGCGGTGAGAGCCACGAGACCGGCAACGAGGAGCGTCAGCCCACGAGCGGTGACCGGGTTGATCCACTCCGGGACATAGCGACGGGACGGCTCCCCGGTCCGGTCAGGTGAGGTCATGGTCGGGACACGATAGCCTCGATCCGTGCCGGGACCCCAACCGTGACGAGATCGTGCTGGCGGCCGTAAGGTGCTCCCGTGCTACCGACACCCATGATCGAACTCGAGCGGGTCACGAAACGCTATTCAGACACCGACGGCAATGTCGTTTCGGATCTGACCCTCACGGTGAACGAGGGCGAGGTTGTGGTGCTCGTGGGGCCATCCGGCTGCGGCAAGACCACAACCTTACGCATGATCAACCGTCTCGTGGATCCGACCTCAGGGTGCATTGTTGTCGCTGGCGCGGCGATCGATGCGGTCCCCGCACACGAACTGCGACGCACCATCGGCTATGTGATCCAGCAGATCGGCTTGTTCCCGCATCGAACCGTTGCCGAGAACATGGCCACGGTCCCGACCCTCCTCGGTTGGGGCCGTGGCCGAATCCGCCGTCGCGTCGACGAACTCGCCGACCTCGTCGCCATCGACCGCTCCATGCTCGATCGCTACCCCGATGCGCTCTCCGGCGGCCAGAGGCAGCGAATCGGAGTCGCGAGGGCACTCGCCGCCGATCCACCCGTTCTGCTCATGGACGAGCCTTTCGGCGCCGTGGACCCAATTGTCCGCAAGCATCTCCAGCGGGAACTCCTCGATCTTCAGGCTCGGCTGCACAAGACGATCGTCATGGTCACCCACGACATCGACGAAGCTGTCCTCGTTGGGGACCGTGTCGCCATGCTGAGCCATGGCGGTGTCCTCGAACAGTACGCCGCCCCAGCGGAGCTTCTCGCACATCCGGCCAACGACTTCGTGGCAGGGTTTCTCGGGAGCGACCGTGGCCTCAAGCGCCTTTCCCTTCTTCCGATCGACGACTCCTGCATCGAGGATCTCCCGACAACGATCGAGTCTCCAACGGGCGTCGTCGAGGTGACCGGCAGCCTCAAGGATGCTCTCGACGCAATCGTGTCAGGAAACGGCATGTCCGCATCCGTCCACGACAACGGGCAACCCATCGGGATCATCACGATCGACTCCGTCCACCGACCCATCAGGCCATGACCTCGATCGCGCAAACATCCCAACCACTCGTCGTGTGGGAGTGGATCGGCCGAAACCTCGATGTCATCTGGGACCGGACGATCGAGCATCTCGTCCTCACAGGCATCGCGATCGGAGCCGGGATCGTGGTCAGCATTGCCTTGTCGGCGGTTGCGATGAGGTGGCGACGAACCTATCCGCCGATCACTTGGGTGGCTGGTCTGCTGTACACGATTCCCAGCCTTGCCCTGTTCACCTTCCTCGTACCGATCACCGGCTTGTCGATCCTCACGGCCGAAATCGGGCTGGTGTCGTACACGCTGCTGATTCTCATCCGCAACATGGTCACCGGCGTCGATGAGGTGTCCCGTGAGGTCCTCGACGCCGCCGACGGGATGGGTTTCACCCGCGCGGGACGCTTCATGCGTGTCGAACTACCTCTTGCACTCCCGGTGATCATTACCGGCATCCGGCTTGCGACCGTGACCGTCGTCGGCCTTGTGACCGTCACATCCCTCATCGGTCTCGGTGGCCTCGGGTACTTCATCCTCAGGGGGCTTCAGAACTTCTCAAGCCCGATCGGTACGACCCAGATCCTCGTCGGGAGCGTCCTCTCGGTTGTCCTCGCGGTGGTTGTGGATCTCTCGCTGGTCATGTGTCTGCGCGCCCTGACGCCGTGGCGCAACCGAAAGCCGGTGTGATGGACGGATTCGTTGGCGATGTCGTCGACTGGTTTATGGATTCCGGCAACTGGACCGGGATCGACGGGATCCCGAATCGGATGTGGGAACACATTCAGATGTCGGCGCTCGCGATGGTGATTGCCTCGCTCTTTGCAATCCCAATCGCCGTTGTGCTCGCGCATCGCCGCCTTGGTGGCTCGTTCGTGGTCGCCATCGTGAACATCGGTCGAGCGGTGCCGTCATTCGCGATCATCGCCGTGTCGCTCCCGATCACGATCCGGATGGGCCTCGGCCTCGGATTCTGGCCAACGCTCCTTGCATTGCTCTTTCTTGCCATTCCGCCGCTGTTTTCAAACGCCCACGCGGGCATCTCAGGCATCGATCCGCCGGTCGTCGACGCAGCGAGAGGAATGGGCATGACCGAGACCCAGATAATGGTTCGCATCGAAGTCCCCCTCGCAATGCCCGTCCTGCTCGCGGGTGCACGCGTCGCAGCGGTGCAGGTGATCGCGACGGCGACCCTTGGTGCGTTGGTTGCGTGGGGAGGCCTCGGACGCTACATCATCGACGGCTTCGCGACCCAGGACCTCCCCGAGGTCTTCGCCGGCGGGTTGCTGGTCGCCATTCTCGCCATCGCTGCCGAGCTCGCCTTTTCGGTCGCGGAACGCGCCGCTCGGACGACACAGCACTCCCACATGAGCGAAGGCCTTCCATCACGGTGACCGTCATTCATCTGTTCTCCGAGCAGTACCGTTGACTCGTCGGCATGTGGTCGACCCACGACGAGCGTGAAAGGGAGAACCATGCGGATGTTCCGCAACCGACTGTTTGGGACCGTGATCGTGTGCGTTGCACTCGTTGCAGCCGCGTGTTCGTCGGATGGTGGCTCACAAGACGGCACCACGATCGTGATCGGTTCCGCGAGCTTCGGGGAATCCGAGCTGCTCGCCGAGATCTATGCCCAGGCCCTCGAAGACAAGGGATTCCCGGTTGAACGCAAGTTTGGGGTTGGGTCCCGTGAGATCTACGCCACGGCACTCGAATCGGGCGAGCTGCACCTGGTTCCCGAATACATCGGCTCAGCCCTCACCTACCTTGGCGGGACGGCGTCCTCTGATGTGGAAGCAACCACCGAAGCCCTTCGTGAGGCATGGTCCCCGAAAGGGATCAGCGTCCTCGAACCTGCGGACGCCCAGGACAAGAACGGATTCGTGATCACCGAGTCGACCGCTACGGCGCTCGGGGCAACCAAGGTGAGCGATCTGGCCGCCGCCGGGGGCTCCCTTGTCCTCGGCGGACCACCCGAATGTCCGGAACGGCCATTCTGCCTCATTGGACTCCAGGATGTCTACGGACTGACCTTTGCCTCATTCCGTCCCCTCGACACGGGTGGCCCCCTCACCGTGACGGCACTCAAGGAAGGCGAAATCGATGTCGGCCTGCTGTTCACAACCGACGGAGTCATCGCCGCCGAAGGGTTCGTGCTGCTCGAGGACGACAAGGGCCTCCAGCCCGCAGAGAGCATCGTCCCGGCGATCGCAACCTCCATTCTTGACGAATACGGTGATGATCTCACCGAGGCACTGAACGCGGTGAGCGCCAAGCTGACCACCGCGGGTCTCACCGAGATGAACCGGCTCGTCGGCTATGTCGGTGACGACCCCGTGCAGGTCGCAACGGATTGGCTCAAGACCGAAGGCCTCATCGACTGAGAGCGTGACAGCTCGATCTGAGGAGGAACACGATGCGGATTCATCGAACACGAACAGTGCTCGCAACCGCGGTTTTCGCCGTGAGCGTCGCCGTCGTCGGATGCTCGTCGGGAACCGACGAAGCGCCTACCACCACGGAAGCAAAGGCTGAGGCGTCAGAGGTGACGATCGACAACTTCCGGTTCGATCCCGCCGAGGTGACGGTGGCGGCTGGCGACACGGTGACATGGACCAACCGCCAAGGGGTATCGCATACCACGACCTCGGCAAACGGGACCTGGGACTCAGGATCGCTCAGCACGGATGGGTCGTTCGCATTCGTCTTCGATGAAGCCGGGACCTACGACTACTTCTGCGCGATCCATCCGTCGATGACGGGATCGATTGTCGTCACCGGCTGACGCTCAGGTCGTGAATCGGACGAAGCGGCGTTTCCCGACCTGGACGACCGCGTTGGTGAGTGCCGAACGCGTGATGGTTTCGTCGTCGTGGCGTTCGCCGTCGATCCTGACAGCGCCTTGGCTGATCATCCGGCGGCCCTCACTGTTGGAGGTGACCATGCCGGCATCGTTGAGGAGTCCCGGCAGCCACACCTCATCGACATCGGGGAGCGCAAAGGTCTCGATGTCGACGGGTGCTTCCTTGTCGCGGAACACCCGGTCGAAAGCTGCCTCGGCATCCGTCCCTGCGCCTTGTCCGTGATACCGGTCAACGATCGTCCGCGCGAGAAGCCGCTTCTGCTCCCCTGGATGAAGCGACCCGCTTGCGAGTCCCCGGTCGATCTCGCGTGTTTCCTCGGTGGTTGATCCGGCTGCGAGACGGAACCACGGCACCATCGCCTCGTCAGGAATGGACATGGTCTTACCGAACATCGTATCTGCGTCGTCCCGGACCGAGATGTAGTTGCCAAGGGACTGGGACATCTTGTTGGTACCGTCCGTTCCGACGAGCAACGGAACCGTCGCGACCGACTGGGGTTGCTGTCCTGCGCGCTCCTGGAGGTCCCTGCCCATCAGGAGGTTGAGGAGTTGGTCCGAACCTCCGATCTCCACATCAGCCCTCACTGCCACTGAATCGGTACCTTGCAGGAGCGGATACATGAACTCGATCAGCGAGATCGGTTCGTTGGCCTTCCAACGGCGGGCGAAATCGTCTCGGTCCATGAGTCTCGACACCGTCACGCTCGCTGTCATGTCGAGCACGGCCGCCATATCCATGGCTCCGAGCCACTCCGAGTTATGTCGGATCTCGAGGCGTTCGTCGAGCAGCAAGGACTTGATGGTCGGGAGGCATCCCCTGGCGTTGGCCGCGACCTCGTCATCGGTGAGACGCTTTCTCGTCGCTGACTTGCCCGACGGGTCGCCCACCTGTGCCGTGAAGTCGCCGAGGATGAGAACGGCGAGGTGTCCCATCTCCTGGAATCGCCGCAGAAGGTCGAAGACGACAGCCCATCCAAGCGTCACATCGGGCGCGGTCGGATCGACGCCGAGCTTCACACGAAGGGGTACACCCGTCTCGACCGAGCGCTCGATCTGTTCTCGAAGGGCACCTTCGGGGAGCGTCACCTCGACGGTTCGCGTGATGTAGTCGTACTGCTCTTCGGGGCTTGGCATCGCGCCGAAGCGTAGACGACTGGGGTGCTCAGGCATGATCGGGCCCGGGCTGCGCGACGAAACGCCAGAGACGGTCCTTCGCTCGCGAGATTCCGACCCGAGGTGTGGCAAGCACCCGAGTGGGCGCCTTGCCGGGCGCGAGCCCGATGCGTGCGTTGTCGATCGGCAAACCCGAATGGCGGGTGGTCAGTCCCAGTGCCTGGCCGAGCTTTCCCGGTCCGTCCGCGAGATGCTGCGAACGCCCCCGACGATGCTCCATGATCTCGCGCCCTTCGACCGGTGTTCCACCTCGCAGCAGCACCGCCTGTGCCGCTCCCTGTGGCCCCGTCACGACATTCACGCAGTGGTGGACGCCGTAGCTCAGGTACACATAGATCAGCCCGCCCCTTGCAAACATGGGAGCGGTCCGAGCCGTCTCGCCCCGGTAGGCGTGGGAGGCAGGATCGTCGACTCCCATGTACGCCTCGACCTCGGTCAGCTCCACCGCTGTCAGCCGACCGTCGATTCTCGTCGAGAACACGCAGCCGAGGAGTCTCGGCGCGACCTCGGTGGCGCTTTGCGCCAGAAGATCTTCGATCCATCCATCGCGTCACATCAGGTCGGCGATCCGCAAGCCTTCAAAGTAGGGCACTCAGAGCTCCCCACGCAGCGAGCCGCCGACGGCCCCACCCACCGCGTCGACGATTGTCCTGCGAACTTCGCCTGCTTCGGCATCGGTGAGGGTTCGGTCGGGTGCCCTGAGCGTGAAACGGATCGCGAGCGATTTGTTGCCCTCACCGACCGCATCACCGCTGAAGACATCGAAGACCCGCATGTCCTCGATCAGGTGTGGGGCCGCCGTTGCCGCCGCGTCGAGCACGGAACGCGCTGGTGTCGATGCCGACACGACGAACGCCATGTCGAAGATCGCAGGTGGGAACACGCTCGGCGCCGTGTATTGCCATGGCCCCCGATCAACGAGCAGTTCGGCGAGATCGAGCTCGCCGGCTGCAACCGGCCCGTCGAGGTCGAACCTGCGGACGACCGCGGGGTGCAGCTCACCGGCCGTCCCGATGACCACATCCCCGATCGTGAGCTCGGCACACCGTCCGGGATGGAAGCCGGGCGCCTCCGCCTTCCTGACCGCCGCGTCGGGAATGGAAAGCGCACCGCCGAGCACCTCCCAGATGCCGGTCGCGTCGTAGACGGTCGGCTTGCGGCCTCGGCCGTCCCATGCCACGGGTGGCTCGCCAGCGAGGATGAAGGCAAGCCGATCCGGCTGTTCGGGGAGTTTGCCGACACCGCTGAGGAACACCTTGCCGATTTCGAACAGTCGCGACTCGTGAGTCGTTCTGGCAAGGGCCGACGCCGCCGCCTTCGCAAGACCCGGCAACAGGGTCGTCCGCATCACACCTTCGGCGTCGTTGAGGGGATTCACGACGCGAATTCCGGTGCGTGCCGGGTGGCC
Organism: Acidimicrobiia bacterium; assembly: GCA_041393965.1. Lineage (NCBI taxonomy): Bacteria > Bacillati > Actinomycetota > Acidimicrobiia > Acidimicrobiia bacterium. Next base: position 574,723 of record JAWKJB010000002.1, on the reverse strand, counting down.
CTCCGGGTAGTTCATCGCGTCGACATCAGCGGTTCCCATGAACGAGAAGGTCAGCATCTCGTGGTATCCGGCACCGACCATGATCTGGCGGATCAGCCGAAGCCTTCGTTCCTCATACGGCAATCCGCCGCCAGGCCCGTTCGGAACGGTGTCCGGTATCCCCGCGAAGCCATGGAGGCGGGCGATCTCTTCGACGACATCGACCGGGGCCCGAACATCGGGGCGACGGGTGGGCACCGTGACCGTGAGCGGATCGGTGCCCTCGACCTCGAACGACATGCGTCGAAGCAGATCGCTTGTGGTGTCAGGGTCGAGTGCAATCCCAAGGATGCGTTCCGTCGTGGCGAGTGGGTAGGTGATGCTCCATGGTCGGACATCCGCAGGATTCACATCGACCGGCCCCGGGGCAGGTAGGCCTCCGGCGGTTTGGACGAGAAGCTGGGCAACTCGGTCGGCGGCCATCGCACAGAACGACGGATCAGCGCCGCGCTCGAACCGCATCGAAGCCTCACTGCGCAGCCCCATGTGTTTCGAGGTTTCAAGAATCGTCGCGGGATCCCAATACGCGGCCTCGATGAAGACATCCGTGGTTTCGTGCCCCACCTCGGTCGTTGCCCCACCCATCACGCCGCCGATCGCGACCGGCGCGACTCCATCGGTGACAACGAGGTCAGATCCTGTGAGAGTGCGAAGCCGATCGTCGAGCGTGACGATGGTCTCCCCATCGGTTGTCAGCCTCACCTGAATCGTCGTTCCGAGCCGGTCGACATCGAACGCGTGGGTCGGGTAGCCGAACTCGATCATCGCGTAGTTCGACGCATCGACGACATTGGAGATGGGACGAATCCCCGCCTGCATCAGACGCCATCGCATCCAATGGGGTGAAGGTCCGACCCGGACCCCTCGCACGCGTCGTCCCGCGAACCTGCCGCAGAGCTCAGGGACATCGATCGTGACGGTGATGTCGTTGCGTGCGCCGCCCTCGCGGAGGTCGATGTTCTGGCCCCGGAGCGGCACCTGGAAGTACGCGGCGAGATCCCGACAAAGCCCGTAGACGGAGAGACAATCGGGACGGTTCGGGGTCACATTGATCTCGTAATGCACATCGGGCAGACCCATGAACGCTGCGAAGTCGCCACCAAGGACAAAGCCATGGGGAGCATCGAGCACCATGATCCCGTCGGCGTCATCCCCGAGTCCCAGCTCGGTCTCCGAGCAGATCATCCCGTTCGAGGTGACGCCGCGGATCTCACGACGGGCGATCTCGAAAGAAGGGTCGAGGACCGCTCCCGGGACGGCAACGGGAACGATGGCGCCGACCTCGAAGTTCCACGCGCCACAGACGATGTCGAGCACCTCATCACCGATGTCGACCCTCGTCAAGCGCACCTTGTCGGCGTTCGGGTGTCTCGTGATGTCGGTGACCTTCCCGACGACGACGCCTCGAAATCCTGCTTCGAGGTCGTGCCAGTTCTCGACCTCGTGTCCGAGGCTCTCGAACACCTCGATGAGCTCCTCGGGATTCCTCGTCGGAAGGGTGACGAACTCGTCAATCCACGATCGGGTGAGCTTCATCGGTACTGCTCCAAGATGCGTGGGTCGGCGTCGAGGAGGGTTCGTAGGTCGTTGATGCCGTGGCGGACCATCGCCATCCGCTCGATCCCCATGCCGAAGGCGAAGCCCGTATATGCGTCGGGGTCGTACCCGACATGCTCAAAAACCGCAGGATTCACCATGCCGCAACCGAGCAGCTCGATCCACTGGCCGTTTGTGTACGCATGCATCTCGGCTGATGGCTCGGTGAACGGGAAGTAGTGCGGTATGAACTTGACGCTGGTGTCAGGACCGAAAAAGGCCTTCGCGAAGTAGGCAAGCGTGCCCTTGAGGTCGCCAAGGGTGATGTTCTCATCGACGGCGAGGCCCTCGAGCTGGGTGAACACCGGCGAGTGTGTCGCGTCGACGGCGTCCGCACGGTACACCCGACCCGGGACCACGACATAGGTCGGTGGGTCGTGCTGTTCCATATGTCGGGCCTGCATGGGCGAAGTGTGCGTGCGCAGGAGGACACCCTCGTGTTCGTCGCCGTAGTCGAGGTAGAGCGTGTCGCTCTCGAGCCGCGACGGATGGGACTTCGGGATGTTCAGCGCCGTGAAGTTGTAGAACTCGGTCTCTGCTTCCGGTCCTGTTGCCACGGTATACCCGAGACTGACGAAGATGTCGATGATCTCGTCCATGGTCGACTGGATCAGGTGATGTGTCCCACGCCGTGGCCGACGGCCCGACAAGGTGACATCCACCGTTTCGGTTGCCAGCCGTGCCGCTTCTTCTGCCTGTTCGACGACCTCGCGCTTCGCGGCAACGAGCGCCTCGATCTGTTTGGCAACATCGTTGATGGCCTTGCCGGCCGCTCCCCTCTCGGCAGGATCGGCAATCTGACCGAGGCCCTGGCGTGCCTTCGCGATCGGCGAGGAACGCCCGACGAGCGCTGATTCGACGACATCGAGTTCGGCGGTCGTTGAAGCAGACTCGATGCGTGCAGGAGCTTCCGTCGCGAGCTTGCGCAGTGGTTCCATCGATGGCGGCAGACTAGCGGTCATGGTTTCCTCGGTTGCGTTGGCGTCGATGCATCAAAAAAGCCCGGGAGTCACCCGGGCCGTTGATCGTGTGGTGAGACGAGTCAGGATGCCCGAGGTGACCTCGGAAAGAACTCGTTCGTGAATCGGATAGGTGTCATTGTGTTCGAGAGGCTATCAGAGTCGTGCTGTCGCGCCAATTCAACGCCGCGAGATGGCCACCATTGCCAGCGCTGCCGCAACCGACGCGTTCAGGCTCTCGACGGGGCCGGGCATCGGAATCGTGTAGGAGATGTCGCAGGCCGCGACGGTCTGTGGATCGAGTCCGTGGGCTTCGGATCCGACAAGCAAGGCATACGGTCCTCCCGTTGCCACCTCATGATGCCCACCGCTCACAACCGTCGCGACCTTGGTGTGGTCCGCGAGCTCATCGATTCCATCGATTCGACTGATGGCGGCGGCGAAATGGGCCCCGGCTCCTGAACGAAGCGTCTTCGGACTCCACAGGTCCACCGTCGCGGGGGTCGTCACGACGGCCCATCGGAACGCCACCGCCGTTCGGATGATGGTGCCCGCGTTCCCCGGATCGCCGACACCCACGAGCACCACGACATCGTCGTAAGGAACCGGCGTCGGCGGCGGTCGGTCAAAGACCGCTACCGGTGATTGGGGGTGTTTGGTGTCGGCAACTGATGCGAGCACGCGATCGGTGACAAGGATCGGAACGACTCCGGTTCGTTCAGCCGCGGCGATCGAGAACGAGTCGCCGGGTGTCACAAGCAGCATCTCTGGGATGAGCCCGGCCCCCGTTGCGGCTGCAAACAGCGTTGGCCCTTCGACGAGGATGCGGCCGGTCTGGTCGCGTTCCTTTCGGCGCTTGAGGCCTGCCACGGCCTTGATTGTGCTGTTTGTGGTCGACGAAACGACGGCCACCGCTCACCTCACGACGCATACCATCGAGGCATGAACAACCCGACTATTCGGTTGCGGTCGTTGCGACCTCGACCAGGGCTCGGAAGGCGTCCGGGTCGCTGACGGCCATCTCAGCGAGCATCTTCCGATCGACCTCGATGTCAGCAGCCCTGAGGCCCGCCATGACACGCGAATAGGTCGAGCCGTTCTGGCGGGCCGCTGCGTTGATTCGTTGGATCCAGAGGCGCCGGAACTGTCCCTTTCGTGCCCGACGATGGTCGTAGCTGTCCTGCATGGCGTGCATGACCTGTTCACGCGCGGTGCGGTACCGCCGTGATCGTGCCCCGGTGTAGCCGGAGGCACGGTCCATGATCTTTCTGCGTTTCTTGCGTGCGTTCACCGAACGCTTCACTCGAGCCATGATGCCTCCTAGTTGCCGAGCATGCGGTCGATTCGCTTGGCGTCGCCACCGCTGAGAATCCCGGTGCCGTCGGCGCGACGCCATCGGGTGGCACTCTTCTTGTTCCGGTTGTGGCCGTGCCAGGCCTTCTGGAACTTGATCTTGCCGCTTCCGGTGCGCTTGAAGCGCTTCGCGGCTCCCTTGTGGGTCTTCATCTTCGGCATCTGCTATTCCTCTCCAATCTCGACCGTCGCCGCAGCGCCGGGCGTGAGCCCTTCGTCGGCGAGCTCGGCATCGGAGTCCTGCTCCACATCGTCGTGGTCATCGTCGTGGTGGTCGTCGTCGAGATCCTCCGGAGGGGGGCCCGCCGGCATGTCCGCGGCAGGTACGAGAACCATGGTCATGTTGCGACCGTCGAGCCGCGGCATGGTCTCGATTTCGGCATAGTCCTCGACCTGTTGATAGAGCCGGTCGAGGATGTCCTTCCCGAGCTCGGGATGGGCGACTTCACGACCTCGGAAGCGCATCGTGCACTTGACCTTGTCCCCTTGCTGGAGAAACTTGACGACTCGCTTTCTCTTCACCTCGAAGTCGCTCGCACCGATCTTGGGTCTGAACTGAACCTCTTTGACCACGGTACGCGTCTGGTTCTTTCTGGCTTCCCTCGCCTTCACGGACTGGTCGTACTTGTACTTCCCGTAGTCCATCAGCCGCACCACTGGGGGTCTGGCATCGGGTGCCACTTCGACGAGATCGAGTCCGAGTTGCGCTGCGAGCCAGCGAGCCTCGTCAATGTCCTTCTCGCCGATCTGGCCCCCGTCTGGGGCGATCAATCGGACGCGTTTGACGCGTATGCGTTCGTTGACGCGTGGTTCGACGATGGGGGTACCTCCTGTGTCCCGGGGCCGAGCGGGGCGCCCACGGAACCAGCGACAGCGTGTCACGCTGCCAGGAAGTCCGGACCTACTGCACCTTGTGCCGCATCGCCTGCGTCGGTGAGCAGGTGGGAAGCAGGCGCCTCCTCTTGCTCTTTCTGTCACGGTGAGACTAGCGGTCTGTTGCTCGAATTGGGAGCGCGTATCGCCACAGCGTCACCGTCGTTCCTCGGGGCGACACCCTGCGAACACATAGTGGTGGGTGGCGGCCGCCTGTTCGGGTCTCAACCCGATGGGATCGCGCGCAGGGTATTCGCCGTGGTGACCGCCGCGATGGCCGCCTCACGGCCCTTGTTGTGAACCCCGGGCTTGGATCGCAGCTCGGCGTGTTCAATGTGTCGCACGGTGAGGACTCCGAACGCGACGGGAATGCCCGTATCGAGCTGCACCCTCATGAGGCCTTCCGCGGTCCGGCTTGCGACATGGTGGTAGTGATCGGTCTCGCCTTCCACGACCGCTCCGAGGCACACGACGGCGTCGTAGCCGACCTCCGCGAGTTTCTGTGCGATCACGGGCAGCTCGAATGCTCCCGGCGCATCGAGAACCAGGATCTCGTCGGCATCGGCTGCCTCGAGCCATGCGATCGCACCGTCCCGGAGACCATCGGTGATGCCACGGTTGAAGGTACTCGTCACGACGCCGATGCGGAGGCCGGCTGCGCTCACCTCATCGGAGGAGCCAGGATCAACCCTCATCGGGCGCCCCCGAACCGAGATGGCCCATCCGGTGAGCCTTCGTCGCGAGATACTCGCGGTTCTGGTCGGTTTCGCCGACCCAGAGAGGGTCTCGACCGCTCACCTCGACACCGAACCGGGTGAGTTGCGTGATCTTGTCAGGGTTGTTGGTGAGCAGCTTCACGCTGCGAATCCCCAGATCGTGAATGATCTGCGCATCAACGCCGTAGTGGCGTGCATCATCTGCATGTCCCATCTCCAGATTCGCATCGACCGTATCGAGACCCTGCTCCTGGAGGTGGTATGCAGCGATCTTGTTGATGATGCCGATCCCTCTCCCCTCGTGCGATGTGTTGTACACGAGAACCCCCTCACCCCGTTCATGGATGCGGCGCATCGACTCGGTGAGCTGCGCGCCACAGTCGCATCGCAGCGAGCCGAATGCGTCTCCGGTGAGGCACACCGAATGGACGCGGGTGAGGACATCGGACTTGTCCGCCACATCGCCCATGACGAGCGCAACATGCTGGGTCGGGCCGATGGCAGCCTCATAGCCAATCATCGTGAACACACCATGTTGGGTTGGAAGCGATGCCGAAGGGCCGCGTCGGACGATGCCTTCGGTTCGCCACCGATACGCAACCAGGTCGTCGATGGAGATCATGACGATGTGATGCTCAGCCGCGAACGCTTCGAGCGTCGCACCTCGCGCCATCGTGCCGTCATCGTTGACGATCTCGCACAGTGCACCGGCGGGTTTCAAACCGGCAAGCCTTGCGAGGTCGACAGCGGCTTCGGTGTGGCCCGGTCGGACAAGGACTCCGCCTTCCCGATATCGGAGCGGGAAGATGTGGCCCGGCCTCGAGAAGTCTGAGGCCTTGGTTCCGTCATCCACGACCGCCCGGATCGTCGACGCCCGGTCTGCCGCGGATATCCCTGTTGTCGTCCCCTTCGTGTAGTCGATGGAGATCGTGAATGCGGTCTTGTGCATGTCGGTGTTTTCGAGCACCATCAGCGGGAGCTCGAGACGATCGAGGATCTCTCCGACGGTTGGGAGACACACCAGCCCCGAGGTGTATCGGACCATGAAGGCGAGGTGTTCCGCGGTGACCTTCTCTGCCGCGATGATCAGGTCGCCTTCGTTCTCGCGATCCTCGTTGTCGACGACCAACACGAACTCGCCATTCGCGATCGCCTTGATCGCGTCCTCGATGGGGCTGAGTGTCATGGGCCGTATCCCAGGAGTCGCTCGACATACTTGGCAACGATATCCACTTCGAGGTTCACCCGATCCCCGACGCTCCGTTTCCCGAACACGGTGCTGGTCATCGTGTGCGGGATCAAGGCAACCTCGATCCATGGATCAGGCTCTCCGGGTTCCGACACGGCGGTAAGGGTGAGGCTGACACCGTCGACGGCGATGGATCCCTTCTCGACGGTGTAGGGGGCGATGACGGGCGGGATCTGGATTCGCAGTCTCCGCGCCTCACCTTCAGATTCGATTCCGCTGATCGTTCCGACACCATCGACATGGCCCTGGACGATGTGGCCATCGAATCGACCCATCGCGACCATCGGTCGTTCCAGGTTCACAGCACCTTCGACGGTGAGGTCCGCGAGTGCCGAGCGACCGAGCGTCTCGCCGATGGCGTCGCAGGTGAACCCGATGGGTGAGATCTCGGTTGCCGTGAGACAGACACCGTTGACGGCGATCGAATCACCCACCGCGGCCCCTGCGACCGTGTGCGGCGCCCTGATCACGAGGCGTGCACCCCCATCCGTCGGCTCAATGGCGGTGACCGTACCGACCTCGGTGATGATTCCCGTGAACATCAGCGGCCCCCGGGTCTCGGGTCGGCAATGATCCGTACATCGCCGCCAACCCTCTCCACCGATTGGATGCTGATGTCGATGGCATCGCCGATCGTCTCGAAGCGGGCATCGAATGCGGGGAGCCCGACTCCACCGGCGAGTCTTCCTCCGAGATACCAGACGATCCGGTCGACAGCACCGGCCGCGAGAAACGAGTGTGCAAGGGTCGGGCCCGCCTCCACCATGGCCGACACGATGCCCCGTGCTCCGAGCTCCTCGAGCATCGCTCCGATGTCGACGCGGCCATCGCTACCGGCCCGGAACACGAGGGGATCACGGTCGCCGATGGCGGCACCGCTCGGGAGGGGTCGCCTCCCGGCAAGGACAACCGGCACGGGCTGGGGTCCCTTGTAGCCCTCGAGCCGCACCGTGAGGGCAGGGTCGTCCGCGATGACCGTCCCCATGCCGGTGATGATCGCGTCGTGCTCCGCCCGCAGACGGTGCACATCTTCACGCGCTTCCTTTCCGGTGATCCAGCGGGAGGTCCCGTCGACAGCTGCGACCTGTCCGTCGAGGGTGGTTGCCACCTTGAGCGTGACGAACGGAAGGCCCGTTCTGCGGTGATGGAAGTAGCCGGGGTCGGCAGCGACGACCTCCTCAGCGACCACACCCGACACGACCTCGATCCCGGCCCCCTCGAGACGCGCAAGCCCCGTTCCGGCAACCCTCGGGTCGGGATCGGTGGCTCCCACCACCACCCGGGCAACGCCCGCATCGATCAGGGCGTCCGCGCATGGCGGGGTGCGACCGTGGTGGCTGCACGGTTCAAGGGAGACGATGACCGTCGCGCCTCGAGCGAGGCCGATCTCGGGCAAATGGTCCAGCGCGTCCGCTTCGGCGTGAGGTGTTCCCGGCCCCTCGTGGACCCCCACCGACAGCACCCGGTGGTCGGGTGTCACGATGATGGCTCCGACCCGTGGATTCGGATGCGGGTAGGTCGATCGAGCTTCGTGGATCGCTGCACGCATCAGCTCCTCCACGCCGAGTCCATCGGGTATGTCGACGGCGCGACGCAAAGCGTCCCCTTTCTTCCATCCGGACTGTCACCGTCGGCCCCGGACTCTCACCGGATCGGCCCCAGGGGGGTTCGCGGGCTGTTACCGCCGGTCGGGAATTGCACCCTGCCCCGAAAGAGGTATGTGCAACACAGCGTAGCCGGATCGCGGCCCCACCCGACCGCGACAGACCACTAGGAGCGTCGGTCCACCTGGTAGTTGGTGCCCGGAACGCCTTTGGCCACTTCCTTCATCTCCGATGCCACCGACGAAGCCTCCCACTCGGAAGTCAAGCTACGGCGCTCGCTCGTCGCAACGCCCATCGACAGCGAGCAGATCGGGTATGCGTTGCGCTCACCCTTGCGGTCGGTGACCTCGATGTAGCCCTGGAGCGCATCGGCCGTGTCGTAGTAGTCGAGAATGCCGTCATCGAATCGCGTGAGGATCTCCTCGCAGTACGCCTTCATGTCGTCGGAATGCACGATCGCCACGAAGTCGTCGCCCCCGACATGTCCGACGAACGCCTCACGGGTTCGTGCGACCGTGGCGGCATCCAACAGAACCCTCGCGGTGAACTTGATCACGGTGTCGCCGCGCATGAACCCGTAGTGATCGTTGAACGCTTTGAAGTTGTCCAGATCGGCATGGATCACGGCGATCTGCTCCCCCGCTTCGATGCGCTCCTCGAGCGCGGCGGTGATCCGGAAGTTCCCGGGAAGGCCGGTCAGCGGGGAGAGGTCACGCATCTGCCTCGATCGTCTGAGCACCGTGCGAACGCGGGCAACGAGTTCCTCGAGATCGAATGGTTTCGTGATGTAATCGTCCGCGCCGAGGTCGAGACCTTTCACACGATCCTCAGCAAGTGAGCGTGCCGTGAGGATGATCACCGGCACCGACGCCGTCGGCGGGTCGCTCCGCATCCGACGCAGCACCGTCAGCCCGTCCATCTCGGGCATCATGATGTCGAGCAGCATCAGATCCGGTGGCCGTGCTGCTGCCTGTTCGAGGGCAGCCCTTCCCCCGTCCGCTGTCTCGACACGGAAACCATCGAGCTCAAGGTTCATCTGGACGAACTGGAGAATGTCCGGATCATCATCGACCACGAGAATGCGTTCGCTCATCTCATCTCACTCTGTGCGGCTACTCGGATGGAATCGATCGCCGCTGCGGGGTCCGACGCCCCGAACACGGATGTTCCGGCGACGAACACATCGGCGCCTGCCTTGGAGGCGAGGGCCGCCGTGCGTTGGTCGATTCCACCATCGACCTGTATATCGACAGAAAGCGCCGCAGCATCAATGATTTCTCGCAACCGGACAATCTTGGGCACGACGGCCTCGATGAATGCCTGGCCGCCGAAGCCCGGATGCACGCTCATCACCACCACCATCGAGCACAGCTCGAGGAACGGTTCGACGGATTCGACCGGGGTCGGAGGATTCAACACGAGGCCGAACTCGACATCAAGGTCGGCAGCGACCCGCGCTGCCTCGTTTGGGTTCGGGACGGCCTCGATGTGGACCGTGACGCCGTCCGCCCCCGCCTCATGCATGGCAGGAAGGTAGGTCAACGGATCCGTGATCATGAGGTGGCAGTCGAGGTGGAGCGTGGTCGCGGCTCGCAGCGACGACACGACCGGAGGGCCGAGCGAGATGTTCGGTACGAAGTGTCCATCCATCACATCGACATGGAGCAGATCGGCAAACGGCTCCACCCGTGCAACCTCGGAGGCGAGGTTGGCAAAATCGGCTGCCAGAATGGACGGAGCCATCCGCACGGGGTTTCTCATCGCGTGCGAGTGTAAGGGAACATCCGGACGCATCGGGGCATCGGAGGCGGCGTTGGAGAGGTATCGAGTACGACCCAATGACCGCTGCGACCTCCGAGCCGTGGACACTCGCGACACCAGCGCATTCCCCGACATGACCAAAAAGCGTTCACGCGCCCTCCTCGCGAGCCTTCGCGACGAGCTCGCCGAGTTGCAGCGGGTGCTGTGGGCCGATGGCTCCCAAGCGCTCCTCGTGGTCCTCCAGGCGATGGACACCGGTGGCAAGGACGGCACGATCCGCAAGGTGTTTTCCGGGGTGAATCCGCAGGGCGTCGATGTGACCGGTTTCGGAGTTCCAACCGAAGAGGAACTGGGCCACGACTACTTGTGGCGTATCCACCGGCATGTACCGGCACGGGGCCGCATCGCGGTGTTCAACCGAAGTCACTATGAAGATGTACTGGTGGTACGGGTCAACAACCTGGTACCCGCCGATCGATGGTCGAGACGCTACGGGCACATCCGGGATTTCGAGCGCCTCTTGACCGATGAAGGGACGACCATCGTCAAGATCATGCTGCACATCTCCAAGGATGAACAGCGAGACCGGCTCAATGCGCGCCTGGAAGACCCCACGAAGAACTACAAGTTCAATCCGGCCGATCTCGTGGCGAGGGATCGCTGGGACGACTACATCGACGCCTACCAGGCCGTGCTCGACGAGACCTCAACGGAGACCGCGCCCTGGTTCGTCGTGCCCGCCGATCGGAAGTGGTATCGCAACCTCGTTGTGGCGAGCGTCCTGATCGAAGCCCTTCGCTCGCTCAACCTCTCGTACCCTGAGGCTGAGCACGATCTCACGGGTTTCAGGATCGAATAGCACGCCCTCAGCGATCGATGACCGTGAGCTGGTCGACACGCCGACCGTGCATCCAGTCGGCACCATCCATCGATTCCTTCCCTTGTGGTTGCACCCTCACGAGTCGGAGCCCACCGTCGGCAAGAGCAAGAACCGGTGCAGCGTCGACCATCCGAATCGATCCCGGGAGGTGGGCCGGACGGTCGGTGATCGATGCTCGATGGATCTTGATCTCTCCGGCATCAGTGACGATCCATGCACCCGGCCGGGGATTGAAGGCACGGATCGACCGTTCCGCCTCAACGACGCCCGTCGAGCTCACAAGCCTTGCCTCATCCCGTGAGAGCCGCGCCGCGTGGGTTGTTCCCGTGTCGATTTGGGGAACGGGAAGCCGTCGACCCCGCAAGTAGTCCGGAACGGCGTCATCGACGAGCCTTGCTCCGAGATAAGCGAGCCGAGCCGTGAGCGTTCCGCCGGTTTCGTCCGGAGCGATGTCGGTGGCTCGCTCCGCGAGGACCGGGCCCGTGTCGAGACCTTCATCGATACGCATCAGGGTGACCCCGGTCGTTTCGTCCCCAGCAGCAATCGCGCGCTCGACCGGCGCGGCCCCGCGCCATCGAGGAAGCAGTGAGAAGTGGACATTGAGGAAACCCATTGGCAGGCGGGAAAGCACTCCCTCGGTGAGGATCCTGCCGTAGGCCACCACGAGGCCGAAGGTCGCCATGCTTCGGGTAATCACGGCGTCGAGCTCGGCACTCGTGGCGGGTTGCGCGACGGGAAAGCCGAACTGGTGCGCGGCGGTCTTCACCGGTGGTGGGATCCCCATCCTCGAACGCTTCCCGGGCTTGTCCGGCTGGGTCACGACCAGCTCGATGTCGGCAACCTGGGCAAGGGCGCACAGGCTCGGAACAGCCGCGGCCGGTGTCCCGAGGAAGATCGCCCCCATCAGAGAGGCTCTCGCGTGCTGGAATGACCGGACCTCAGTTCCGCAAGGACCTCGTTGCGGGTGCGCCGATCCAGATGGGAGAGAAGGAGCGTTCCGTTCAGGTGGTCGATCTCGTGCTGAAGGACGCGACCCATGAGTTCCTCACCCTCGAAGCTCACAGGGCTTCCGTCGAGGTCCATGCCAACAGCTCTCGCATAGTCGGCTCGCTTGATCAGCCAGTAGCGGCCGGGCACCGACAGGCAACCCTCCTCGTATTTCCATGTGCCGCGAAGCTCGACGATCTCGGGATTCACCATAACGAACGGGCTCTCCCCGACATCGGCGACGAAGATCCGTTTCGAGATGCCGATCTGTGGAGCGGCGAGCCCAACACCGGGGGCGTCGTACATCGTGGCGAACATGTCATCCACCAGCTTCGCGAGCGCATCATCGAAGACCCCGACATCGGACGCCTGCATCGCGAGAACCGGGTCGGGAAAGGTGCGTATCGGGTAGATCGCCATGGCGGGCAGGGTACCGATGTTGCAACGAACAGGGCAGCCCTCTTGCACGCCGATCGTGGTTCACAGGTCGATGGGATCGGCGTCGATCCGAACCCTCGCCCCACTTGCGCGGAGCGCGTCGACGGCACCGCGCAATGCAAGGCGCGCCTCGGCGAGGTCATTGCCGTGAACCAACCAGCGTTCGCGATCCCGCATGTGCGCCGGCCCGCGGACCGTCGCCGTCGGCTCGCACGCTGCTCTGATACGCTGATCGGCCTCCGGCGAGTTCGCAACCTCAATCGCAATCAGTTCACCGTACGGCGGAAATCTGGCGGCTCGGCGGGCGGCCTGCTCGGCGCGCACGAACGCCGAGAATCGCCCCTCGCGCAACGAGCTCAAGACGAGATGATCGGGATCCGAGGTCTGGACGATGGTTCTGGCGTCGTGACGACCACCCACCCGATTGGCAAGTCGTGCAATGAGGCGAAGCGTGTCCTCTGCGGCTCGGAAATGAGGTGCCCCGACCATACCGTCGGCATCAACGACGAGACCGAGACCGACCGATGCCAGACCGATGAGGTCGCGTTCGGTCCCGACGAGGATCGCCGCAGGATCCTCAGCCGTCCCAACGGCGGCATGCCCTGCGAATCCCGCGATCTCGTCGACGATCGCACCGATACCCGCCCCGAGAGGGGCGAACCGGATGCCTCGACAGCCAGCACACCTGCCGAGCTCGTTCCCACAGCGCCGACATGCGCCCTTGTCGGCGGCTGCGGTCCCACATGCCGAGCACCGTCGGAGCGATCCGCAGGCCACGCATCGGAAGGCTGGGGCATACCCCCTGACGCCAACGAGCACGAACACCCTCCGTCCGCTCCGAAGAACCGCAAGGATCGCCCGCCTGGCGTGTTCGGTCACGAAGTGGGGGCTCGGCGGTTCTCGGGTACGGTCGAACACTTCGACGGGCCCCCACGACCGACCGGGATCCGCCACGATCTCGACTCCGTACGCGAGTGCCTCGAGTGTCGGAACGGGCCCGATCATCGCGACCGGTGTCCGAACATGTCGCCGCCGAGCCATGACCAGATCCCTCGCGTGCATCGTCGGCGTCGACGGAGACTTCATCACCCGCCTCCCGTCCTCGACGATCACCCATGCCCCGCCACCAGCTGCCCGCCACAACGCGACCTCACGGGTACCAACGAGGATCGTGTCCGGGTCGTGTGCTGCTGCGCCCCACGCCCGTGTCACGGTTGCATCCGACATCGCCGAGGTCGCCACCTCGACACCGTTCGGGAACTTGCCCCGGAGTTGCTCGGCCAGCACGATCGCTTCCTCCGATGACGGGACGATGACGATCCGGCTTCGCCCCTCGCCAAGCTCTCCAAGCGAAGCCTCCACCGCCTCGACATGGGGGGCGCGACTGACACGATACGGCAGCCGCCCGGTGGGTCCCGGGGTCGGCCCCCTTTCCGGCTGGCTTGAGCGCCGGGGCACATTCGGCGGGCTTGTGCGCGCAAGGACGGTCGCGAGCGGGGCCACATAGTGGACGGCCGCCCAGCGACAGACCGCGAGAAGGCCCTCATCGAAGACGGAGGCATTCCCGGACACCTTGTCGACGGGAAGCAATCGTCGGTTGGTGGGCCTTGGAAGGACCGCGGTGACATATCCCGTCAGACGACGACCCGAAACCCGCACCCGCACGCGTGAACCGACCGAAACTGACATCCCCCGCGGCACCGAATAGGTGAACCCATCGTCGACGGAGAACGACGGGATCTCCGGGACCACCTGACACGCGACTTCCGCCTCGTCTGGCGCCGAGATCAGGCTCCGCCCCACTGTGTCTGCACTTCGTCCCACAGTGCGTCGGCCACCGCGTCCTTGTCGAGGAGCGGGAGCTCTCGTGACGAACCATCGGCGCGAAAGATGGTCACCTGGTTCGTATCGGTCCCGAATCCGGAGCCCTCTGCCGACACATCGTTTGCGACAAGGAGATCAACGCCCTTCCGCTTGGCCTTCGCTGCAGCGTCTTCGAGGCTTCCGGTCTCGGCTGCGAACCCAACAAGGAAGGGCCGGGTGTCGGACTCGTGAACTCCCTTGAGCACATCGGGTGTCGGGACGAGTTCGATGGTCGGTACGCCATCGGCACGCTTCCACTTGACAGCTCCGCGTTGTTTCGGCTTGAAATCTGCAACAGCCGCCGACATCACCGCAATGTCGCAGGCTCCGAGGCGTGACCACACAGCGTCAGCCATTTCGTCGGCTGACTCGACGGTGACGGCCACAACACCGCTGATCCCGGGGTCCTCTGCCGCGGTCACGAGCGTCACCGACGCACCTCTTGCGGCTGCGGCACGCGCGATGGCGTTGCCCATCTTGCCGCTCGATCGGTTGCCGATGAATCGCACCGGATCGATCGCCTCCCGGGTCCCACCTGCCGTGACGATCACACGCACCCCTGCAAGGGGCCCCTGCGACAGTGCCGACACGACCGCGGCGACGATGACCTCCGGATCGGCGAGTCGTCCGATACCGACATCGCCTCCCGTCAGGTCCCCGGATTCGGGCTCAACGATGACACAGCCGCGGCGGCGAAGTGTCGCGAGGTTCGATTGAGTCGCGTCGTGCTCCCACATCTCCGTATGCATCGCGGGGGCGATCACGATCGGAGCGGTCGTGGCGAGCAGTGTCGCCAGAAGTGCATTCGACGATTCACCCACCGCCAATTTCGCGATGGTTGCCGCTGTCGCCGGAGCAACAACAACCGCATCTGCCCATTGGGCGAGGGTCGTGTGGGGTGAAGGGTCGGCGTCGGCG
The DNA here is from genome assembly GCA_041393965.1 of Acidimicrobiia bacterium. Classification (NCBI taxonomy): domain Bacteria; kingdom Bacillati; phylum Actinomycetota; class Acidimicrobiia; species Acidimicrobiia bacterium. Next base: position 559,487 of record JAWKJB010000002.1, on the reverse strand, counting down.
AACAGGTCGACGACGGGTTCGTTGCCCGTGAGTGCCGAGAGGGTCGCGGCACCAAGGAACTCGGTGGCGGCGGGTGTCATGACGGCGCGGACCGACGCACCTTGTTCGACCAGTCGTCTGGCGAGGTAGGCCGCCTTGTACGCAGCGACACCCCCGGTGACGCCGAGGACGATGCGTCGCCCGGCGAGCATGAGCTACTCCTCGGCTGGAGCCACAACGACCTTGTCCTCGACGATCTCCTCGAGGGCTATCGACAGTGGCTTGCGGGACAGCGAGTGGACCTGTGGCGGGACATAGCCGAACTGACCGGCTCCCAGTTCGTGGAAATAGGCGTTGATTTGCCGCGCCCTGCGCGCTGACAGGATCACGAGCCCGAAGCGCGACTGCGTCTTTTCGACGACCGCGCCAATGGGTGGCTCTAGCATCATGTTGAACTCCTGTTCGCAGCAAACGCTCGCGTATCGCAGTCTACGGGGTGCGCCGCGGTTGCCTCAGTATATCGAGCACCTCGGTGATGGTCGTCGCCAGATCGTCATTGGTGACGATGTGGTCGTACAGCGCCCCGGCTTCGACGATCTGTTCATCGGCGACGGCGAGGCGTTTGTCGATGTCTGATGGGGAGGTGTCTCCCCGCCGTGCAAGGCGCTCGGCGAGGTGATGGAGCGTCGGTGGCCGGATGAAGATCATGAGTGCATCGGGGTAGGCGTCCCGGATCTGGCGGGCGCCTTCGTTTTCGATGTCGAGGACGACATCGGTGCCGGTTTCGATGATGGGAAGGACCGCCGCGCGGGGTGTACCGTAGAAGTGGCCACCGTAGGTCGCCCATTCGAGGATGTCGCCTCGGTCGCGCATCGCGCGGAATGCTGCCGGTGTCAAGAAGGTGTAGTCGACCCCTTGCACCTCACCTGGTCTTGGCTCCCGAGTCGTCGCCGAAACGGAGAATCGTGCGTTGGTTCGGGCGAGCACGGCTTCGACGATGCTTGTCTTGCCAACGCCGGAAGGTCCGGAAATGACGATGAGCCTACCTTCAGGAGAATCGGGCAAGGAGGTCCTTCGTCTGCCTCGGTGTCAACCCGCGCAGGGTGCGGTTCTCGGCGATACCGATCTCTTCCAGAAGTCGGATGGTGGTGATCTTTCCCATGCCGGGCATCGAACCCACGATGGCTTTCACCCGGGTGCCCGCTACGAGATCGTCACCTTCTGCCCGGTCGAGAACATCCTGGAATGTGAGGCTGCTCGTCTTGAGGAGTGCCTTGATCTCGGCTCTTGTCCGTCGCGCGAGTGCTGCCCGTTCGAGGGCCGCCGCCCGTTGGTCATCGGTCATGTGGGGTGGGTTGTTTGATCGGGTCATGTCGTCATCGTACTCATTGGGCGGAGCGGCCCTCAGCAATCCGCTCGAGGATCCCCTCAGCGGCAGCAACAGGGTCCGCGGCGCCGACGATCGGTCTCCCGACAACGAGCATCGTCGCTCCGCGCTCGATCGCTGCCTCCGGTGTCGCCGTCCGGGACTGGTCGTCGTCGGTGGCATCGGGGCGAATGCCCGGTGTCACCCGAATCAGCCCCGGAGCCGACTGTCGCACGACATTGATCTCTTCGGGGGAACACACCACTCCTTCACACCCCGCGGCGGCAGCCACCTTCGACATCTTGCCGACAAGCTGCCCGCTGGTGCGCGGGATCCCGATTCGTTCAAGGGCATGTTGATCGAGGGAGGTCAGGACCGAGACACCGAGGATGCCCGCTTGCGCGTGGCCGGAACCACGGGCAAGACCCTCGACGGCAGCCTGCAGCATGTCGGCACCTCCGGAGATGTGGGCCGTCACCCATCGGGCACCGTGCGAACCGAGCCGCTCGGCGGCTCGTTCGACCTGGGACGGGATGTCGTGGAGCTTGGCATCCGCGAAGACCGGGAGGCCCACCCGTACCAGGGTGTCGATGACCCCGGGTCCCGGTCCGTGGAGAAGACCGAGCCCGACCTTGAACGCACCGACCACCGGAGCGAGCCGCTCGGCGAGCTCGACAGCCTCTGACGCGGTTGACACATCGAGCGCCACGATGATCGGGTTCGGCGTCACCACGGCACCATCGCTCCTCGAAGCTCTGACACAGCCCCGACACCGTGCCTCTTTCCGTACCGAAGGAAATCCCGGGTGATCTTGCGGCCGATGCGCGGCTGCGCGAGGTGCGCGGTGCCGATCGCGACCGCCGATGCGCCGGCGAGGAGGTACTCGACGACATGGGCAGCCGAAGACACCCCTCCGCATCCGATGACGGGAAGATCCGGCACGGCTTGGGCCGTTTCGATGACGCATCGCAGTCCCAAGGGTCGCACGGCGTCACCCGAGTAGCCCCCGATGACCCCCGACAGGAGCGGACGGCGGCTTTCGGGGTCGAATCCTGCGCCTCTCGCGGTGTTGGCAACCACGAGCCAGTCCGCGCCGCCGTCGGCGACTGCTTCGGCGACGGCGCCGATCGGGTGCGCATCGGGCGAAAGCTTGGCCCCGATCGGCAGATCGGTCACCGTGCGAACCGCCCCCACGACCTCGCGTGATGCCTTCGGATCGAGCGCGAACGGCATCCCATCCAGGTTGGGGCACGAGAGGTTGATCTCGATCGCCTGCACCCTCGTTCGGGTCATCGCTGCGGCAACCGTGGCAAAACCGTCGATGTCGTGCGCGACGACGCTCCCCCACACGGGAACCGGTGCCTCCCCAACCGCCTCGCCGTACTCGTCGAGCCAGACCTCGATGCCGGGGTTCTGGATGCCGATGCCGTTCAGCATGCCCCCACCGGCTGGAGCCATCCTTGGCGGCGGCCGCCCATGCCACGGGTCTGGCGAGACCGACTTGGCGACGGCAGCGCCGTACACCGACCAGTCGACCGTCTCGTCGAGGTCGACAACGCTTCCAACCGTTCCCGATGCCGCAATGAGGGGGGACCGAAGCCGCACAGGACCGAGTTCGACCGAAAGGTCCATCATGTGACTCCCGCTCCGTGATGGTGGTCCTGGAGGCTCACAACCGACAACGGAGCTTCCCTCGTCGCCCTGATCGACCTCGCCACGGCGAGGCCGCCCTGGGCGGTCGTCACGCTGGGAATACCGTGGCGGTTGGCTGCAAGCCGGATGAGACGACCATCTCCCCTCGCCTTGCCGCCAGCGGGTGTGTTCACGACAAGGTCGATCCGGTCCTCCTCGATCAGACGAACCGGGTCGTATGCGCCTTCTCCGACCTTGTCAACATGGGTGGTAGGAATGCCATGACGGGCGAGATGCCCGGCCGTTCCGTGGGTGGCATAGAGCTTGAATCCGAGGGCGGCGAGGATTCGCCCGATCTCGACCCCAACCGTCTTGTCCCTGTCGGCGAGCGAGATGAAGGCAGCACCGGTATCGGGCACGAAGTGGCCTGCGCCGCGCAGGGCTTTCGCGTATGCGATCCCGGCCGTGGCTCCGATGCCCATAACTTCACCGGTCGCTCGCATCTCAGGTCCGAGCAGGGTGTCCTCACGCGGAAAGCGCTTCCAGGGAAGCACGGCCTCCTTGACGGCTGTGTAGGCGGGTCGCGGTGTGGCCGCCGGAATCCTCCCCGCGGCACGGAGATCCTCCAAGGACTCGCCGAGCATCACCCAGGTGGCAAGTTTCGCAAGAGGAACCCCTGTTGCCTTCGAGATGAACGGCACCGTCCGCGACGCTCGTGGATTCGCCTCGAGGACGAACACATCGTCGCCCCTGATCGCGAACTGGATGTTGACAAGGCCCCGGACCGACAGAGCCTCTGCGAGAAGCCGCGTCTGCTCCGTCACGGTCGCGATCGCTTCGGGGCCGAGTGTGGGAGGTGGGACGACACACGCAGAGTCGCCCGAGTGGACGCCTGCTTCCTCGACATGTTCCATGATGCCGCCGATGTACAGCTCGGTGCCGTCGTAGATTGCATCAACATCGACCTCGACCGCCGATTCGAGGAACCGATCGATCAACAAGGGCGCCTCGGAAAGATCGAGCCCTCCGCCTTGCACCGCTCCATAGAACTCGGCGAGATACCCGGAAAGCTCTTCGATCGAATAGATAATGCGCATCGCCCGTCCGCCAAGCACATAGGAAGGGCGAACGACGGCAGGAAGACCGATGCGATCGACCACATCTTGGGCCTCGGCCATCGATGTGGCCGTTCCGTTCGGTGGCTGACTGATCCCGATCCGTTCACACAGAGAAGAGAACTGCTCGCGGTCCTCGGCCATGTCGATGGAAGTCGGAGAAGTCCCGGCGATCGGCACGCCAGCATCCTCCAGTGCTCGTGCAAGGCCGAGAGGAGTCTGCCCGCCGAGCTGAACGATCACGGCCCGGGGTCGCTCGACCGCAACGATCGCCATGACATCGTCAATCGTCAGCGGCTCGAAATACAAGCGGGTCGAAATGTCGTAGTCCGTCGAGACCGTTTCGGGGTTGCAGTTGACCATCACGGTTTCGTAGCCCGCCTCCTCGATTGCGAACGCTGCATGCACGCAGCAGTAATCGAATTCGATTCCCTGGCCGATTCGATTCGGGCCCGATCCGAGGACCATCACCGTTCGATCGCCCGGGGCAGGCACTTCGGACTCATCTTCATGAGTCGAATAGAAGTAGGGAGTCTCGGCTGTGAACTCGGCGGCGCAGGTATCGACCGTCTTGTAGGTCACACCCGAGTTCGCCCCGGCAGTGAGGGTCGCGAGCGTGTCCGGGCTGATTCGCCACAGGTAGCAAAGCTGGGGATCCGAGAAACCCATCCGACGGGCAACGCGAATCAGTTCGGCACTCGGGTGCTGTCCTTCCAATGCGTAGCGCAGTTCGACGATTTGGGCAATCTGGTCGATGAACCAGGGATCGATCGCGGTCAGCTCGGCGAGGCGTCCAGGGGTCTCCCCCCTCCGGAGGAGCTCGGCGACCTCGAAGATCCGGCCGGGGCTCGGAATTGCGCAGCTCGCGACAAGCGTGTCCGTGTCGGCCTCTCGCAGCGGGGCCTCCCCTGGGTCGGCGTTGAGCCCGGCACGGCCCGTCTCGAGACTTCGCAGTGCCTTTTGGAGAGCCTCGGGGAAGGTTCGCCCGATCGACATCGCCTCCCCAACGGACTGCATGGAGGTCCCGAGCGTGGCTGGAACCGACGGGAACTTGGCAAAATCGAACCGAGGCGCTTTGACCACCACATAGTCGAGCGCGGGCTCGAACGATGCGGGTGTGGCTCCGGTGATGTCGTTCGCGATCTCATCGAGCGTGAACCCAACGGCGAGGAGCGCAGCGATTTTGGCGATTGGGAACCCGGTTGCCTTCGATGCCAACGCCGATGACCGTGACACCCGCGGATTCATCTCGATGATGATGCGCCGTCCGGTTCGTGGGTCGACCGCGAACTGAACATTGGAACCGCCCGTTTCGACGCCGATGATCCGCAGACACGCGATTGCCTCGTCCCGCATTGCCTGGTACTCACGGTCGGACAGCGTCATCGCGGGAGCGACCGTGATCGAGTCACCGGTGTGGACCCCCATCGGGTCGAGGTTCTCGATCGAGCACACAACCACAGCGTTGTCGGCGCCGTCGCGCATGACCTCGAGCTCAAACTCCTTCCAGCCGTACACCGATTCTTCGATCAGCACCTCCCCCACGGGGCTTGTGGCGATGCCGTTGGTGACGATGTCGATGAATGCCGCCTCATCGTGGGCAAGACCGGTTCCACCACCCCCGAGGATGTAGCTGGGACGCACCATCGCCGGAAAGCCGAGCTCAGCCACCGCTTCGAGCGCCGACTCGACCGAAGTGACATACCGAGCCCGGGCCGTCGCGATTCCGGCACCTTCCATGGCCTGTTTGAATCGTCCGCGATCTTCGGCCATCTCGATGGCGTCGAGTGATGCGCCGATCAGTTCGACTCCGAGTTCGTCGAAGATCCCTGCCTTGGCGAGCTCCACGGTGACATTGAGCGCCGTCTGGCCCCCAAGGGTTGGGAGGACGGCGTTGGGGCGCTCCTTGCGCATGACCGCCTCGACGAACTCGGCGGTGATCGGTTCGATGTAGGTCGCATCCGCGAATTCGGGATCGGTCATGATGGTGGCCGGATTCGAGTTGATCAAGACGACCCGATGTCCCCGGGAACGAAGGGCTTTCACCGCCTGGGTTCCCGAATAGTCGAATTCGCATGCCTGTCCGATGATGATCGGGCCAGACCCGATCACAAGGATCGACCCCAGGTCAGTCCGCTGCGGCACGATGGCCTTCGATCATGGCGACGAAATCGCCGAACAGACCCCTCGCGTCCGAAGGACCGGGTGCGGCTTCGGGATGGTATTGCACCGAGAACGCAGCGACCTCCAAGCATCGGAGCCCCTCGTTCGTCCCGTCGTTCAGATTCTGATGGGTCGGCCGGACGATCCCGAAGTCGGTGTTCACAAGGTCCGGCAGAAGATCGCTCCCCGGGAGTCGACCCGCAGTAGGCCGTGCTGTGTCGGTCAGCGACCACAGGTCCACGGCGAATCCGTGGTTTTGGGCGGTGATGGCGACGCTGCCGTCGTCGAGTCGACGCACCGGATGGTTTCCGCCGTGGTGGCCGAACGGGAGTTTGAAGGTGGTTGCTCCCAGGGCGAGACCGAGAACTTGGTGCCCGAGGCAGATTCCGAACAGGGGTACTTGTCCGAGGAGTCCGCGCACGGCCCTGATCGAATCGGTCAGTGGCTCGGGATCCCCCGGGCCGTTCGAAAGGAACACGGCGTCCGGCGCCATGGCGATGACCTCCGACGCCGAAGTACCCGCTGGGACGACGGTGACATCGAGACCGTGGCTTGCCAGGCTGCGGGTGATATCGCGCTTGATGCCGAGGTCGTATGCCACCACCGTTCCACGCTTCGGCGCTGTCGCTTCCTGACAGTACGGTTCGACGGTGGTCACCGACGCGACGAGATCCTGACCCTCCATGGTCGGTGCCGAGGCTGCGAGTTCGGTGAGCTCGCGCTCGTCGATGTCGGATCCGACGGCGACGGGCATCGCGCCATGCTCCCTGAGATGTCTCGTGAGGCGCCGTGTGTCGATGTCGCTGAGGGCAATGGTTCCCCTGGCCTCGAGGTATTCGTCGAAGGGCTGATCCGATCGCCACGACGACGAAGACCTGCTCAGCGATCGGGTCACCACCGCGCGGGCGTGCACCCGTGCCGCTTGTTCGTCATCTTCGCTGCTGCCGTAGTTACCGATGTGTGGCGTCGTGAACACCACAACCTGCCCGGCGTAGGAGGGATCGGTGAGGATCTCCTGATAGCCGGTCATCGATGTGTTGAAGACGGCCTCACCGACGGCGACACCTCGGGCACCGTTCGCCGTTCCCCGGAACACCGTACCGTCCGCGGTGGCGAGAATCCCGGGCTGTGTCCCGTTCATTGATCCGCTCGATGCGTCACAACACCGCGCAACAGGGTCAGCCGTGACCTTCCCGTCAACTCCCGCCCGAGATAGGGGGCGTTGCGGCTCTTGGAGCGGGTCCTCACCGGTGTCCAGCGTTCGGAAGGGTCGATGACGGTGAGCGTCGCTGCTCGCCCCTCGGCAAGCAGGTGGCCGTGTTCGTCGAGGCCCGCGATGGATGCCGGTGCAACGGCCATGCGGTCAAACAGCGATGATTGGTCGAGGCCGACCACGCCGATGGCGACCGAGATCGCCCATTCGAGGCCAAGGATGCCGTGGGGCGCCTCTTCGAACGGCACTTCCTTCTCGAGGGCTGCGTGGGGAGCGTGATCGGTCGCGATCGCATCGATCGTACCGTCGCTGAGACCGGCAACGAGCGCCGCACGATCCGCCTCGTCGCGCAGGGGCGGCATGACCTTGAAGTTCGAATCGGTTGTGGCAACATCGGTGTGATCGAACGCGAGGTGGTGCGGGGTCACTTCCGCCGTCACCGGAAGGCCCCGACGCTTCGCCTCTCGAATCATTTCGACACCTCCGGCCGTCGATACATGCTGGAGGTGGTAGGTGACACCGGTCATCTCGACGAGGGCAAGGTCCCGGGTGATTTCGATGTCGTCGGCCTGTCGCGGGATTCCGTACATTCCGAGTTGTGACGACACGGAGCCTTCGTGCATGTGGCCCGCAGCGGCGAGGTCGGAATCGACCGCGTGCTGGGCGATGACGCCGCCGAGTGAAGAGACATACTCCATGGCCGTACGAAGGAGCGCGGCATTGGCAACCGAAGCGCCGTCATCGGTGAACATCCGGACGCCGGAAGCCCACAGATCGTCGAGATGGGCCATGACCTCGCCGCGTCGCCCCATCGTGATCGCACCCGCAGGCTGGATATCCACCAGACCGACCTCCCGCCCGCGGTCCTTGACGAATCGCGCGACATGGCCCGCATCGATCGCAGGGTCGGTGTTCGGCATCGCGACCACCGCGCCGTAGCCGCCGGCTGCTGCAGCGGCTGAGCCCGACGCGATGTCCTCTTTCCACTCCTGTCCCGGTTCGCGCAGATGCGTGTGGAGATCCACGAGGGCGGGCCCGATCCACCTGTTCGAGCAGTCGATGACTTCGTGGGCTTCGCCGAGGTTCGCGCCCATTGCCACGATCATGCCCTCACCAATTGCCACATCGGTGACGACGACACCCCCGGTGGTGGCCACCGAGCCGCCCCCAAGGATGAGGTCATACATCGGAATCACCGCCGAGGAGGGCAAACAAGACCGCCATCCGGGTTGCAACGCCGTTCGCAACCTGATCGAGGATCAGGGCGCGCTCGTGGTCGGCAACATCGTGTGCGATCTCGACGCCGCGGTTCATGGGGCCCGGATGCATGACGATGGCATCGTCGGCGAGCGCCGCGAAACGGCGGTTGGTCATCCCGAACCGCTGCGCATACTCCGCGATCGAAGGAAAGACCGATGCGCCACCGCGTTCTGTCTGAACACGCAAGAGGTAGACAACATCCACCGTTGGCACCGTTGCATCCAGGTCGGCGGTTGTCTTCACTGGCCAACCTTCCAAGTCGACCGGAAGCAGCGTCGGTGGTCCCACGAGGGTGACATCGGCGCCGAGGGCGGTCATGGCCTGCACATTCGATCGCGCAACGCGCGAGTGGCGCACATCCCCGACGATCGCGATGCAGAGACCGTCGAGCGTGCCGAATCGCTTGCGGATCGTTTGGCAGTCAAGGATCGCCTGGGTCGGGTGCTGGTTGGCGCCGTCGCCTCCGTTCACGATCGGGATGTCCAGCCACTCCGCGAGGCGCATCGGCGCGCCGGTGGCCTTGTGGCGAACAACCATCAGATCGACACCCATGGCTCGCACGGTGAGGGCGGTGTCCTTGAGCGATTCACCTTTCGAAAGCGCCGAGATTCCGGGGCTGAACGACACGGTGTCTGCCGAGAGCGCTCGTGCCGCCTTCTCGAAGGACATGCGTGTCCGGGTCGACGGCTCGAAGAACATCATCGCGACGGTCTTGCCCCGCAGAGCGGGCACCTTCGGGATGGGACGGCTGAGGACCTCACGGAATCCATCAGCCTCGTCGAGGAGCGAGGTCAGCGTCTCCCGATCGAGCGTCGCCGTCGTGAGCAGATGCCTCACGCAAGGACCTCGCTGCTCACCCAAACACCGTCCTCGTCGTCAGTGGGAACGATCCGAACCGACACATGCTCGCTCACCGATGTGGGGATGTTCCTTCCGACATAGTCCGGCCTGATGGGAAGTTGGCGATGACCGCGGTCGATGATGACCGCGAGTTGGACCGTGGCAGGTCGCCCGAGGTCGGCGAGTGCGTCAAGTGCTGCACGGATGGTTCTTCCCGTGTACAGCACATCGTCGACGAGCACCACATCGGCGCCGTCGATGGGCCGCGGGATGTCCGTCGGGCCCAAGCGTGTCCGCGGCCGCGTGTCGATGTCGTCCCGGTACATCCCGATATCGAGCGATCCGGCAGTCATCGTGACTCCCTCGATCTCGCACAGGACCGCACAGATCCTTTCCGCGAGCGGCTTGCCGCGGGTCGGTATGCCGAGCAGAAGCACATTGTCGACGCCGTGGTTGCGTTCGATGATCTCATTGGCGATACGCCGTACCACGCGGTTGATATCGCCTTCGTCCATCACCCTTCGCATGGAAGGACCGGGGTGTCGAGCGTCGGAAAGACACAAAAAGAACCGTGCCCCCTGAGGCACGGTTTGGCGAAGAGTTGCATCATGGCTGCTCCATCCTTGGCGGCCTCACGGGACCGCATTAAAGGTCGGTTGACCACACTGTACTACGACTCGGGTTCCGATCGTTCGGCACGCTGTCCGGCGACCGTCGAAAGGACGCCGTTGATGAACGCACCGCTCGCCGCGGTCGAGTACTCCTTGGCGAGTTCGACGGCCTCATTGATGATGATGCCGACGGCCATGTCGGTGTACAGCAACTCGAAGGTCCCGAGCCGCAGGATGCTCCTGTCAACCGCGGCCATTCGTTCGAGGCGCCAGGTGTCCGCCGCTGCGGAGATGGCAGCGTCGATGGCGTCGAGATGCTCCACCGTCCCTTGCGCGAATTGCCCAGCTCGGCGGCTGAGTCCCGAGGCGTCCAGAGCTTCGAGAGGTCTGGCATCGAAGGCGTAGAGGGCGCCGAGCGCCGATGCCCGGTCGCCGCTGCTCATGTCACACGCGTGATGTAGTCACCACTCCGTGTATCCACTTTGAGGATGTCTCCCTGCTCGACGAACAAAGGAGCCTGGATGGTCTTCCCGGTACTCAGCGTCACCGGCTTGGTTGCGCCCGACACACGGTCTCCCTTCACGCCGGGCTCGGCGTAGGTCACCTCGAGTTCGACCGACGGCGGAAGGTCCACCTCGATGGGGATCCCATCGTGGATCGAGATCTGAACGGTCATCCCATCAGATAGGTACTCGGCGGCTCCACCGACGATGTCCGTATCGATCATCGTTTGCTCGTAGGTCTCTTCGTCCATCACATGGAAACCGAGATCGTTCCGGTACAAGAAGGTGAAGTTGCGGCGATCGATTCTGGCGCTCGGAACATTCTCGCCTGCGCGGAAGGTCCGGTCGAGGACCGCGCCGGTCCGCACATTCTTCAGTTTCATCCGAACGAACGCCTTCCCTTTGCCGGGCTTGACATGCTGGTGATCCGTCACCGTGAAAAGCCCTTCGGGGAGATCGAGCGCCATGCCCGGCCTGACATCATTCGTCGAGATCATTCGCTTCCCTTTCCCGCGGAAGGCCCGGATGCAAGTCCGACAGCCCCGAGCGCGGCGTGTACGGTAGCGTCGTCGACCGCAACGACGACAGGGGAACCGAAGTCCTCAAGCAGGACCATCCTGAGGCCGGTCGCATCCCGCTTCTTGTCCCGTGCCATCAGCGCCCGGACGCGACCCCGTTCCGTTCCGGCTGGGGCAACCACAGGAAGTCCGAGGCTCATCAGCAGGTCCCGTTGTCGCTGCTCCCCCGCGAATCCGGTGACGAATGCTGATGCCGCTCCTGCGGCAGCGATTCCGATCGAGACGGCATGACCGTGAGGGATTCCGGCGGCGGTCTCAACGGCGTGCCCGACCGTGTGCCCATAGTTCAGGATTGCCCTTCGTCCCTTTTCCGTGAAGTCCTCGTTCACGACATCGACCTTCACGCCAATTGCCCGGTTGACAACATCCTCGAGGTCGACCCCGTCGATGCCGGACCGCTCGTACGCCTCCACGATCGCCATGTCGTCGATGAACCCAGCTTTGACGGCCTCCGCGGCGCCTTCCATTCGCAAGGTCCTCGGCAGACCATCGAGGGTGTCGATGTCAACGAACACATGCCGTGGATGCACGAATAGGCCGGCGAGGTTCTTCCCGTCGACATTGATGCCGGTCTTGCCGCCGATCGCGGCATCAACAGCACCCAGCATCGTTGTCGGGAGGTAGATCGCAGGAACGCCGCGCAGAAAGGTCCCCGCAATGAACCCGGCCGCGTCGGTGAGTGCGCCTCCTCCCACCGCGACGATGACATCGTCGCGGGTCAGTGATGCGGCGTTGAGCTTGCGGTACATATCCTCGACGACATCGACACGCTTGGCGGCTTCACCGTCGGGAAGCGTGAATCCGTGGCTGTCGACACCACGCGACAAGAGTGCGGTGGCGACACGGTCTGCAAGAGACTCGGTTGCGGGCTGGCACAGGATCGCTGCTCGCTCGGACCCGCCTTCTGCCACGGCAGCGGCGACGGAGGGGATCAGATCTCGCCCGACAACGATTGCTGAGGAGCCAGCGGGTGCGTTCTGAATCACATACCGACGCATGCCAACACCTCCCTCGCGACCGACGCAGCATCTTTGCCTTCGGTGGTCACTGCGTGGTCGGCGGCTTCGAGGTAGACAGCCGTCCTCAGGGCTGCGATGGCCTCAAGCGCCTTCGCATCGCGAGCGAGCGGTCTGGTGTGGCTCTGGGCAAGGCGGTCCATGATGGTCTCGGTCGATGCGGTCAACAAGACCGTCACCCCGGTTGCTGCCATCGCATCGAGGTTCTGCTGCGCGAGCACGGCTCCTCCGCCCGTTGCAATCACCGAGGGCGGCTGCACCGAGGCTTCGAGCAGAGCAGCTGTCTCGGCGCGACGGAAGACCTCCTCGCCATCGGCGAAGAGCTCGGGAATGGTCTTGCCGGTCGCAATCATGATCTCGTTGTCGAGGTCGATGAATGGGCGCTTCAGCTGCTCAGCGACCAACACACCAACGGTGGTCTTGCCCGTTCCCATCATCCCGATCAGCCACACATGGCGCACGATCAGAACTCCGAGATGCGTCTGCGGTACGCGGCATCAGCTGCGACGACATCGCCGACGGTATCGCCGCCGTAGGTGCGCAGGACTTCGTTGGCGAGCACATACGCGGTCATCTGTTCGGCAACGACTCCTGCTGCTGGGACCGCACAGACATCCGAGCGCTCGCGGAACGCCTTGGCGGCCTCCTTGGAATCCACATCAACCGTGTCGAGCGGACGCATGACGGTTGCGATCGGTTTCATCATGACCGTCACGCGAAGAACTTCGCCCGTCGTGATCCCACCTTCGAGACCACCCGCACGGTTGGTCCGGCGGCCGAAGCCCTCCCCGTCTCGGGTGATGGCATCGTGGGCAGCTGAGCCGGTCATGTGCGACTGTGCGACGCCGTCGCCGATCTGGACCGCTTTGATGGCCTGGATCGACATGAGGGCACCGGCGAGGAGACCGTCGAGCTTACGATCCCAGTGGACATGGCTCCCGAGCCCCGGAGGTAGTCCGTACCCGAGAACCTCGGCAGCGCCTCCAAGCGTGTCCTTGGCGTCGGCCGCCGTCGTGATCGCTTCGATCATTGCCGCTTCGGTGGCAGGATCGAACGCTCGAACGGCCGACGCATCGACCGCATCGAGGTCATCGGGCCCTGGGAGCGGCGCATCCGGGTCGGCGGCCGCTTGTCCGATCCGAACGACATGAGACACGACCCGGATGTTGATGGACGCAAGGAGTTGCTTGGCGAGGTATCCGACAACGGTGCGGGCGGCCGTCTCTCGAGCCGATGCCCGCTCGAGGATATCGCGGGCGTCATGGGTGTCGTACTTGAGCATGCCGACGAGATCGGCATGCCCCGGCCGTGGCTTCGTTTCCCGTTTGCCCCGTTCGCCCGCATCGGGAGACATCTGGGCCCGCCACTTCGGCCACTCGGTGTTCCGTATCAGGACCGCGACGGGTCCCCCGAGCGTCGATCCGAAGCGGACGCCTCCGAGGATCTCTATTTCATCTTCTTCGAGCGCCATCCGCGGTCCCCGTCCGAACCCGAGCCGTCGACGCGCGAGTTCGGTGCTGAGTCCCTCGCTCGTCACTTCCAAGCCTGCGGGGAGACCCTCGACGGTCGCGACGAGACCGGGACCGTGTGACTCCCCTGCGGTGATGAACCTGAGCATGGGCGAAGCGTAGGCGTCCTGTCGTGGTGCCAGGCAACTCAGGAGCTGTACCACGCCGCGATCTCAGTGGACCACAACACCGCAACGATCGCCGTGCTGGTCATGAACGGCCCGAAGGGGATCGTGTCCTTGCGGGACCGGATCCTGAGCGCGAGCAGCACGATCGATACGAGACCACCGACGAGAAAGGCGCCGAAACCGGCCGCGAGGACGGATTGCCAGCCGAGGAAGCCGGTGAACAACCCGATCAAGCCGGCGAGCTTCACATCCCCGTAGCCGAGGCCACCCCTCGCGATCACCGCGAGCAGGTACATGGCGGCGAAATAGCCGACCGCGCCAGCAACGGCACGCAGGAGTGAGCCAGCTCCGGTATCGGCGACCCAGCCGACGACCAAGAGCACTCCGGAAATGACCGAAGCGGGTCCGAGCATGCGGTTCGGGATGAGCTCGGTGTCGAGATCCACAACGGTGAGCAGCACCATCGTCCAGGCGAATACGGCGTAGGCGGGCCACACCCAATAGGTCGGGAGGGAGACGACCAAGGCGCCCGACAGCACCGGCGTGACAACCATGATGAGTGGGTTTGCCAGCCGCTGTCGATGGTGGCTGGCCCGGCACCGCACCGTCGCCAAGCCGAGTGGGCTACGACAGACGCCACAGACCGGGCCGTACCAGCGGTCCTTCTCATCCCAGCGATGCGCATCGACCGCCGCAACGATGGACCGAGCGGCGACGATTCCTGCGATCACGGCGAGTGCAAGCATGAGCGGCATGGCTGCGAGCATACGGCCCCGCGAACTCGATGTGGGGACCGGCATCCGAGCGCTCGGTCACTCCCCGGCCAGCCCCCGCGCTGCGGTCGTGAGGATGTCGCGGTCTGGTGTCGTGCCGGTGAACAGACGAAATGCGCCGATCGCCTGGCCGACGAGGACATCGAGGCCGTCGGCGCACGGCAGACCTCCGCGTCGGATCGCCCTGCACGCGGGGGTTTCTTCGGGGCCGTACGCCATGTCGACCAGACCACTTGCAACACCGAGCACCGGCCGCGGCAAGGACTCACCGTGCATGCCGATTGGCGTTGCGTTCACGATGGCCGATCCTGCGACCCCTTCACCCCAGCGCACGACAACACCGGGGCACTGCACCCGATCGAGCATCGCTGTTGCCGCCGCGGGGTTCCGAGCGGACACATACACGGCACGACCACAGAGCGCGACGACGGCGGACGCACTTGCCCCCCCAGATCCGAGGACGAGCACGGGTGCGAGGTCCGGGATACGGGCCGTGTCGAACGCGTCGGTGATGCCTCCCACATCGGTGTTTGCTCCCACGAGTCGGCCATTACGGCACACGATGGTGTTGACGGATCCCGATCGCTGCGCATCCACCGTGTGCTCGTCGACGGCGTCGAACGCCGCACGCTTGTGCGGCATCGTGACATTGACTCCGTCGAGTCGCCCGGATCGCAAACCGTCGATGATGCGGTCGAAGTGGTCGGGCGGGGTTGGAAGGAACTCGTACACGGCGTCGATGCCGAGAGCTCGAAACCCCGCCTCATGCATCGCCGGAGACCGCGAATGATCCACCGGGTCACCGACGATGCCGAACCTCACGGGAGAATCCCCTCGCGTTTGGCGCGCTCCACATTGGCCTTGTGTTCTTCGTAGGTCACCGCGAACGCATGCGCACCGTCGGTCGACGCAAGCACATAGAAGAGGTAGTCCGTGTCCGCTGGTGCGATCGCTGCCTTGAGACTCGCCGTCGACACCGTCCCGATCGGGGTCGGTGGCAGCCCATCGATCCGGTAGGTGTTGTATGGGGAGTCGGTCTCGAGATGGCTCGCGAGGACCTGACCGGGGTTGCCTCCGAGGGCGTAGATCACGGTCGCGTCGATCTGGAGACGCATACCCGTTGCCAAGCGGTTGTGGATGACACTTGAGATCAGCGGTCGGTCCTCGGCGACTCCCGCCTCGCGTTCGATCAGCGAACCAATGATGAGGATCTCATAGCGCGAGAGGTCGGTGTCTTGCAGTCCCGCCCAGTCGGTCCCCTCGAATCGCGCAACCATCTCGTCGGCCATCGTCTGGAGCATTGCTGCTGGCGTGGCGCCGGTGGGGATCTGATAGGTGGCGGGATACAGCAGTCCCTCCCAACGACTCAGCGGTGACACCTGCTCAGGGGCGTTCGTCAGCAGCGGCGAGGTGACGGCGCCGTTGCTGAGAGCTTCAGCGAAGTCGTCGACCGTGAACTCCGTCGCGTCGGCGAGTTCCTCGATGATGCGTGCAACCGTCCAGCCCTCGACGATGGTGATCGTCCTGCTCTCAGGCGCGTTCCCACCCTCAAGGAGGAGACGGAGAACCTCCCCTGCGTCCATTCCGGTCTCCAACGCATAGGTTCCGGCTTGCAGCGACGACTCGGCGTTGGCTTGGTGAACGGCCTGTTCGATTGCGGCATAGGCGACCACGCCTGCGTCTGCAAGTGTCCGGTAGATGGTCGATGCCGCCTCGCCGGGTTGGATCGATACCGTCACCGGGATACCCGGCTCGGTGGTCGGGCCGGTGTCACCGGACGAGACCATGCCCGCGACGATGGACGCGGCGACAGCGAGGATCACGACCGATCCAACGACGCCCGCACCGATGAGAAGCAGTTTCCGGGTGCGGGCCGGAGCGGGTTCAGGAGTCGTCGTCACGCTGGTTGCTCCGGTCAAGGAAGGCTTGGAGCATCACGGCTGCTGCAACCTGATCCCGCCTTGTTCGTCTCTTCGACCGGCGCACCCCACCTTCGATCAGGGCCCGTTCGGCTGTGTGGGTACTGAATCGTTCATCGGAAAAGACCACTTCGATTCCGGTCACCGCGTGCACCCTTTCGCCGAATGCTCTTGCCTTCGTGGCGGCAACGCCTTCCGTTCCGTCGAGGCTGATCGGGAGCCCGACCACGATCAGGGTCGCGTCCTTGGAGGCGCACAGATCCAAAAGCTCCTGATCCATGTCCTCGGTCACGGTGTCGATGTACCGCTCGGGCGACGCGATGGTACCGCTCGGATCCGATACTGCTACCCCGACCCTTCGCTCTCCGGGATCGAGTCCGATGATTCTCATGACGCCGTGATGGCCGTCCGTGCCGCGTCCGTCGCTGCGGCCAACGCTTCATCCATGGCAGCGGTGTTGGGCCCACCGGCCTGGGCGAGTCGCCGGTCTCGAGAGCTTCCCCCTCCGAGGATGGTCGCACCGGCCTGCGCAATTGCGCCTGCGGACACCGCTCGATCGGCGAGATCGTCGGTGACGAAAACGACGAGGGCGGCCTTCCCGTCACTGACCGAGGACATGACGCCGACCCCCGAATCGATACGATCCCGGACCTGGAATGCCAACGATCGCACACCGTCGGGGCCGAGGCCGTCGACCCGACCCGACACGAGCATGGTGCCGTCGATCGTTTCGGCGTCATCGACGAGCGTCAACGCGAGCCTTGCCCGATCACGCTCCTCAAACTCACCAAGCCGCTCCTCGGTTGCGCGAAGCCGTTCGGTGAGTGACCGGGCGGTATCCACGACTCCCGTCGGATGGGTACGCAACGCTGCGGCGACCTCGTCGAGTGTGGCTCGCAGCCCGCTCAGGTGTTCGTAGGCCGCGGAACCCGTCAATGCCTCGACGCGACGGATGTTGGAGCCGACCGATCCTTCGGTCACCAGCACGAGCGGCCCGACCTGTCCCGTTGCGGGAACATGCGTCCCGCCGCAGAACTCGGTGGAGAAGCCACCCGTCTTGACCACCCTGACTCGTTCACCGTACTTGTCGCCGAAGAACGCGATTGCCCCCATCTTCTCGGCTTCTGTTTTCGAGGTCTCGATCGTCGTGACCTCCTCGTTCGCGATGATGCGTTCGTTGACTTCGCGTTCGACATGGGCGAGTTCGTCGGGACGGACGGCATCGAAGTGGGAGAAGTCGAATCGGAGCCGGTCCGGCGCAACGAGCGACCCGGCCTGATGGACATGGTCACCGATGGTGTCCCGAAGAGCCCAGTGGAGGATGTGTGTTCCCGTGTGATTCTTGCGGATCCGCTCCCGGCGCGACCCGTCAACGGTGAGGCTCGCCTGTTGGTCTCTGCGCACCGTTCCGTCGACGACGGTGCATCGATGGCCGTGCACTCCGGGAAGCACGAACTGGGTGTCGTGCACCTTGAGCCGACCGGTTTCGGTAGCGATGGTGCCGGTGTCACCGACCTGGCCGCCGGACTCTGCGTAGAACGGTGATGTCTCGACGAACACCTCGACCTGGGTGCCGAGCTCTGCGCGTTCGGTCGACTCCCCTTCGACGAGAAGCCCGAGAATGGTCGCTTGCGCTTCGAGCTGGTCGTACCCAACGAACTCGGTTTGATGGATGGATCCGAGCTCACGGCGGTAGCGCGCCGCGTCTGCTCCACCGTGGTCGGCCCTGAACGCCGTTCGCGCGCGTTCTCGTTGAGCGGCCATGGCCCGTTCGAAACCGTCACGATCCACGGTAAGGCCCCGATCGGCGGCGATCTCGACGGTCAGATCGATGGGAAAGCCGTAGGTATCGTGGAGCCTGAACGCCATGTCGCCGGGGATGATGCCTGATTCCTCGATCCCGCTGATCGCGTCGTCGAGGAGCTGTTCACCGGCCGCGAGCGTTCGTGAGAACCCTGCCTCTTCCCGCGCGGCCATGTCCCTGATCGCATCGGCATGGGCGACGAGCTCCGGAAACGCCGGGCCCATCTCCGAGACAGTGGCATCGACGAGTGCAGGGACGATGGGTTCGGAGGTTCCGAGCAGGTGTGCGTGTCTCACGACTCGACGAAGCAGCCTCCGCAAGATGTAGCCGCGTCCTTCGTTCGATGGGACGACGCCATCGGAGATCAGGAATGTGAGCGCCCTGGCGTGATCGGCGAGGATGCGCAAGGAAACATCGGTCGGTTCGGCGTCACCGTAGGCGACGCCCGTTCTGCGCTCACCAACGGCCATGATCGCCCGTAGCGTGTCCGTCTCGAAGACCGAATCGACGCCCTGGAGCACCATTGCCATGCGTTCGAGGCCCATTCCGGTATCGATCGATTGCAAGGGGAGGTCGCCGACCACATGGAACGGCTCGTCCTGTACATACTGCATGAACACGAGGTTGCAGATCTCCATGAACCGTTCCTCGTCCACGACCGGACCACCATCGCCCCCATAGGCTGGGCCCCGGTCGTAGAACACCTCCGAGTCGGGTCCCGCCGGTCCTGCAACACCCATGTGCCAGAAGTTGTCCCGGTCGGTGCGCTGCACGCGTTGGGGATCGACACCGACGCCATCGATCCAGATCTCGGCTGCTTCGTCGTCGTCGACATGCACCGTGTACCACAGTCGATCCGCATCGATCCCGTACTGTTCCGTGATGAGCTCGTACGCGAGCGGTATCGCTGTCTCCTTGAAGTAGTCGCCGAATGAGAAGTTGCCGAGCATCTCGAAAAACGACATGTGGCGTGCCGTGGTGCCGAGCACATCGATGTCTGCGGTTCGGATGCACTTCTGGGAGCTGACGGCGCGTGGATACGGCGGTGCTTCCTCGCCGAGGAGGTACGGCTTGAAAGGCACCATGCCAGCGACCGTGAGAAGCAGCGTCGGATCAACGGGAATCAGCGACGCGGAATGGACCCGCGTGTGGCCACGCGCCTCGAAGAAGTCGAGAAAGGTGCTCCTGACAAGGTTGGTCTCCATGGAGCGCAGAGGTTAGCGACGCCCCTGCTGGCAGACGCGACCGCTTTGATACGGCCCTACGGGCCCGAGCCCGACCCCTCGGGGTCCCGATCTGCGGATCGTTGCAGGCGACGACCTGCGTACTCGATCACATCCGCGCCGTAGGCGGCAAGCACCCTCGCAACGCCTTCGGCGTCGAGTCGCTGCTTCATGCTTCGTGCGCGCTGGAAGATCAGCCCCGTGACGATCACCGTGGCCACCACTCCGTACAGGAACCACCGCAGGCGGGTGAACATGGTGGCGAACGTACCACGATCCCGCCTCCTACGGCGCCTACGACGATGGGGAACCCGGCGGCGATCTGCGGTCTTGCTTGCCGAGGATACGGTCGATGTGAACGAGCCGGTCAGCGATCTCCGCTTCGTCCCCGAGCCGTTTCGGGTGGTACAGGGTCGCATCTGCAACCGTGTCAGGGAGATAGGCCTGGGCGATCACGGCGCGGGCGTCATCATGGGGGTAGCGATATCCCGATCCGTACCCGAAGGATCGCTCCCCTGCCGTCGTCGCCGATCTCAGATGGAAGGGAACCTCTCCGGAGGCATCCGACGCAACGAGATCCGCCGCCGCCATCATGGCCGTCTTGACCGAGTCAGATTTCGGGGCAAGGGCGAGATAGAGTGCCGCGTGAGACAAGGCGAAGTTGGCTTCTGGCAAGCCGATGACCTCAACGGCCCGGAAGGCAGCAATCGCAATACCGAGCGCACTGGTGTCGGCAAGGCCAACATCCTCCGAGGCGAGGATGACCATGCGTCGTGCGATGAATTTCGGATCCTCTCCGGCGGCAACCATCGTTTCGAGCCAGTAGAGCGCAGCATCGGGATCTGAGCCTCTCACCGATTTGATGAACGCCGAGATGACATCGTAGTGCCGGTCTCCGGCCCGGTCGTAGCGGATGATCCGTCTCTGAAGAGCTTCTTCGACGACGGCAACATCGATGATCGCGCCAGATGATCGCCCTGAGGCAATGGTCGCCGCGAGTTCAACGGTGTTGAGCGCAAGCCGGGCGTCGCCCCCGACTCGCTGCGCGATCTCGTTCGTCGCTTCGTCGGTGATCGAGATCCCGCTGACACCACGCATTTCATCCGCGAATGCTGCGTCGATCAGATCTGCGATTTCGGAGGGAGTGAGCGCCTCGGTGCGAAACACGGTTGCTCTCGAGATGAGTGGGGAATTCACCTCGAAAAACGGGTTCTCGGTGGTCGCACCAATGAGGGTGACGGTCCCGTCCTCCACGCCGTGGAGGAGGGCGTCCTGCTGTGCCTTCGTGAATCGGTGAATCTCGTCGAGGAAGAGCACCGTCGGCCCGCGTCCCTCACCGAGGCGCTGATCGGCTCTCGCGAGGATCTCCCGAACATCTTTGACCCCGGCACTGGTTGCGGAGATCTGCTCGAAGAACCCACCAACATGCGTCGCGACGACCCGCGCCAGCGTCGTCTTCCCGGACCCCGGTGGGCCCCACAGGATCAGCGAACCGAGCCGACCGCTTTCCACCATCGATCGGAATGCGGCCCCGTGCGCGAGCAAGTGACGCTGGCCGATCACCTCGTCGACTGTGCGGGGCCGCATGCGCTCCGGGAGGGGTGCGTGGACACGCCGGTGCTCGTCGCGTGCGACGCCGAAGAGGTCCCCCTCAGCCATCAGGGGCGGATGAGGATGCGTCAGACTCATCATCCCAAAGCGCCACGATTGCAGGGTCGACACGAATACCGAGCTCGTGGAGCTGCTCGTTGTCGACTCTGCTCGGCGACCCGGTGAGCGGATCAAATCCTGTCTGTGTCTTGGGAAACGGGATGATCTCCCTGATGTTCGGTTCGTTCTGGAGGATCGAAACGAACCGATCGATCCCGATCGCGAACCCCGCATGCGGTGGTGTCCCGTATCGGAGCGCCTCGAGAAACCACCCGAACCGACGATCGGCGTCCGTCTCGCTGATTCCCATCACCTCGAAGACCTTCTGCTGCACCGCAGCATCGTGGATACGAACACTTCCAGAGCCCAGTTCTGTGCCGTTGAGCACGAGGTCGTATGCCTTCGAGACCGCCGACTCGGGTGACTCGACGAGATCTTCGACATCGGCGGGTGCGGTGAAGGGGTGGTGGGCAGGAGTGAGCGAGCCGTCTTCTGCGATGTCGAACACCGGGAAGTCGACGACGAGGACAAAGGCGAGATCATCGTGTCCGTCGGGCTTGCCGACATGGAGGCGGAGCAGGCCGAGCACCTCAAGAACGGTGCGCGTCTGATCGGCCACGATCAGCAAGGTGTCCCCCGGTGTTGCCCCGAACGCATCTCGGATCTGGGCGAGCTCGGGTTCGGACAGGAACTTGCTGATCGGTGAACGCATCGAGCCGTCGTCCTCCGCCACCATCCACACGAGCCCCTTCGCTCCGGCAGCCCGCGCGGTTGCGACGAGATCGTCCAGCCCTGACCGCGCAAGCCCGAGAGGTCCCGCATTGATGCCGCGTATCGACCCACCGGCTTCGATTGCCTCACCGAACGCCCTGAACGCGGTAGCCGAGAAAATGTGCGACAGATCGCGGATCTCCATAGCGAACCGAAGGTCTGGTTTGTCGGTGCCGTACCGCTGTGTGGCCTCGGACCAGGTCATTCGGGTGAATGGGGAATCCGACACAGATCCACGCAGCTCGGCCACAACTCTCTTGGCGACGGCCTCGATCGTTTCGAGGACCTCCTCTTGGCCCCAGAATGCTCCCTCGAAGTCGAGCTGCGCGAACTCGACCTGCCGATCGGCACGGAAGTCCTCGTCCCGGTAGCACTTGGCGATCTGGTAGTAGCGATCCACACCGCCGATCATCAGAAGCTGCTTGAAGAGCTGTGGTGACTGAGGGAGGGCATAGAACTGCCCTTTGCGGAGTCGGGATGGAACCAGCATGTCGCGCGCACCTTCCGGCGTCGACGCGATGAGCGTCGGGGTTTCCACCTCGAGAAAGCCTCGATCGTCCATCTCCGTTCGCATGGCGCGTATCGCCGCGGATCTCGCCTTGAGGTTGGCTGCCATCCGGTCCCGGCGCAGGTCCAGGTAGCGGTACCGCAGCCGCAACGCCTCATCGATGTCGGTTCGCTCATCGAGAGGAAATGGCAGAGGATCGGCCGCACTCAGCACGGTGACCTCTCGCGCGGCAACCTCGATCGCACCGGTGGGAAGGTGGGGGTTGACGGTTCCCTCTGGACGGAGTCGAACGGTGCCGACCACCTTGATACAGAACTCCATCCTCAGTCCATGCAGAACATCTGCATCAGCGGGAGCATCCTCGGGATTGAGCACGACCTGGATGATTCCGGTGGCATCTCTCAGGTCGACAAACACCACGCCGCCATGGTCGCGGCGTCGCTGAATCCATCCAGCGATAACGACCTCCGTGCCGACGGCTGCTGCATCGAGCGATCCGGCAGTGCTGGTTCGGAAGGGCCCCGCCATCATCGTTCCTCGAGCCATCGGTTGATCTCGCCCACGCCGATTCTCTCCTGATCACCGGTGGTGAGGTCCCGCATTGTGATCTCTCCGTCATGCCACTCAACGCCGACGACGGCCGCAGCGGCCGATCGCCTCCGGTCGGCCTCCTTGAACTGCGCTTTGACGGATCGTTCCGAGTCAGTCATGTCGGCTCGTATCCCCGCTCGACGGAGTGTCGAAGTCAGGGTCCGTGCAGCCCTCCTCAAGGCGCCATCGGCAACCACGACGAAGACATCCAAATCGTTGGGGTCGTGTGGTTGATCCGAAGCAAGCAGAATCCTCTCGATGCCCATGGCGAGACCGACCGCGGGCGTCGGCGCACCTCCGAGGATCTCGAAGAGCCCGTCGTAGCGGCCGCCTCCTCCCACAGCACTCTGGGCTGCCCCATAGCCGGCCGGGACATACTCCCACACGGTCCGGTTGTAGTAGTCGAGCCCCCGCACCAGTCTGGTGTCGATCACATAGGGGATCTTCATATCGGCAAGTCCATCTTTGACGGCATCGAAATGTTCGGCGGCCTCGGCTCCGATGTGGTCGAGGGGTACCGGCGCATCGGCAACGATCTCACGATCCGCTTTCGAGTCGAGGACACGCATCGGGTTCGATCCGATTCGCTTCCTCGCGTCGGTCGATAGACCGTCCTTGCGTTGTTGCAGGAATTCGGTCAGGAGGGTCCCGTAGTGTCTCCGATCCGATGGGTCCCCGATGGAATTGAGCCGGACTTCGACATCGGGAACCCGCATTGCTTCGAGGAATCGGTATCCGAACTCGATCACCTCGACATCAGCTTCGGGAGAGCCGGACCCGAGATACTCGACTCCCGCTTGGTAGAACTGGCGCATACGGCCCTTTTGGGGTCGCTCGTATCGGAACATCGGTCCCCAATAGACGCCTTTGAAGCGCCCCCGGCTCCCGGCCTGGATGGCTGCCCTCACGACCGATGCGGTGGCTTCAGGACGCAGGGTCAGGCTTCGGCCACCGCGGTCGATGAAGGTGTACATCTGCTTCTCGACCACTTCGGTGTCCTCACCGACACCGCGCGCGAAGACCTCGGTGTGCTCGAAGATCGGCGTGATGACCGGGTCGTAGCCGAATCGAGTGGCGATGTCATCGAAGGTGTGGCGTGCGAGGCGCCAGCTCACCGATTCGGGTGGGAGCACATCTGAGGTTCCTTTGGGTCGATGCAGATCGCTCATGGCAGGTTCCTCAGGAACGGATTGGTGCGGCGTTCGGCGGCAATCGTAGTGGTCGGCCCGTGCCCGGGAAGGACTGCCGTCTCGTCGTCGAGGGGAAGCACGATGTCGCGCATCGAGATCATCAGCTGGTCGAATGAGCCCCCCGGAAGGTCGGTGCGGCCGATGGAGCCCTCGAACAGGTGGTCCCCGCTGAAGAGGATCCCGTAGTCTTGGATGTGGAAGCAACAATGGCCCGGCGTGTGGCCAGGGGTGTGGAGGACACCGATCTCGAGCCCGGCCAACGACAGCTGCTGCCCGTGGGCGAGCGCTTCGATGGGGGACCTCACGGTGTCGTCGACCAGTCCGTCGGCAGCCGGGCCCATCAAGGCGCGCAGTTGCTCGCGGGGGTGCCGTGCCATGTCGATGTCGTCAGGATGGAGGTAGGCGGCCACGCTCGGTGCCGCGACTCCATCGATGCCCCCTGCATGGTCCACATGCCCGTGCGTCACGAGCACCGCAACCGGTGTGAGGTCGTGGGCCGCAAGGAGATCTCCGATCCCGCGGGGATCTGGCGGGGCATCGATGACCACAGCAGGGCCACCGCGATCCGGCGCAACGACATAGGCGTTCGTCTGGAAGTACCACAGGGGCGCCGAATCGATGAGCATGCGTTGAGCCTAGGGGCACCCGGGCACGGCGGTGCTCGACGCTATGACCGTCACACGACGAGTCGATACGCGTCGTAGACCGCCCCGACGCTGCGAAGCGCCGAAAGCACACCTTCGAGCGCATCGCGGTCGGACAACTCGATCTCGTAGCGAAGCAAGGCGATCCTGTCCCGCCCTGTCACCGAAGACGACGCGTGAATGTTCGCACCGAGATCCGAGAGCACTGCGGTGACATCGCGTAGCAAGCGTGGTCGGTCGAGAGCCTCGACCTGGATCCACACAAAAAAGGTTCCATCCTGTTCAGCGGTCCACGCCACATCGACCATTCGTTCGGCCCCGCGCGCCGAGAGCGAGCCGATGTTGGCGCAATCCGCGCGATGAACGCTCACGCCGCGCCCAACGGTCACGAAGCCGACAATGTCGTCCCCGGGTACCGGACCACAGCACTTCGCCATGCGGACAAGCATGTCCTCGAAGCCCTCAACGACGACATCACCCGCGACTCGTTGCTTGCGCTTGTGCGGTGTGGGGAGCCGTTCGGCCTGTACCGCCTCGGCGGCGTCGTCGGGACGGAGACGCCGGGTGAGGCGCTGCGCAACGGTTTGTGGGCTCGTGCGACCCTCACCGACGGACATGAACATCTTGTCCGGCTCATCGAATCCGAGGTCGGACGCAACCTTCGCGAGGTCATCGTCGATCCCCCGGATCGGAAGCCCGTGCTTGCGGAACGCTGCAATGACCGATTCCTTGCCCTCGACGAGCGCATTGGCGCGGCGTTCCTTGGAGAACCAGCCGCGGATTTTTGACGCAGCCTTCGACGACTTCGTGAACTCGAGCCAGTCACGGGACGGGTGAGCGTCCTTGGCTTTCGAAGTGATGATCTCGACGATGTCGCCCGATTCGAGCTTGGTCGACAGCGGAACGAGACGCCCGTTGACTCTCGCCCCCGCGCATCGATGGCCCACATCCGTGTGGATCCGGTATGCAAAGTCGATCGGCGTTGCGCCCTTCGGAAGCGTCTTGACATCCCCTTTCGGGGTGAGGGCGAACACCTCGTCCTGATAGAGGTCGAGCTTGAGGTTCTCAAGGAACTCCTGGGGATCCTCAGCGTCCTCCTGAAGTTCGCGGATCTCAGCCACGACCGGAAGGTCACCGTTGCTGGTGATGTCATCGTCCTTGTAGCGCCAATGCGCTGCAATGCCCGCCTCGGCCCTGTCGTGCATCTCCGTGGTGCGGATCTGGACCTCGAGGGCCTTGCCATCAGGCCCGACAACCGTGGTGTGGATGGACTGGTAGAAGTTGAACTTCGGCATCGCGATGTAGTCCTTGAAACGGCCCTGGATCGGCGGCCACAGGGTGTGCACCAGCCCGAGCGCCGCATAGCAGTCGCGCACCGTATCGACGATGATCCGGATACCGATGAGGTCGTGGATGTCGCGGAATTCGAGTCCCGACGAAACCATCTTGCGATAGATCGAATAGAGGTGCTTCGGTCGCCCGGTAATCGTGGCCTCGATGCCTGCTTCGTCAAGCTCCTCACCGACGAGCTTGATGACCGTATCGATGTAGCTCTCCCGCTGTGGAGAGCGGCGGCGAACCGCCTCTTCGAGTTCCGCCTTCGGTCCCGGATACAACACGCCGAAACAGGTCTCCTCCATCTCGTGCTTGATCTCCTGCATCCCGAGTCGATGCGCGAGCGGGGCGTAGATGTCCAGCGTCTCAGCGGCCACTCTGCGTTGTTTGTCGGGGGGAAGAGGGGCGAGGGTGCGAATGTTGTGGGTGCGGTCCGCCAGCTTGATCACGAGAACACGGATGTCTCTGGCCATCGCCACCGCCATCTTGCGAATGGTCGCCGCCTGCGCGACCTCCCGCGACGAAAACTTGATCCGATCGAGCTTGGTGACTCCGTCGATGAGAAGGGCGACCTCGTCGCCGAATTGGTCGACCACACCGTCGAGGGTGAGGTCAGTGTCCTCCACCGTGTCGTGCATGAGTGCCGCGGCAAGGGTGGCTTCATCCAATCCGTACCCGGCGAGGATCTCAGCAACCGCGATCGGATGCACGATGTACGGATCACCCGTTGCCCGCCGCTGCCCCTCGTGGTGTGCGGCGGCAACCCGATACGCTTCCTCGATGAGGGTCGTGTCGGCGCCGGGATGACTCTCGAGGTACAGCGAGAGCAGATCTTCCATCATCTGGTCGACGCTGCGGCCGTGCCGCGCCGGATCGGCCTGAGAATCGAGCTCTTCGTCCGCGCCAGGGCTCGGATTGGCGTCTTCGGCATCTGCCATCACGCAATGCTACCGGCGTTTTCGCCTCTGCTTCGGGGGTCGCGCCGCTGCCTTCGGGACATCGGGGGTCAGGGCCTTCTCCGCAATGTCGGCCTGCGTCACCTCCGGATCCTCACCTTCCCGCGATGCCCTCCTGCGCTGACGCTCCCACGCTGGTTCCTGTTCCTTCCAGCGTGCAAGGATGGGAGCAGCGACAAAGATCGAGGAGTAGGTACCGATCGCGATCCCGATGAAGAGGGCAAGAGCGAACTCCTTGAGCGTTTCGGCGCCGATGGCGAGAACGCTGACCACGAGCAACGACCCGACCGGCAGCAGCGAGGTGAGGGAGGTGTTGATCGATCGCATCAGAACCTGGTTCATCGACAGGTTCGTGATCGCCGAAAAGGTCGTCTTCGTGTGGAGCTGGTGCTCGTTCTCCTTGACCTTCTCATACACGACGACGGTGTCGTACAGCGAGTAACCGAGGATCGTGAGGACCGCGATGATCGTGGATGGCGTAACGACGAACCCGACGAGGGCGTAGATGCCACCGGTGATGATCAGGTCGTGGAACAGGGCCGCGAGGGCGGCGATCGCCATCTTCCATTCGAAGCGCCAGGTGATGAACAGAACAACGACGATGAGAAACACGACGAGGGCCTCGATCGCCGCCCTGGTGACCTCATGACCGAATGTCGGGCCCACTGCGGAAATGTTCGCATCGTCGACATTGGACCCTGCTGACTCCGCAACGGTGGCCACGAGAAGATCCTGCTCGTCGGGATCTTCGATCGCTTCCGTCTGCACCGTCACCGTCGGCGGTCTCGTCTCGTCGAGGCCGTCCTGGGCGATCTGGACGCGAGCGTCGCCATGCCCGATGTCGCGGAGGTCTGCTCGGATGTCCTCGACGGTCGCCCCGTTCTGGCCGGGTACCGTCACGATCACTCCGCCGGTGAAGTCGATCGAGAGGTTGAACGGTCGCACCAGCATGATCAGGAGCGATGCTGCGACGGCCACAAGGGACACTCGGAGCGTCGTGCGGGAGACGCGCACGAAATCGAAGTGGGTTTCTCCCCGATAGAGCCTGCTGATCACACTCATGCGTCCGCTCCGACAGGGTCGTCGACGGCAGCGGGGATGTCGTCGCGACCCATGGCTCCACGGATGGAGAACACCCCGCCATCCCCGAGCGGGCCGCGTCCCAAGAGGTAGACCATCGGGCGGGTATAGAAGTACGCGACGACGATGTCGATCACCGTTGCGATTCCGAGCGTGAGAGCGAATCCCTTCACCTGCCCGATGGCGAGCATGTACAGCAACGCAGCCCCGAGCAGCGTCACGGTATCCCCGGTCACGACCGTCCGAAATGCCGATTCGAACGCATGCGAGATCGATGGCCTGAGGCCCCGTCCCTTTCGGTACTCCTCCTTGATCCGTTCGAAGTACACGATGTACGAATCCGAGGTGATGCCGACCGACACGATCACGCCGGTGACCCCGGCAAGCGTCAGGGTCGTGCCCTGGGTCTCGCCGAGGAGTGTGATGATGCCGATCATCAAGGACCCGAACACGGTCAGGCCGATGATCGAGGCAAGACCCAACGATCGGTAGTAGACCAGCATGTATCCCGCGACCAACATGAGGCCACCGAGGCCCGCGATCAGGCCGGCCCTGAGGGAATCCTCGCCGAGGGTTGCCGACACCGATTCGACGCGTTCGCGCTCGAAGTTCGTCGGCAGGGCACCGTATCGGAGGATCGCGGCGAGATCTTCGGCTTCCTCCTGGGCATTGGACGACGCCCCGACCGTGATGACAACGGCGTTCGGATCGAGCCCCTGGGACGGATCCACATCGGTTGCGACGGCCGGAGCCGAGAAGACAACCCCATCGACCACGATCGCGAGCTGGCGTCGGGGGTCGCCTGCGGGATACCCGGCAAGGATCTTGGTCGCTTCCTGAAACTTCTTGCCTCCCTCGTCGGTGAACACCGGAACGACCACCCACTGCGTTGCAACACCGCTCTGGGAGAACTGGACCTGCGCGTCAGTGATGTCCGCCCCGGTCAGGAACGCAGCTTCAACCGAATAGACGAACAGATCATCCTGATCGGCCAGATAGGCCGGGCGGGTCACATCGTCGACCATCGTGAGGCCGGTTTCGGGATCGAGACCGTCGGGGTGATCCCCGTCGGGTTGCGTGAGGGCAGGACTCTCGACAAACTCGCCGAGAACAGGTCGGAACGAGAGCTCGCCGGTCGTGCCAACCGCCTGCAGGGCCCGGTCGCGATCCGTGACCCCGGGAAGCTGCACGACGATGGCCCTTGTGCCAACGACCGCTATCTCCGGTTCCTGGACTCCACCAAGGTTCTCGACCCTCCGGCGCATGATCTCCGCAGCGGTTTTGAGCGTGTCCGCATCGGTCCCCTCGGGCGCCACGAGGGTCACGGCGAATCCACCCTGGAGGTCGAGGCCCAGCTTCGGAGCCCAACCCGCCGACAGCATCGCCGCGAGCGAGCCCCAAGCGATTCCGACCGCGACGACAAGGGTGATGATCGCGCGCCGTTTGCTCACGCGTCGTCGCCCTCGTCAGCTCTCGGCGGCCGAATCGGCTCCGCGACGGCCCGTTTGACGACCCGCATCGTCGAGCCGCCGAGGTCGAGCGTGAACGTCTCGTCATCCTCATCGACGATGGTGCCGATGATGCCGCCAATAGTGCGCACATCGTCGCCGATGCGCATCGCGTCTTGCATTTCCCGTGCCTTGCGTTGCCGGCGCCGCTGCGGCATGAGGATGAAGATGTAGAACAGGGCGCCGAGGATCAAGAAGGGAAACAGGAATGCCAGAGCCGAACCTCCAGCCGAGTCTTCCTCGGCTGCGGTCGCAAGTACTTGGATCGCGGTGATGGTTCCGATCACAACAACGCCTCCGTCGACGGACGGGATCTGGCCGGCAAGTACCGGATGCTAGTCCGTCCGATTCTTTCGTTGTCTGCGACCAACGGTGTCCCGGTGAAAGGCGGCGAATGTCCGTGAGGCGATGTGGAATCGAACTTCGGCGAACAGTCGGTAGGTGTAGGTCAGGTTGTGAAGTGTCAGAAGGCGTGCCCCGAGGGGCTCTCCCGCTGCGACGAGGTGCCTCAGGTAGCCCCTGGTGTAGCGGCGGCACGCGATGCACGGACAGTCCTGTTCGATCGGTCCGGTGTCGTCGGCCCACTCGGCACGCTTGATCGAGAAATCGCCGGATCTTGCAAGGGCCTTTCCGTGGCGCGCCAATCGGGTGGGAAGCACGCAGTCGAACAGATCGATCCCGCGTGCGACGGCATCGAGAATCCCCTCCGTGTCACCGAGTCCCATGACATAGCGCACAGCGTCGGGCGGGAGTTCCCCAGCGCAGACCTCGATCGCCTTCGCGCGTTCGGCAGCGGACTCCCCAACGGCGAGTCCACCGATTCCGAAACCGGGGAACCCGATCTTGGCCGTCTCACGCGCTGACTCGGCGCGGAGCTCTGCATCGACCCCTCCCTGGACGATGCCGAAGAGCGCTTGGTCGTCACGCTGCTTGGCGTGGTGTGACCGTTCGGCCCAGCGAAGGGTCTGATGCATCGCGGCTTGGACAATCCCACGCTCGGCGGGCAGGGCCACCGGCACATCGAGCACCATCGCGATGTCGGATCCGAGCGTCTCCTGGACTGCCACCGCCCGTTCCGGCGTCAGTTCTACCGGCGATCCGTCATAGCTCGACCGGAAGACGAGAGCGTCGTCGGTGACCGTGGGGCGGAGCGACAGCACCTGGAAGCCGCCCGAATCCGTCAGGATCGGCCGATCCCATGCCATGAATCCGTGGAGCTCACCGAGGCGGCTGACGGTCTCTTCGCCGGGGCGCAGCATCAGGTGATAGGTGTTTGCGAGGACGATCTGCGCGCCCACCCGATCGAGGTCGTCCGAGTCGACCGTCTTGACGGTGCCGCGAGTTCCCACGGCCATGAACGCGGGAGTCCCCACATCTCCGTGTCCGGTCGACATCACACCGCAGCGGGCATCACCATCGAGCGCGGTCCCGGCCCACGACACGGCGCTCACCGACGCACCTCGAGGTACATGGCGTCGCCGAAGGACAAGAATCGATAACCCTGATCGAGGGCAAGGCGGTACACGCTCCGCCATCGGTCGCCCATGAGCGCCGCGATCATGACGAGCAGTGTCGTGCGAGGTGCATGAAAGTTCGTGATGACGGCGTCGACCGCCGCGAATCGAAACCCTGGCCGTATGAACAGGTCCGTGGAACCATCGAAGGGAGCAAGGCCACCGTGGGGAGTCGCGGCACTCTCGAGTGACCGAACGACGGTCGTTCCTACGGCGATCACTCGTCCGCCGCTGCGACGGGTCCGCTCGACGGCATCGACGGTCGCGGGTGGGACCACCACCCGTTCCGAGTGCATCCGATGGGCTTCGACGGTCGCGGCTCCGTTCCTTCCACGATCCATGGGCCGGAAGGTGTCGATGCCGACCTCAAGGTCGACCGCAGCGATCCCAACACCGGTGGCCTCGATTTCGCTTACGAGTTCCGGAGTGAAATGAAGGGCCGCGGTCGGTGCTGCGGACGAGCCGATCTTCGACGCGAACACGGTCTGGTAACGACCGAGTTCGACCTCACCGTGGAAGTAGGGCGGAAGCGGTGTCGACCCATGGGCAGCGATATCGTCTTCGATGTCGGTCGAACACCCCTCGACGAGCACCGTGGCAACGCCATCGACCGGTGTGGAAAGCAGTTCGACCCGCAATGGTCCGACCGCGACCACCGAACCCGGCGAGAGCTTCCTTGCGGGACGAACCAGCGCCTCCCAGCGTTTGTTATCGATCCGGCCGGTGAGCAGCACCTCGGTGGTCCCTCCCCCGTCGCGTTCACCCACGAGGCGTGCGGCACGCACCTTCGTTTCGTTCACGACGAGCAGATCCCCCGCATCGAGAAGTTTCGGAAGCTCGCGGAATACGCGATCAGTCATGGTCGTCGTGTCGAGCAGGCGCGACGCATCGCGCGGATCGATCGCCGTCTGGGCAATCGCCTCTGGCGGAAGCTCGTAGGAGAAGTCATCGACCAGCATGCCGGGCAGGGTACGCCTAGAGCAGTGTTCCCTGACTGTCGTTCGAGCCGTTGCGCGGCGGTGGGTCCAAGCCGAGGTGCCGGTATGCGCGTTCGGTGGCGACCCGACCCCGTGGCGTGCGCTGGAGCAATCCCTCAAGGATGAGGAAGGGCTCGTATGCGTCCTCGACGGTCTCGGAATCCTCTCCGACCGCGATCGCGAGGGTGGATAGACCAACGGGTCCTCCGTCGAACTTCACGACGAGGGCTTCGATGATTGACCGATCGACCTTGTCGAGCCCGGCGTCGTCGATCTCGAAGGTTGCGAGCGCAACCTCGGCGACCTCCGCTGTGACAACACCCTCGGCACGCACCGCCGCGTAGTCACGCACGCGGCGCAACAGCCTGTTCGCGATGCGTGGTGTGCCCCGACTGCGGGAGGCAATCGCATTGCGGCCGGAAGGCTCGGTGTCGCATTCGAGCAGCCGCGATGAGCGTTCAACGATTGCAGCGAGGTCGTCGGAACCGTAGTAGTCGAGCCTCGCCACATAGCCGAACCGGTCGCGCAGCGGCGGGGCAACCCTGCCGACCCGGGTCGTGGCGCCGATCAGGGTGAACTCGGGGAGGTCGATCTTGATGGAGCTCGCAGCGGGCCCCTTCCCGACGACGATATCGAGTTGTCGATCCTCCATGGCCGGATACATCACCTCTTCGACTTGGCGGGGAAGCCGATGGATCTCGTCGATGAACAGGACATCTCCCGGCTGGAGGTTGGTCAGCACAGCTGCCAGATCCCCCGGCCGGTCGAGCGCAGGGCCCGAGGTCGAGCGCAGCGCCGCCCCCATCTCCGCCGCGACGATGGCCGCAAGGCTGGTCTTGCCCAAGCCGGGCGGCCCCGAGAAGAGAATGTGATCGACGGCTTCACCACGCGCCGAAGCCGCCTCGACGAGAATCGACAGGCGTTCCTTGAGAGGTCCCTGCCCCACGAACTCGGACAGCCGGCGTGGCCTGAGTCCGATCTCAACGGCTCGATCCTCGTCTGATTGTGCCGTCGCGAGCAGCCCGTCCTCTCTCATGGCTGACTCCGCCCGAGCTCTTGGAGGGAGCGCTTGACGAGGTCTGCAACCGGAAGATCCGGCGACAGCGCGCCGAGGACTCCGCGGATCTCGTCGGGTGCATAGCCAAGACCCTCAAGGGCAGCTCGAGCCTCACTCATCGAACCTGAGACCGCACCGGAACCGATGTCGATATCCATCCTTGGGCGGAGCTCGACCATGAGCTTTTCGGCGCTGCGCTTGCCGATACCCGGAACCGTCGTGAGGGCCGAGGTGTCACCCGAGTGCACGGCCCTGCTCAGATCGGTCGGGGTGAGGGTCGCAAGGATCGCGAGGGCGACTTTCGGACCGACACCCGAGATGCCGAGCAGCACCTGAAAGAGGTTCCGCTCTTCGGTCGACATGAAGCCGAACAAGGCGAGCTGGTCCTCGCGAACATGCAGATGCGTGTGCAGGACGGCAGCCTCGCCGAGGGCCGACAACTCGCTCAGCGTCCTCGGTGTCACAGCCACGGTGTAGCCAACGCCGCCGACATCGAGAATGACCGATTCGGGCCCACGATCGACAATGGCGCCACGCAGACGGCCGATCATCGTGTCGCCAGCCGTGCGAGGAGGCCCGCATGCTGGATATGGCACAGCGCAACACCGAGCGCATCGGTTGCATCCACAGGACCACGAAGGGTCCCGATGCCGAGGCGCAGGTCCAACACGGCAGCGATCTGATCCTTGGTCGCGCTGCCTGAGCCGGTGATGGCCATCTTCATGCTCGAAGGAGAGTACTCGGTGACCCCGATGCCCCGACTTGCGATCGTCGCCATCACGACGCCCGATGCCCTCGCGACCGCGATCGCGGTCCCACGGTTCCGGTTGACGAAGACCTGCTCGATGGCCGCCGTATCGATGGGATGCTCATCAAGGACACTGTCGAGATCATCCCGCAGCTCCAGGAGGCGCATCGCGTCCTCGATGTCCGGGTTGGTGACAATGACCCCGGCCGCGAGGGCACGCACCTTCCCCCCGGATGATTCCACGACACCGTAGCCGGTACGGGTGAGACCCGGATCGATACCCAAGACGAACATATGTTCGGAGCGTACCCTGTGGGCTCCACATACTCAAGCACCGCACGAGCCAGCGAGGTTCACATCTCCATCGTCGCGAGCACATCGTCTGGGATGTCGAAGTTGGCGAAGACCGCCTGAACATCGTCGAGATCCTCGAGCGCGTCGACCAGACGGATCACCTGAGCCGCATGCCGCTCGTCGATCGGCACCGAGGTGGCAGGAAGGTAGGTGACATCACTCGACTCGATGGCGACGCCTGCGGTTTCGAGCGCGGAGCGCACGGCCTGGAGATCGCTCGGTCCACACAGCACCTCCCATTGCCCATCGGACGGGGCAACATCATCGGCACCCCCGTCGATAGCGGCGAGCATGACGGTGTCCTCATCGCCATCGACCAAGAGGTAGCCGCGCTGTTCGAAGAGGTACGCGACCGAACCCGGCTCCCCCAAACTGCCCGCGTTCTTCGTGAACGCGGCCCGTACATCAGACGCGGCTCGGTTGCGGTTGTCGGTAAGGACCTGAACATACACGGCGACCCCACCGGGGCCGTACCCTTCGTAGAAGCTTTCGGTGTAGTCGACGCCGTCGAGGTCCCCTGATCCCCTTGCGATCGCTCGGTCGATGTTGTCCTTCGGGACCGAGTTGTCCTTTGCCTTTTGCACGGCGGTTGCAAGGGTCGTGTTCGCCGCGAGGTCAGGGCCACCGTTGCGTGCAGCCGACTCGATCGCTTTGATGAGCTTGGCAAACAACTTCCCGCGCTTGGCGTCCTGCCGTCCTTTGCGGTGCTTGATGTTGGCCCACTTCGAATGGCCCGCCATGGTCAGGACTCCTCAACAAGATCGACAAGCATCCTGTGGAGCCGACGGTCGTCGGTCAACTCAGGGTGGAAGGCAGCCGCGAGGATATGGCCCTGGCGTACCAATACGGGGTGGCTCGCGCCGCCTTCGCTCCGTACGGATGCAAGCACCTCCACATCGGCGCCGATCTTGTCGATCCACGGGGCCCTGATGAAGACCGCGTGCATCGGCTCGTCGAGGCCATCGATGGTCAGGTCGGCTTCGAAGGAGTCGACCTGACGGCCGAACGCGTTGCGTTGCACGGTCGCGTCGAGCAACCCGAGGAGCGGCTGATCGTGGCCGACCGTGTTGGATGCGAGGAAGATCATTCCTGCACAGGTACCCAGGATCGGCATCCCCTCATGCGCCCGGTCACGGATCGGCTGGATGAGACCGTGGGCGACCGCGAGCCGCCCGATGGTTGTCGACTCCCCGCCTGGAATGATCAGCGCATCGACCGTATCGAGATCAGCGGGTGTCCGCACATCGGGAGCGTCGATTCCGAGGGATTGGATCGCCCTGCGGTGCTCGCGGAAGTCCCCCTGAAGCGCAAGGATGCCGACCCTCATGACCCGCGATGCTGCATCAGCTCCGTGTCGGGCAGCGTCTCGATGTTGATGCCGACCATCGCCTCGCCGAGGTTCTTCGATACCTTGGCGATCATCGCTGGATCGTTGTGGAAGGTCGTTGCCTGCACAATGGCGCTTGCTCGCTCGGCCGGATCGCCCGACTTGAAGATGCCGGATCCGACGAAGACACCGTCACAGCCGAGCTGCATCATCAACGCGGCGTCCGACGGTGTGGCGATCCCGCCGGCGGCGAAATTCACGACCGGCAGCGTTCCGCTTGCGGCGACTTCCTTGACGAGGTCGTATGGGGCACGCAAGTCACGAGCGGCGTTCATCAGCTCGTCTGGCCCAAGGGTCGTCAACCAGGCGATCTGGGCGTTCATCTTCCGCATGTGGCGCACGGCTTCGACCACATTGCCGGTACCGGGCTCGCCCTTGGTGCGAATCATCGCGGCTCCCTCACCGATACGGCGCAACGCTTCGCCGAGATCCTTGGCACCGCACACGAACGGCACCGTGAAGGCTCGCTTGTCGATGTGGTGCTCGTCGACGGGACTGAGCACCTCTGATTCGTCGATGTAGTCCACCCCAAGGGATTCGAGAACCCGCGCTTCGACGAAGTGCCCGATGCGTGACTTCGCCATGACCGGGATCGACACGGCGTTGATGATCTCCTCGACGCGGGCCGGATCCGCCATGCGGGCAACTCCCCCGGCGGCCCGGATATCGGCAGGCACGCGTTCGAGGGACATCACGGCACAGGCACCTGCCTCCTCGGCGATCCGGGCCTGGTCGGCTGAAACGACATCCATGATGACGCCGCCCTTGAGCATTTCGGCAAGGCCGCGTTTGACCTTGTCGGTACCGTGTTGCGTCGTTGCATCGGACATGGTTGAACCCTCACTTGGCGGCCACTTGGCGTCGTGACAAGTCTAGGCGAGGTGGACATTCCCGCGACCGTCACGACGCGGCGATTGCCTCCTCGTACGCCGCAACGAAATCGGAGGCCACCCGATGTCCGTCGAACTGCGCTGCACGCGCAACGCCGGTCCGCGAGAGCCCGGCGCGGAGGCCTTCGTCACCGAGAAGGCGAATGATGCCGTCGGCGATGCCTTCCGGGTCGTTGGGTGCAACGAACACCGCCGCATCCCCCGCGACATGGATGAACGCCGGGAGGGCCGATGCGACCACGGCACATCCCGACGCCATGGCTTCGGCGATGACAATCCCGAAGGACTCCCCGCCGAGGTTCGGGGCGCAGTAGATCCCGGCTCTTGCAAGGATGCTCGCCTTCGTCGACTCATCGACCCGACCATGCCACACAACTCCCGGGATCTCATCGGGCCGGGCCGCCCCCATCACATCGAGGGTTGCCTCCGGACAGGTCGCCCGGATGCGCGGCCAGGCGCGAAGGAGCACATCGAGCCCCTTGCGCGGTTCGTCGCGACCTAGGAATGCAACCGATGCAGGCCGCTTCGGCTGTTGGGAGTAGGACGACACATCGATCCCGTTCGGTACGATCCGGGCCTCGACGATTCCCGCGACCGCGGAACGAGATACCGGGCTCGTTGCCGTTGCCACATCGAGCCCCGACATGATGCGACGCAACAACATGCCCGTTCCGCGATACATGCGGCGCATCAAACGGGAAGGATCGGCGTGGAAGGTACCGACAGAAGGCGCTGCATGCATCCGAGTCGCTGCCAGTGACACACTCGGAACGAGGGGTTCGTGGATGTGGACGACCTCCACTCCTGCGAGTGCTTCGCGCAACGCATGCCGCGTCCGAAGGCTGAGCCTGATCGGAGCTCTCGAACGGTTGACGGCCAAGACGCTGGTGGTGCCGAGGAGTGTCGCAGACTCGGGGCCCTCCGTCCCCGGACCGACGAGCATTGGCTCGTGTCCGAGATCGCGGAGCCATCCGACCAGCTTGATCGCTTGATCCTGGACACCGCCCACCGCGCCAAGATCGTATGGGCAGACGATTCCGATTCTCATCACCCGACTCCTTCGTCGGAAGGCCAGTTCGGTTGGAAGAGATGCCACTGCGACGGGTCACGACGAATGATCGACTCGAGCGTTGTCGCCATCAGCGCCGCACCCTCGGCGATGGCCACATCGCGGGTCTCCGCAGCGGGGATTTCGAGGGGTGGATGGATCTCGATGCGGTGCCCGGCCCCCTCACGGAAATACACCCCGACGGGAATCAACGCCGCCCCCGTCAGCACCGCAAGACCCACCGGTCCGGACGGCATTTTCGTTTCCTCTCCGAAAAACCGGACTGACACGCCACGCCCGGTCACATCTCGATCGGCGAGCAACGCGATCGCTTCGCCACCAGCGAGACGGCGGATCAACTTCGATCGCCGTTGCGGGTCGGTCGTGAGAACGATGTCGATGCCGAGGGCATTCCTGATCCGTACGAACCATCCAGTGATGAGGCTGTTCGGAAGGTCTTCGGCGACCGCGAGTACCGGGACGCCGATCTCGTCGGCGACAAGCCCGGCGACCTCCCAACTCCCGAGGTGCGGAAGGGCAAAGATGATGCCTTGTCCCCGCGCCACCGCTTCGTCGATGTGCCAGAAGCCGTGCCGTTCGACCCGCGCACACACCGCATCGTGTCGCCGCGGACGAAGCCAGAATGTCTCAGCCCAGTAGCGGCCGTACGATTCGAACATCCGATCAACCGCGTAATCGATGGCATCGGCCGGGGCCTGCGATCCCATGACCCGCCGCATGTGACGCTCCAGGAGGGGACGCTTCGCCTTCGAGCGAGCCGCCCAACGCCGCCCGAACCACTCGCCGATGTGGCGCATCCACGGCTCGGGCAATGCACCGAACACGGCCGCGACCGATCGGAATCCCGCATAGACCAGACGCGCCTTCACGATCCGAGCTGCTGCCAGGTCTTCCAGATGCGTTGCGCCACAGTGAAACCGGTCAGGGCGACGAACACCCAGAGAATGGGTTCGAGCGCCAGCCCGAAACCGACAAGTCCGACACCGGTGAGAATGAAGATCATCCGCTCGGCCCGCCCCATCCAGCCCCCTTTTCCTTCCAAACCGAGCACCTGTGCATGCGCCCGGATGTACGGGACGAGGAGTGACAGCACCAGTCCGATGATGCAAAGGACGAGGAGTCTTTGGTCACCGCGGACGAATACCGCGATACCGATCCAGATGGCGATCTCCCCGAAACGGTCGGAGATGGTGTCGAGGAATGCGCCACGGTTCGTCGCCGTTCCCTGCAGGCGCGCGAGCGGGCCATCCAACGCGTCGAGCAGCGTACCGAATCCTGCGGTTGCCGCGCCGAGGGAGAGCCTGCCTGCCGCAATCAGGGTGGCGCCGACGACGGTGATCACCAATCCGAGGATCGTGACCACCGTCGGGGTGAGCCTCAGCCTCGCGAGGAATGCGGCGATCGGTTTGAGTACCGGAGCGACCTTTTTTCGCCCCTTGAGGTCGAGCAAGCGGGACCTCCTTCGCCGGAAAGGTACCACAGACAGTCACGGTTCCTCCTGCCGCTAGAGTCACACCCACGACGGGGATCGGCCGTCAGATAGGGACTCCACGCACCGCGAACGAGGAACCAGGACAGATGAGCGACGCAAAGGCCAGGCTTCAGATCGGAGATGCCAGTCTCGAACTCGACACCTTCGAGGTGTCGGCTGGCCAGCCCGGAATCGACATCAGGCGGCTTCGCGCTGAGATCGGTCATGTCACCTTCGATCCCGGATTCGCGAACACGGCGAACGCCCGTTCTGCGATCACCTACATCAACGGCGCGGCTGGCGAGCTGCGCCATCGCGGCTATGCGATCGAGGACCTCGCTCGCAACTGCAGCTTCCTCGAGGTCGCGTACCTGCTGATGTATGGCGAGCTCCCAAACAAAGCCGCACTCGACACCTGGGAGCACGATATTTCGACACACACGCTTCTCAACGAGGAGATGCGCTCCTTCTTCGACGCGTTTCCCCGTCGTGCACACCCCATGGCGGTGCTGTCGTCTGCGACCAATGCCATCTCGACCTTTTACGACATCTATCGGCGCCCCACCCGGAAACGCGAGGTGGATTCGGGGGCGAGAACGCTGATCGCCAAGCTTCCGACGGTTGCCGCGTGGGCCTATAAGAAATCGATTGGCGAGCCGTATATCTATCCGGACAACACCCTCGGTTATGTCGAGAATTTCCTCCACATGATGTTCGCTCGCCCGGTTGAGGAGACCCCGATCGATCCTGCCGTCGTCAAGGCCCTCAATGTGCTGCTGATCCTCCATGCGGACCACGGCCAGAACTGCTCAACGGCGACCGTACGGTCCGTCGGTTCGTCGCGCGCCAACATGTTCACGAGCGTTGCGGCAGGTATGGGTGCGCTGTGGGGTCCGCTCCACGGTGGTGCGAACCAGTCCGTCATCGAAATGCTCCAGGAGATCCATGACGATCCGAAGGCAACAATCGCCTCGACTCTCGAGCGAGCAAAGGACAAGAACGACGACTTCCGGCTGATGGGCTTCGGCCACCGCGTCTACAGCAACTACGACCCGCGGGCTCGGGTGTTGCGATCGTACGCAGAGGATGTCCTCGACCGGATGGAAACGAGCGATCCGCTCCTCGAGATCGCCCGTGAGCTTGAGGCCGCGGCACTCGAGGACGACTACTTCGCCTCACGCAAGCTGTATCCGAATGTGGACTTCTACTCCGGGATCATCTTCCGCGCACTCGGATTCCCCTCAAGGATGTTCACGGTGCTGTTCGCAATCGGGCGTTTGCCGGGCTGGATCGCGAACTGGATGGAGATGAACAGCGACCCCGACACGAGAATCATGCGTCCGCGCCAGCTCTACATCGGCGAGACCGCGCGGGAATTCGCCCCGATCGCCGATCGGTCCTAGAACTCGTTTCTAGGGAACCCCAACCGCCTCTTCGTGGGTGCCGAGGACCTCGCCGGTCAGGGCATCAATCACCACCAACGCCTGATGGTCCGGTGTGCCACCGGCGGCATAGACGACCACCTGCCACACGGGCTTGGCCAGCCAGCCGCGATAGCCGAGGGTTGCCGATCCGTGGCCGACCTCGAAGGTCGTGTGCCGTCCGGCGGCGGCGATCGCTGCCATGTCCGTGACCTCGATCCTCCAACCACCGACGAACTGGGAGAGGGCAAGCAACAGGATCGGCAGCACCGCCGTCAGCCACATCGCGTTGATGCCGACAGCGAGGATCAGGAGCGAAGCAACTCCGGCGGCGCCGAGGTAGACGACAGAGGCCCTTCGGCGGGTCGCCGTGTCGAGGACACGATACGGAACGGCCCCCGATGGTCGACTCCCGTTGGTCGTCATCCCTCCTGCCCTCCTGAGGCTCTAGGTGGCGTCTCCGTTCGGATCCCCTCCGAGCGGCACAATCGACACCGGTGCATCACCCCGGCGCAGGTGCCAGCGCGACCACACCACAAGCATGGACGGCAGCACCGCCACTGCCGCGATCAGCGCAAGCAGAATCGTGTATGCGGTGACGAACCCGAACTGCCTGAACGGAATCGTGGACGAGGTGACGAGTATCCCGAATCCGAACACGGTGGTTGCGGCAGATCCACCGAGGGCACCACCGGTATGGACGAGCGTTTCTTCGATGGCATCGTCGATATCGTCGACCTCGGCACGCTCCTCGAGGTACCGGTGGGTCACATGGATCATGTACGGGATCCCGATGCCGATCGCGAGCGCCGAAATCGTGGCGGTCACGGGGCCGAAGGGGATCCCGAGCGCTGCCATCAGCCCGAACGACCACACAACCACGATCGCAACCGGGATGGTCGTGATGACGCCCACCATCGGCCTGCGAATCTCGTACCAGAAGTTGATCACCAGAAGGAGGAGGGCGGCCGACAGGGTGAGAATCAGCGATGAGACCTGCGAATCGCTCAGCGTGTCGACGACGAGGCCGCTGATGATGAAGTTCGAAGTCGCTACGGCCGACCCGCCGATGTCGCGCATCGGCTGGAACGCCTCGTTGAGATCAACGGCGAGGCTCCCTGCGTCGGACTCACCCGCCGTGGTGTCGAAGTTGTAGACGGTCGCGTCGTACGAAGGCGTCAGGATTGCACGCATCGTGACGGGATCCTTCGCGTACGCGGCGTCGTAGAGGGGGGAAACATCGGCATCCTCCGGCACTCGCCGATCCTGGCCGAAACCGACCGACAGCGCGGTATTGAAGAGGTCCTGGTCGAACGCCGGGCTTGCCGGGTTGAGCCATTGGTTCATGATTGTCATCAGCGAGTTCCCGGCTGCGAATCGTGCACCCGATGGGAGCTCGACCACCGACACATGGTCGACATCGCCAGCGTTGGTATAGGAGGTCAGCATCGCGTTCCATCCGTCGCCGTTGGTGAGGTCGCCCTCGACGAGTACCGAGGTTGTCTCGGGGAAGTCGAACCGGGTGTCGATGGTCTCCGCCGTGTCCCGAAGCGGGGAAGTGGTTGGAACGAAATCGAGAAAAGAGAACTTCGTCGTGAGTCCCGTCATGCCGTAGGCACCCAACCCGGCGAGAAGCAAGGAAACGACAAGGGTTCCGACCGCGAACTTGTGCGGAAGAATGGCAAGGCTACCGACGGCTTTCGGAATGAGCCGTGACTCGTTGCTGTCGAAGCCGCCCGTGTCGAGAGTGCCTTGCCGTTCGGCCTTGCGATCGAGGAGTTCCCGAATCGCAGGGACAAGGGTCAGCATCAGGGCGAACGATGCGAGAATCCCGAAGGCTGCCATCTCCCCGAACTCGGCAAGCGCGGGAATCGAGCTCGTCACATTCGTGAGGAAGCCAACGGCCGTGGTGACCGTCGCAAGGACGAGGGCAACGCCCACCGTTCGAATCGCTCGGGAGATCGAGCTGTCGACGGAACGGCCGCGTGCGAGTTCCTGGCGGTACCGGGAGTTCATGTGGATCGCGTAGTCGACACCAAGCCCGATGAGCAGGATCGGGAGCAGCTGCACCATCTGGGACATGTCCTTGAACCGGAGGTAGCCGTACCCGTTCATCCAGACGATCGCGAGCATGATCGCCACGAAGGTCACGAGCGTGTCGGCCGTTGTTCGGCGCAGCCGTCGACTCGTCAAGGTCCACATCAAGAAGGCGATCAGGTAGCACGCTGAGGCGCCAATAAGGACTGGCTGCACCTCCACATCGGCCCACGCATCGGGGAACAGGTCCGGAAAGATCGTCGCGAGTCCCGGCACGATCGCAATCCCGGCGCCGACGATCATGAGCGTGACACCCGCGATGTGAATGGCGCGGTCCCGACCACCTTTCGGTTTGACCAGGAAGATCGTTGCGAGAACGAGCAAAATGATCATCACCGCAGCGAGCAACAAGCGCGAGATTTCCGTCTGGAACTCGTCCGTTGACGAGAAGATCAGCTCGGCACTGAAAGGGGTCTCGGTGATCGATGCTGGCATCGGTGCAGAACCGATCGCTGCGGCAAGGTCCTGCGCCCGGTCGGCGAGCTCATCGAAATCATCGGTCGTCTCATAGGTGATCACCGTCAGACCGAGCTCGCTCGTCGCCGTTGCGAGGTCGGCATCGTCACTGAGCAAGGAGGTCAGGAACGGTCGAAACTCAGGCGGCGTCTGCTCGAGCCCTGCCGTGTAGAGGGCTTTGACCTCTGCATCTGAAGTCGGTGCCGGGGCTCCCGCCGCGACCGCGAACTGCACCGGGGCGAGATGGCTCAGAACCGCAGGGAGCTGCGGCGTGTCGACGAGGTACTCCCCGGCACTCGAGGACCGCACTGCCGCTTCGAGTTCTTGGGCCGCTTCGAGCGCAGCGAGCGTGACCACATCTCCGGTGTCGCTGCTCACGACGACCTGCATGTTGGTGACGGCTCCGAACGAGGCAGCGATCGTCTCGGAAGCTTCAAGTTCGGGAGCCGAAGGGGCGAACGACTCGTTCTGGTCCTCGGCTGGCTGGAACTGTGAGCCAAAGGATCCGAGCACCATCGTCACCAAGACGACGACGCCGATCACGATCCACGGGCCACGGCGCACGGACATCGCGAGTCCATTCACAAGGGTCTTCACGGCATGCCTCCAAGAAAAGCGAAAGAAGTGGGGGTGCTTCGCCGGCGCAGACTAGTGACGGTTCTGTTGGCAGCGGTGACCACCGGAAACGGTCGAATCAGCGTGGCGGTGCGGCGAGCTTCTCAAGGCGTTCAACGGTCGCTTGCACCGCAACGCCGCGTTCTTCCTTGTCGTCGCCGCGAAGACGAAGCCCGACGGTGTCGTTTTCAACATCGTTGTCCCCGACAACCAGCACCGCGGGGTGCTTGGCGGTGATGGCCTTCCGGATCTTGTCGCCGACGGTGTCGTCGGCGGTGTCAACCTCCACCCGGAGACCGACCCCCCGGAGGCGGTCAGCGACGGAGGCGGCGTAGTCGCGGTGACGGTCCGCGACCGGGACAACGGTGGCCTGCACAGGTGCCAACCACACCGGGAATGCACCGGCGTAGTGCTCGACGAGAACCCCAACGAATCGCTCGATGGAACCGAGAAGGGCGCGATGGATCATCACCGGTCGTTCCCTCGTGTTGTGAGCCGATGCGTACACGAGATCGAAATTCTCCGGCTGTGCGAAGTCCACTTGGATCGTCGAGAGTTGCCATCGTCGCCCGATGGCGTCCTTGACATGGATGTCGATCTTCGGCCCGTAGAAGGCTCCTTCACCGGGAGCGAGCTGATAGGACAGGCCTGCGGAT
Organism: Acidimicrobiia bacterium; assembly: GCA_041393965.1. Lineage (NCBI taxonomy): Bacteria > Bacillati > Actinomycetota > Acidimicrobiia > Acidimicrobiia bacterium. The sequence goes on along the minus strand of JAWKJB010000002.1, from coordinate 514,911 downwards.
TCGAGTGACGCGGCGAGGTACGCCTCTGAGCGCTTCCACGCCTCGATGTCCCCGACATATTTCTCGGGGCGGGTCGACAGGTCCGCCTCGAACTCCTCGAAGCCGAAATCGCGCAACACCATCAGCACGAAGTCGAGGAGTCGTTGGAGTTCGTCAGCGAGGCCGTCCTCGGTCGTGAAGATGTGGCTGTCGTCCTGGGTGAAACCTCTCGCCCGCAAGAGACCGTGAACGACGCCTGAGCGTTCGTATCGGTACACGGTCCCGAGTTCGAACAGCCGCATCGGAAGGTCGCGGTATGACCGCGTCGAGGATCGGTAGACGAGGATGTGGAAGGGACAATTCATCGGTTTGACGACATACGCCTGGCCTTCACGCGTGTCGTCGTTGTCGAGCACCATCGACGGATACATGTTCTCGGCGTAGAAGCCGCTATGCCCCGAGGTTTCCCACAGGTCGGCCTTCGCGAGATGTGGACTCACCACACAGTCGTATCCACCGGCAAGGTGGGTCCTGCGCGAGTAATCCTCGATCGTCTTGCGCAGGATGCCGCCCTTGGGATGCCACAACGCAAGACCACTTCCGAGTTCTTGGGGGAAGGAGAAGAGATCGAGCTCTGCGCCGAGCCTGCGGTGATCCCGCTGAGCTGCCTCCTCGAGCCGGACCAGGTACTCGTCGAGTGCTTTGGGTGACTCCCATGCCGTTCCGTAGATCCGCTGAAGCTGCGGGTTCGTCTCGTCACCACGCCAGTACGCCCCGGCGGATCGGAGAAGCTTGAAGGCGACGAGTCTGCCGGTCGATGGCAGGTGGGGACCGCGACACAGGTCGAGGAACTCATCGTTCCGGTAGGTGGAGACGCCGCTGTCTCCGACACCTTCGCCTGCATCGACCCCTTTGATGATCTCGAGCTTGAAGGGATGATCCGCGAAGGCAGCCAGCGCTTCATCGATCGTCAGATGGTCTCGCTCGAAGGGCTGGTCGGCGGCAACGATCTCGGCCATCTTCTGCTCGATCCGTTCGAGATCCTCGGGTGTGAACGGCTCATCGACCGCGAAGTCGTAGTAGAAGCCGTCGTCGATCGCCGGACCGATGGCGAAGGTCGCGTCCGGGAACAGACCGAGGACGGCCTGGGCCATGATGTGCGCTGCCGAGTGTCGCATGACTTCGCGGCCCGCTTCGGTGGTGTCCGTGACGATCGACACGGATGCGTCATCCTCGATGGGACGGTGAAGGTCGTACAGTGCACCATCGACCGTGACCGCCACCGCCGCTTTTGCAAGGCGCGGCCCCACATCGGAGGCAATGCCGTGGCCGGTGACACCTTCGGGATACTCCTTGATGCTGCCGTCCGGGAGCGTGATCGCAACCGTCACCGTGTCTCCTGATCGTACGGATGTGAACGGCAAGGGTACCCTCGTCCGGCATTGGTGTGTATCGTTCGGGATACGACGACAAGGGTGGGGCAATGGATCCGAAAGCGCTGGCAGAGAAGTTCGCCGAAGGGACGGCGGTCCAGCAGTTGACTTCCCCGACACCCCTCCAGGGCGCAAACCATGTGTTCCGGATCTGGCGTGAACATTCCACCGAGATCCTCAAGATCTATGGTTCCGATTCGCGCCTCCGTCGGGAGATGCATGCGCTCGATGCCTTGTCGGATGTGCCCGGCGTGCCGTTGATCGTCGAACGGGGGGTCGAAGAGGGGATCCACTGGGCGAAGTTCGTCGATGGGGGGAAATGGAACCTCCAAACTCTTCCTGAGAATCCCGGACTGGCAGAGAAGACCGGGGAGATCCTCGCGTCGCTGCACCGAGCTGCGCCTGCCGCCTTTTCGAATCTCGCACGAGGCATCGATCAGGAGTGGATCGCTGTGGATTTCCGTTCGGCGTTGCGTCGCCTCGACCGTTACCGGGCACGGGTCGGTGTCCCCGCCGAGTTGGTATCTGCCGCGACAACGGTGCAGCCTCCCCACGCTGGGACGCCGGTGGTCTCGCACACGGATCCGATCGCGAAGAAGTTCGTCGTTGACGACGCGGGGGGCGTGACCCTTGTGAGCTGGGAATGGGCAACGCTCGCACCGCCCGAGTGGGACCTGTCGCGCGCCGCGTGGTCCGTTGGTATCCACATGGGGCCGGTTGCAGCCGCGGCGGTGCTTCGCGGCTACGGAAAGACCTTCGAGCCTGCCCAGCTCGACCGCTGGATCGTCTACCACGCAGCGCAGGCGCTTGTGCACCTCGCGGAACAGCAGCTCTCGTCGAAACCGACCGATGTTCCCGACAATCTGGTGCCCGAATTCAACCGCGCGGTGCTCGGGGCACTCGGCGAGTAAATACCGGGGATTTTCGCGGTCTGCGCCTACATTGGGTCACCCGATGGAGGGAGAGCCGATGTTGGAGATTGCCCTTGCCGCCGTGTTCGTAACCATCGCGCTCGTCACGGTCGGCAGCCGGGCCGTTCCGTCACCGAACATGGGGAGGGAACCCCAGGTAGCGCTCGTCGGCGACGGAAGCGACCTGCCGTGCCCGTGGTGCCGCGCCCAGACATCAGACGGGGATGTCCACTGCCCGTCGTGCGGTCATCGGTTCGGCTGAACACGCCTCGCCGCGAATTCCCGATTCCTGCGGCGTGGAGTGAACCCGATCCGCTGATACATCGCAACGGCAGCGGCATTCGTCTCGTCGACCCACAGAAAACCCTCGGTGCATCCATGCTCGGCAGCAAGGTGGTTGAGACCCTGCTCGGTGATGGAGCTCCCGATACCCATCCCGGCTTCCTTGGGTCGGACCCCGATCCGATAGATCTCTCCACGACCGTCAGGGTGGACCTTCGTCCAGCAGAAGGCGACGATTGGCCCGTCGGGGGGATGCAACAAGATGCCGTCGGGATCGAACCACGGCTGGGCTGAGAGCTGAGCCATTGCTTGCCGATCGAGGTTCCCGGCCTCGGGATGATCGGCAAACGCAGTGTTGTTGAGATCGATCAGATCATCGAGGTCATCCGCTGCGAACCGCCGAACCGGGAGCACGGCGGATGTCCCCAAGGGGAGATCAACACCCATTTCGACGAGGGACCGAACGGGCAGGTAGCCGGATCGTTCCAGGACGCCATCAAGGCTTGCTCTGGCACTCCACACCGTATGCCGCTCCCCTTCCGGTACCAGATCGACGGTGGCGGTGAGGAGCCGTTCCTCGAACGCTGGGAACTGCATGGAGGGGTGGACCGCCGTTTCGACGGCCCACCGGGTTCCGTTCGGTGCTGAGTGGGCCACGGCGACGCCAAGGCCGCAGATACCATCGTCACCGGCAATCGAAACGAACGACTCCCCACGCTCGAGACCAAACACCTTGGCTTCGCTCAGTGGCTGATACCCCTGAGCCGCGGCAACATCCTCGAGGAAGCTTCGATGGGCAGCATCGGTCGGCACCTGCGCACGATAGGGCCGATGTGCACCGCCACAGGTCCACCAGCCGATATGCTCCCCGTCGTGAGCCGGGTAGGACTTGTCTTGGGAGGTGGCGGCATCACGGGGGCGGCGTTCCACTTCGGAACGCTTCTGTCGATCGGGATGGCCACCGGATGGGAGCCGAACGACAGTGAGGCCCTCATCGGTACCTCTGCTGGCGCCTTCGTAGGTGCCATGGTGCGCGGCGGGCAGCTCAACATGGAGACCTTCACCGGTACGGGAGAGTCAAGGGACGAGATCCATGCCTACCTGAGCGACTACCTCTACACGCGCGGAGCGCCCCGGGGAGCGATCAGGTGGATTCGGCGGGGGCTGATTCCGGCGCTGCGGCGACCGAGCCTCCACGCTGCGGTGGGAAGCCCCGGGATGTTTCGAACCGACGGCTTGCAACGGTGGGTTCGCGATGCCGTCGGTGCTCTCGCTGATGGATGGCCGGACAAGCCGACAGCGATCGTTGCGTATGATGTGCGCGAGCATGTGCGCGTGCCGTTCGGTATGGAGTCAGCGCCCGATGCCACCCTGGTGGAGGCGGTCGCTGCTTCGTCAGCGGTTCCATTCGTGTACGAGCCGGTTCGGATCGGGGATCGCTGGTACGCTGACGGGGGCCTCGCGTCAGGCACCTCTCTCGACCTGATCCTTGCCCATCCTGACCCACTGGACCTCGTGATTGTGATTGCACCGTTTGCTGCGACCGAGCCACGTTCCGGGGGCCGCATGTACGAGGACATCTTCGACCGTGTCGGTCGCAAGGCCCTTGCGGGAGAACTCGCGGTGGTGAGAAGCGAATGGCCCGATACCGAAGTGGTCGTGTTGCGGCCCGACGATGCGGTGCTCGAGTTGTCGCGGCCGAACCCGATGTCGGCCGCCGCCGCGGTTCCGACCTTCATGGCGACGCTGCGGTCGATGCACCGACAGCTCGCTCGTCGATCTGTCTGGCGGGTGCTCGACCAACACCTCAGCGGGTCAACGGCCATGCTGTAACCTCGCAGCGTCTACGATCCCGTCATGCCTGAACCAATCGAAACCGACAGAGGCTCCAATCTTTGGGGCAGCAACGACCGAATCGAGCTGATCGCAACCGTCATCTTGGCGGTCGCGACGATCCTCACCGCCTGGTCTGCCTTCCAGGCCGGGAAGTGGAGCGGTCAGCAGTCCATCAACTTCTCGGAAGCCGGAGCGGCTCGGACCGAGTCGACGCGACACGACACGGCCGGCGGCCAGCTTTCCCAGATCGATGTCGCAATGTACATCGATTGGGTGGCTGCGGTCTTCGACGAGATGGAGGCCGGAACGCTGGTGCTCGACGATGCATCCGAGTATGTGCCACAACGGGGAACCCTGTCGGGCTTCCTGTACTTCCGGTTCCGGGACGAGTTCAAGCCCGCCGTTCAAGCATGGCTCGCAACCGATCCTCTGAACAACACCGACAGCCCATCGTCCCCGTTTGTGATGGACGAGTATGTGGTGGCCGAACGGGTCGAGGCGCAACGCCTCGTCGGGGTTGCCGACGCCAAGGCCGCGGCAGCCCGGCAGTCGAACCAGAACGGAGACAACTATGTCCTCACGATGGTGCTGTTCGCCTCGGTGCTGTTCTTCGCAGGCGTGAGCTCCAAGATCTACAAGCCGCGCAACCGGATGATCGTCGTCGGAATCGGGGCCACCATGCTCGTGGTCGGCGTCATCGTGCTGCTCAGCCTCCCGATCCTCGTCTAGCCGTCGAAGGCCCGTGAACGCGTACCCAGGGTTCCCGTTCAACTGAAAGGTCAACTATGGCCCACGGAATGGTGCGTTCTGTGGACAGGAGAGAACCTTTTTGTTGAACGGGAACCCTGGGTACCAGTTCACTCGTTGGGTCGAGTTGGGAGTCCCCGCAAACCTCGGAGCTGATCCGCGAGGATGAAAGCGAATTCGAGCGCCTGGCTCGCGTTCAGCCTCGGGTCGCAATGCGTGTGATAGCGATCGGCGAGGTTGGCTTCTTCGATCTGGATGGCCCCACCGGTGCATTCCGTCACATTCTGGCCGGTCATCTCGAAGTGGACACCTCCGGGATGCGTTCCGTAGTCGCGGTGGATGGCAAAGAACTGCTCGACTTCCGACACGATACGCTCGAACGGTCTTGTCTTGTACCCGTTGGCTGACACCATCGTGTTGCCGTGCATCGGATCGACTGACCACACGACATCCATGCCCTCGCGTTCGACGGCCTCGATGAGGCCGGGGAGGTGCTCAGCGACTCCATCGGCGCCGTGCCGGGTGATGAGTGTCAGGCGTCCCGGGTCGTTGTCGGGGTCCAGGGTGGCAATCAGGCGAACGAGCTCGTCGGGCGTCAGGCTCGGTCCACATTTGAGGCCGATCGGGTTCTCGACACCTCGCAGGAGCTCGACATGCGCCCCGTCGACCTGCCGGGTGCGGTCCCCGATCCACAGCATGTGGGCAGAGCATGCGTAGTAGTCGCCCGACATCGAATCCACACGGGTCAAGGCTTGCTCGTATCCGGGCAACAACGCCTCGTGGCTCGTGTAGAAGTCGGTTTCGCGAAGCTGTCGAGCCGTGTCGGGCGTCAAGCCGATGGCACGCATGAACGCAAGCGTCTCGTCGAGATCCGAAGCAAGTCGTTCATACCGTGTGAACTGGTCGGTGTCCGTGACGAATTCGAGGTTCCATCGGTGGACCTGTTCGAGGTTCGCCATGCCACCTTGCGCGAACGCTCGTAGCAGATTGAGGGTCAGTGCCGACTGGTGATAGGCCTTGAGGAGGCGGCCGGGGTCAGGCGTTCGGGACGCGGCGTCGAAGGCAATACCATTGATGATGTCCCCGCGGTAGATGGGGAGCGAGACTCCGCCCTGAGTCTCGGAGTCCGCGGTTCTCGGTTTCGCGAACTGACCCGCCATCCGACCCACCTTGACAACCGGAAGGGCAGCGCCATAGGTCAGCACCACCGACATCTGAAGCATGACCTTGAAGGTGTCACGGATCGTGTCGACATGGAACTCGGCGAAAGACTCCGCGCAATCACCCCCTTGAAGCAGGAAAGCCTCACCCCGTGCAACCTTCCGGAGTTGTTCACGAAGACGCCGAGCTTCGCCTGCGAACACCAGCGGAGGCGACGACGCCAGCTCCTTTTCGACACTGTCGAGCGCGTCCCGATCCGGATAGTCGGGTTGTTGGAGCGCAGGTTTCGTGCGCCAGCTGTCAGGCGTCCAGGTCATGGTCACGGCCCAGTCGTTGCGTGCCCACCCTCAGGGATCGGGTGGCGTCTCGAGTGGGATGGTACCCCCACCGGAGTCACGGTCAACTCCGTGCCGAATCATCCGACTCAGTACAGCATCATGCCGCCGATCACCGATGCAATGAGGACCAGCGCGACGAGCGCCACCCCGATGCGCAGGACAACCGCTCGAGACGAGGGTCTCATCACCAACTCACGGGCCCAACGCGGTTTCCACTGGTGCGCGCATCGAGTGGGCGATACTGGGATTGAACCAGTGACCTCTGCAGTGTGAATGCAGCGCTCTCCCGCTGAGCTAATCGCCCCCGTGGGTGGCGCATGGTACCGCGCGAGAGCCGCCAACCGCGAGGGCAGACCCTACGATCCCTCCATGCATATCGACGAGTTCGAGGCAGAGGTCGAAAGGGTGCTCGATTCGCTGCCGGAGTGGGTCATTGACCAGATCGACAACCTCGTCGTCGTCGTTGAGTCTCGGCCTTCGCGTCACCAGAACCCGTCAGGCGAATCGCTTCTCGGACTGTACGAGGGCGTCTCGCTTGCCGAGCGCGGCGTGGATTACTACGCGGTTGCACCAGACCAGATCACGGTGTTCCACCGGCCACATCTCGCCCTCGGGCTGTCCGACGACGACCTCCGCCGAGAGATCCGCACCACGGTCCTCCACGAGCTCGCGCATCATCTCGGTATCGACGACGCACGACTCCACGAACTCGGTTGGGGCTGAACGGGCGCGGCGGTACGCTGGGCGGCGTGCACATCGACCCTGAGCTCTTCACCGACTCGGCTGTCACGGACGAGACCCGAGCCTTCGTCGAGCAGATCCGCGACCGGTTGCTCACCGAACCGCCGCTCGCAAACGCGACCCCCGACCAGGTTCGAGCAGCTCGTCGTGCGGGGGACAGCGTCTTCGGACCGGTGATCCAATATCCCCGAGCGCGCACATTCCGCGTCCCGGGACCAGGCGGCGAGATTCCGCTGCGCGTCATCGACGCGGACGACCCAGCGGGCGTCTATGTCCATATCCACGGGGGTGGGTGGGTGCTCGGAGCTGCCGATCTCAGCGATGTCGGCAACCTCGCGATGATGCACGCCGCAGGGGTCACGGTGGTCTCGATCGACTATCGGCTCGCGCCGGAGCATCCGTATCCAGCGGGTCCAGATGACTGCGTCGCTGCTGCCGAATGGCTGATCGACAACGCGTCGGACGAGTTCGGTACGGATCGCTTGACGATCGGCGGAGAGTCGGCTGGAGCGAACCTTGCCGCCTCCGTTCTCCTCGCGGTCAGAGATCGCACCGGGTTTACCGATTGGCGTGCCGCGAACCTTGTCTACGGGTCGTACTTCCCCCCGGGGACACCATCGGTGAAGAACTGGACCATCCGCGGGTTGGTGCTCGACCCTGCATCGCTCGTTTGGTTCGCGGACCACTACTTCGGATCCTCGGCCACGCTCGCCGACGCCATGGATCCGCATCTGTCCCCGCTGTACGGGGATCTGAGTGACATGCCCCCGGCGTTGTTCACGGTCGGCACCTGGGACCCACTCGTCGATGATTCACTCTTCATGGCTTGCCGGTGGGTCGCTGCGGAAAACAAGGCCGAACTCGCTCTCTATCCCGGGGGAATCCATGCCTTTGATGCGTTTCCCATCCCGATCGCTGCACAAGCACGAGACCGCATGCACGCCTTCATCAAGGACCATAGTTCGGCCCCTCGGTGAGCCACGCCGAAGCGCAGTCGGTACAATGATCGCGCGTCCAGATGAGGGGTCGAAGTTGGAAGATCTGATCAAAGAGATCCGGGACCGAACCGGACTTCCCACCGACAAGGTCGTCGAGGTCGTGACGATCGTCACCGACTTCCTCAAGGAGAACCTCCCAAAGGATCTGATCGACCAAATGACGGCCGCGATGGCCCAAGCAGCAAGCGCCGCTGGCGATTCGGCATCTGCGGCGGGAGGCGCGGCGGCAACGGGCGCGACGGGGGCCCTGTCGGCAGCGGCTGGCATCGCATCGTCGGCCCTGTCGAAGGTGCTGCGTTTCGTCGGAGATGTGCTACCGAAAGGCGCTGAACCCACCGGGGCCGACGAAGCCGCAGTTGACACAGGCTCGACCCCCAACGACGACACTCCTTGATGGTTGGCCGCGTGCCGCGCGCCCCGATGTGGCCGGATGAACCCGGGCCGTATGTGGTCCTGATCGACGCCTCAAGTGATCTGGAGGCATCGATGATCCACCACTATCTCGATGAGATCGAACCTCGCGTGACCGAGCCCATGACCCGGCTCCGGATTCCCCCGTCGCGCAGGCAGCACAAGTTCGGCAGCGTCGACCCAGCCATCAGCGAACGACTCCACCGCGAAGACGATCCACTGTGTGTGCCGCTGCGGGTCGTGTGGCTCGCTGGAGAGCACGAAGGAGTCCGAAGGGTGCGAGTCAAGGATGTCCTTATCCCCGGCGATCCGAGGGATCCGAACATCTTCCTCCAACACTTCATCCACACCCGACACCCAGATCGGATCCGCATCGTGATGGGCGCCCCTGCACGGCGGAGCGTCATCGAGAAGCTCTGGACCGAGCCGAGCGGTCGAACGGTCACCGACGGCACCACCCTTGGGGAGTTCGTCGCGCTCAGAGCATGGTTGGCACTCGAACGAGCCGAACGGAACAAACGAGGGCTTCACTACAAGGTACCGAAGTTCCTCATGGAGGACCTCTTCTGGAGCCGGGCATTCCAGGCGGGTGTGCAGCGCCTTGCTCGATCCGAACGCAAGCCCGAAAAGCGCATGTTCCAGCGCACGAAACGGTATCTCAAGGAGATCGCCGCGCAGCACTCACCGTATGTGATCGACATCGTCAACGGCATCACATCGGCGATGATCGCAACGGCCCACCAGAAGGTGGACTACTCCCCCGCCCGTTTGCACGAGATCTACCAACTCGCAGACGAGAAACCCTTGGTGTTCCTTCCATCCCACAAGTCGAACTTCGATCACCTCGTCTTCCAGCATGTGCTGTATGAGAACGAACTCCCGCTCAACCACACCGCCGGCGGCATCAACATGAACTTCTTCCTGATCGGGCCACTCCTCCGGCGTGCCGGAATCTTCTTCATTCGCCGGGAGTTCAAGCACAACGAGCCGTACAAGTTCGTCCTCAAGCAGTACCTCGACTATCTGCTGGAGAAGCGTTTCGCACTCGAGTGGTACATCGAAGGTGGCCGATCCCGATCCGGCAAACTCCGCGAACCGCGTCTCGGGCTCCTTGCCTATGTCGCCGACTCGTATCAGCGCGGCATCACCGACGATGTCGCCCTCGTACCGGTGTCGATCGCCTACGACCAGATCACCGATGTGGCGGCCTACACGGCCGAACAGCGGGGACACAAGAAGGAGAAGGAGTCCTTTGCATGGGCGGTGAAGTTCATCTCGGGCCTGCGCAGCCGCCACGGCAACATCTATGTTCGGTTCGGTGAACCGCTGCTGCTCTCCGAGCACCTGAACCCGACGCTGGACCTGTCTTCCGACGAGGGCAAGCTCGCCCTTCCCAAACTTGCGTTCGATGTATCGACCAGGATCAACGATGTCACCCCGATCACGCCGATCAGCCTCGTGACGATGGCGCTCCTGTCGGTCGGCAACAAAGGGGTGACCGCGTCGGAGGCGATCGAGATCCTTGAGCCGTTTGTTGCGTTCGTCGAAGATCGAAACCTTCCAACCTCGTCGCCGGTGTCGATGGCGGCTCCAGAACAGGCGAGGGCGGCATTGGAGCAGCTGGTCGTGAACGGGGTCGTCACGCGGACCGATGGTCTCACCCACCGCATCTACAGCATCACCCGCGACCAGCATCTCGCAGCGGCCTACTACCGCAACACGATCATCCACTTCTTCATCCCCGTGGCGATCGCCGAACTGGCGCTTGCACTCGACTTTGCGTTCGGCGAAATGCTCGAGGACTCGATCGTCGCACGGGCACTCGCTCTCAGGGATCTGCTGAAGTTTGAGTTCTTCTTCGCCCCCACCGACGAGTTCGCCAACGAGATCCGAGGCGAGATCAGCCGGTATCGGGTCGGGCAAGCAACGCCAGGTACGCCGGTGCGCGTCGATGTGGATGCGATGAACCCGCCGAAGAGCCCCATCGTCCTACGCCCGTTCCTCGAAGCGTACGGCGTCGTCGCCGAGACGCTTGCCCTTGCGGGCGACCAGAAGCTTGAGCCCACCGAGCTCGCCGCCCGCTGCCTCCTGATGGGTGAGCAGATGTACCGGCACGGGCGGATTCGCAACGCAGAGGCCATCACAACAGCGCTCTATGCCTCTGGTATCCAGCTCGTCGACAATCGGAACCTCCTCGATGCCACGGCCGAGCAGCGAGAGGATTTTCGGGCGGAACTCGAGGCGATCCGGGAAGCTCTCAACTCGATCGATGATCTCAACAGGTGAGAAGTTCGCGACCTTGAGATTCGGCTCAATACGGACCGCTCATTCTCCGATACCATGGGAAGAGGCGGAGGCGCGCTGTGGCGTGCATGGAGAGTTGATGTGACGACGGACCAGATCCGAAAAGCTGGCGTCGAGAACGCTGACGGAACTGACATCGACGCGTCGGTTGCCGAAGCAACGGCGAAGGCAAAACAGATCATTGCCAAGGCTCGCTATGACGCCTTCCGAATGGTGACCGACGCCCGCGACGAGGCCGAGGCGATTCTCGTCGATGCCCGCTCGTCGCTCGCCGACGGTGGAGAGCCGGCCACCGACATCTCGGACCTCGAAGCAAGACATGCTGCCCTCGTCGCCGCCAACGAGGCCCTCTCCGCGGAGCATGACCGGCTCCTCGACCAGGTGGCACGCACTCGCAGTCTCGTCGAACAGCTCGAAAACCGACTTGCACGCATCGCATCGGTCACCGATTCGCCACCACCTCCCGAACGAGGCGATTCGTCGCACTCGACGAATGCGACGGCAGTGAGCCAGACCGAACCGGCTCCGCCACCGCGCAAGGGCCTCACGATGGACTACTCGCCGTCAGTGCCGTCGCCTCGCGCCCCGGAGACGCCGTCGAAGGAAGAAGCGACCGAGGTTGGCTCGTTCTATTCCCGCAGGTCAGCGAAGCTCCCCCGCATCGGCACCGAGGGCGAGCGAAGCGCGCTGAGTGCGATGCGAACGATTCGGGCAGGGCTCGAGGAGGAGTAAATCCGACGAGTCGGAGGCCTGTGCGCCGTCAGGCGTAGAACGGGTTCGTCCCCATCGAATGGTCGGTGACATCCACGACCTGGTCGATCTCGGGTATGGCGTCGAGGATGGCTCGCTCGATGCCTTGGCGAAGCGTCACGGCGGCCAAGCCACATCCCTGGCACCCTCCGCCGAGTTGGAGTTGAGCCACAGATCCTTCGACGGCGATGAGGTGGGCAACACCGCCATGGCTTGCGATGGCAGGATTGATCCGCTCCTCCAAGAGCTGGCGGATCTTCTCCTCGGTCGTTCCCGTGAGCTCGAGGTCTCCGAGCTCTCCGCCGGGGACGCTCGGTGTCGGGACATTCGGGTTCCTCATGACAAGACCGGGCCCCGTGCCGTCCCCGGACAGGTCGAGCACTGCTCCCCGCAGGTTCTCAACCGAGTCGAGGTCGATCGCAACACCGAGCCCGTCGTGCTGTTCCACGATGTCGGTTGATGCGATGTCGTCAGGGCGAAGGAACGAGGTCTCATAGATGAACCCCTGCGCGCCCACACCGGTGATCCGGAGCCCGAGATGCAGATCGGGCAGATCCTCGCCTTCACGCAGCGCGAGGATCTTCTCTCGCGCGGCGTCGGTGATCTCAACGATGGTGGTCGTGGTGTCGCTCATCGGGGCGAGGATAGAACCCGCTCGCGGGTTACTCGGACAAGCGTGATGGAACGGGTCGCAGCGTGTTCGTCGTCAGATCGAGGATCTGTTCGCGGTCACTCGACCGGTCTGCGATCCATCTCGCGAGGGACTCATTCGGAGCCCGCACGATCCACCAGCTGACATCCCGGGTGCCCGATGCCCGCGCTTCCTTCCATACCCGTCGACCGTGCTGGATCGCCTCGGCCTCGGTGTCGTAGGTGCCGAGCACCGTCTCGATGGTGTCCGAGATCGGTTCGCCGGGAACCGGCGCGGGATCACGGAACTCGACAATCTCGAATGCCACGATGAGCCCTCCTTGCGGATCCGCTTCCGAGTGTACCAGTCCCGCCCGATCGGGCGAACAACAGAAGTTTCTCGCACGGCACACAAAACCCGAAACCAGCCATACCCTGCACGAGTCAGAAGCGTGTCGCGTGCAGACAGGTCCGCTTCGTCCGTCTACCAATCGAGAGCCGCCATGACCGCAAGCCTGCCCATCATCATTCAAGGTGGCATGGGCGCGGCTGTCTCGGATTGGCGACTCGCCAACGCTGTGTCGCGTACGGGACAACTCGGTGTTGTCTCCGGGACGGCCCTCGACATCATTTTGGCTCGGCGCCTCCAGATGGGGGACCCCGACGGGCACATGCGGAGAGCCCTCGCATCGTTCCCCGTCCGTGAGATGGCGAAACGGATCATCGACAAGTACTTCATCGATGGCGGAAAGGGTGACAACGAGCCCTTTGTCACCAAGCCCATGATCAGTCACAAGGCGTCTCAGGCAACCAACGAGCTCCTGGTGGCTGCGAATTTCGTGGAGGTGTTCCTCGCAAAGGAGGGCCATGGCAATCCAGTGGGCGTGAACTTCCTTGAGAAGATCCAGGTCCCGACCCTCCCGTCGATCTATGGTGCAATGCTTGCCGGGGTCGACTACATCCTCATGGGTGCTGGCATCCCGAAAGCCATCCCGGGCATTCTCGACCAACTCGCCGAGGGTTTCGATGTAGAGATGCGGATCGATGTGAAGGGCCTCACCGAGAAGGCCGACCCGTTCGTTCGGTTCTCGCCAACCCAGTTCGCGAAAGACCTCGTTGGGAAGCTGCCGCGGCCCCGGTTCCTCGCCATCGTGTCTTCCAACATCCTCGCCAAGATGCTCGCGACGAAGTCATCCGGAGAGGTCGATGGCTTCGTAGTGGAACTCCCCGTCGCCGGAGGACACAATGCTCCGCCGCGCAAGAAGGGCGATTTCAACGAGATCGGGGAACCGATCTACGGCGAAAGGGACGAAGTCGATCTCGATGCGATCGCCGAGCTGGGCAAACCCTTCTGGCTCGCCGGAGGCTATGCCGAGCCACATCAGGTCAAGAGTGCGATCGAAGCGGGTGCTGTCGGGGTTCAGGTCGGGACCGCGTTCGCCTACTGCAATGAGTCCGGGTTCACGCGAGATGTCAAAGACCAGGTGATCCGTCAATCTCGGGAGCACGATGTCAAGGTGTACACCGATCCCGTGGCGTCGCCGACGGGATTCCCCTTCAAGGTTGTCGAGCTCTTACAGACCTTGTCCAACCCGGTGCTGTACGAGCAACGAGACCGAATCTGCGACCTTGGCTATCTGCGGCACGCCTACGAACGACCCAACGGGACCATCGGGTGGCGTTGCCCATCCGAACCGGTCGATGAATACCTCGAGAAGGGTGGAGAGCTTGCTGACACGGTCGGACGGAAGTGCCTGTGCAACTCACTGCTCGCCAATGTGGGGCTCCCCCAGGTCACGCCGACAGGCCGAACCGAGGAGATGCTCGTCACCTCAGGGGATGATGCTGCCTTCGTCGCCCGGTTCGCCCCCGATGGCTCGACCGAGTACTCGGCACAACAGGTGATCGACTACCTGATGAGCGACCTCCGCGTCTGAACTCGGCGTGACGCGCGACGCGTCCGGTGTTGTGGTGGGCGATACTGGATTTGAACCAGTGACCCCTGCCGTGTCGAGGCAGAACGATCGCTGCGATGTGGCTCAGCGATGCACCATGCAGTAGCCCATTTCCCGTTAGTTACCATGGGCTGGAGGCGCGTAGGGTCCATCGGTGCTCTTCGTAGCATTTCGGTGGGTATGAGCGTGTCTTGCGGACACCTTCAGATTCATACACGACCATTGGGCGAGGCCGAACGACGGTGTGCCGGTTCCAGCCGCCATTCCCCACGCTCCCTGTTAGACGAAGTACAACGGCGACTCTACCAGCCGGTCCACGCCCCGTTAGGCGAAGTACTCCGAACCTGAACTGCGTCTAACCAGACTTAGACGCAGGCGGCGCCTACGCTGTCTGACCGACCGCTACTTGGCAACTCTGCCGGATACGACTGATTCGGGAGGGTTCAATAACAGGTCAGAGATCCGCTGTCGGCTCACGCCTAACAGACGGGCGATCTCCGCCACGGTGATGCCTTCCTGCTTCAGAGCTGTCGCTTCGGACCAGCGAAGCCGCGCACCGACATGATTGAGAGCGCTGACGTTCTCCGTGATCAGTTCCACGATGAGCGGCCGCCGCTCGCTTCGCACGATGTCGACAAGCGATCGTCCGGATGCAACCTGCCGCCGTAGCACCCAAATACGTCGTGTGATCTGTCGCGATCTCTCGATATTGGCATCTGCGACGCCAACCAAGTCGTCGAGCACAACAAGCAGCTCACTGATAGCGGCATCTGGCACCTCTCCTCTCATGAGGTCAGATTGCCCACGACAAGCCCACATGTCAAGAACCCTTGCGCAAGGGGCCTTGACACCTGGTGCGTGTTCGGTGATAATGCGCGCAAGGGTTGTTGCGGAAGCGGCAACCAAGGACTATCTAAGTCGCCCTCGCCAAAGGGGCGCTGGATTCGAGAGGGGGATGCAACCCGATTTCGTCAGCGTTCGCTGGCACTTCAACGAAAGGACGCCATGGTGCGACGATTATCCACAGTCGTGCTACTGATCGGTTTATTGGTCGTCGGGGCAGCGGCGCCTGCCCTGGCTTCAGACTGCAATTCAGGTCGGTTCTGTGCGTTTGACGGCACGAACTATGTGCATCCGAAGCTGCTCGACTCGGGAGCGGCTGCTGGAACGAACAATGTCGACGTGGCCGACGATCTTGTGTCTTCGGGCAAGAACCGCACGGGGAATCGCTGGTGTGCGGTCAATAACGGGTTCCCGGGCGACGACACGATCTGGAACTTTGCTCCGAACACGAACGTGTCGACCTTGGGTTCGCAGAACAACAAGACGGACCACTTCTACGTGAGAACGTCCGCTCAGAACTGCACCTGACACATCCGTCCACTCCATTGACCGGGGCCCGGCGCCTGACAGCGATTCACACTCCCATGGCCGCCAGCCCCGGTCAATGGCCTTTGAATGCGAGCGATTGATCATGCACGATCGCCGACTCCGACTGTTTGGATTGTTGGGTGCGGTGGCTGTGGCGGGGGCGGCATGCGCGTCTGGCGCGGCGGCTGAACCTGTGCAGCCTGCCACTCGCCAGGCGCTCGTCGAGTTGTACAACACGCCTGTGGAGTTCGTAGTCGCCGAACTCAAGGTGACCGCAGAGTGCATGGCCGCGGCCGGCTTTGGATATCTGCCGTACACTCTGTTGCGAGCCGATCCTCGCCCGACGCGCAGCCTTGCCGGCTTGCCGTTCCGGATGAACCGGGGCGAAGCAGAACAGGATGGGTACGGAACACGTATCGGCACCGCCGACACCAGCCACCAGGACGTCGATTCAGCCGTCGCGGCGTATCTCGCGACACTGACACCCGACCAGCAGCTGGCGTATTCGCGGGCGGAGGTGGACGACACCGCCGTGGAGGTCACGGTGAATCTTCCAGACGGCGCGGTTGTTGGTGCCGCTTCGGAGGGGTGTGTTGCTCAAGGCAGGATCGCCGTGTACGGCTCCGTCGCCGATTTCCTCACATTTGAGTACTTTCCGCAGGGGCTGCGGCAGTTCAGTGAAACCGCGTACGCGTCGACCGAGTTCGAGGCGGCGCAAGGCCGCTACGCCGGCTGCATGCGCGATGCAGGCTTCGACGTGGCGACAGTGTCGGGCGCCGTCGAACTAGCGCAAGAGCGCTTCGGGTCGCGGCCGACGACAGGCGCGCCAAGCCCGGATGAGGTTGCGATGGCGGTGACGGATGCCGAGTGCCAAACCGCGAGCGGTGTGTATGAGGCTGTGGACGACGCACTGGTCGCAGCGGCGTCGTCTTGGATCAACGACCATGAAGGCGAGTTGCTTGGGATCGCTGAGCTGCAGCATTCCGCCTCCGCTCGCGTCGCGGCAATCCTCGCCTCATGAGCACGGCACCCGACAACGACCTCCGACTGCTCCGAGATCAGGAGACAGAAGAGCGTCCCCGTCCCCGAGGACGACCGATGCGATGGATCGCGGTCGCGGTCGCGATCGTTTTGGGGGGACTAGCCGGGTTTGTTGGCGGTCGCGGGATCGCGAACAACGGCGGTGGATCCAGCCAGTTCGCTGAGCCGCGAGTCGTCGTCGCGGTTGAGCAGGGAACGCTCACCCAAACCGTGACCGGACAGGCCGAGGTACGACCGGAAACCACAACGAGAATCGGAGCGCCAGCGGTTCCGCAGGGCACAATCGCAGTGGCTACCGAAGTTCCGCTCCTCCCAGGAGATCCCGTGGCTGCCGGCACGGTGCTTCTCGCTGTGGCCAATCGGCCGATCATCGCAATGGAAGGCCCCGTACCGGCCTACCGGCCCATGACACTTGGCGCCCGCGGACCCGACGTCGCACAGCTTCACGAGGCGTTGGCAGACCTTGGCTACGGCGAGGTATGGGATGAGGCTTTCTACGATCGCGCCACCGCCCGCGCGGTCGCGGCTCTGTACCGTGACCTCGGCTACCAGCCCCTGGACGCCGACGGGTCTGAAGTAGGCGAGACGGGCACCGACGCCATCGTCCCGCTCGGCGAGATCGTGTTCGTCAACACGCTCCCGGGCAGCGTGACCGAAGTTGGCGTGACAGTCGGCTCGACTGTCGATGCCGACGCGTTGGTCGTATCCTCGGGAGCCTTGACGCTCGTGGGAACCATCGCGACTGTCGAAGCCGCGGGCGTCCGCTCGGGTCAACCAGCCGAGGTCAGGTTCTCGGACGGCTTTGTCGCAGCCGCCCAAGTGGTCGCCGTCCCAGCACCGTCGCCACCGGGCTCATCCACCGACGACGAAGGGGCATCACCGACCCTCGGCACGACGCTCGTCCAACTCGAACCGACCCAGCCGCTCACGCCGGATCGTATCGGGTCATCCGGCGCCCTGAGTATCACGACCGCAGTCTCATCGCAGGAGGCACTGACGGTTCCGATCACGGCGATTCACGACGACGGCGCCGGAAACACATGGCTCGACGTAGTCGAAGGCGACAACAGCCGACCCGTCGATGTCAACGTCGGTCTCAGCGTATCGGGCCGCGTCGTCGTGGAAGCGACCGACGGCTCATTGCGCGTTGGGGACCAAGTGCAACTCGTCACCGCGGACAGCACCGATGACCCTCCCTCGTCCTGACCTGGTCGCCCTCACGAACGTCACGCAGAGATTCTCCAACCACGTCACGGCCCTCCACCAGGTCACCATCACGATCGGAGCGGGAGAGATCGTGGCGGTGACCGGAACCTCCGGATCCGGGAAATCGACGATGCTCCACATCCTTGGCCTACTCGCCCGCCCCACCGAAGGGGAATACACACTGGCGGGTGTCAAAACCCGTGACCTTCCCGACAGCCGGCTAACCGCACTCCGAGCGCAGCGCATCGGATTCGTTTTCCAGTCGTTTCACCTCATACCACACCTGACGGTCCTCGAGAACGTAATGATCAGCCTCCAATATCACGGGACGCCGCAGAGCCGACACCGCGCGGCGGCCGCCGATGCGCTCGGAGCCGTAGGAATGAGCCACCGGCTGGCGGCTTTTCCTGGCACCCTGTCGGGCGGCGAGCAACAACGAGTGGCGATCGCTCGCGCCGTGGTCCGCCGCCCACTGCTACTGCTGTGCGACGAACCCACCGGCAATCTCGACAGCAATAACACCGAGGTCGTACTCAACATCCTCACCCAGGCCGATCACACCGACCGCGCAGTCGTGATCGTGACCCACGACCCCGACGTCGCCAAGCGAGCAGACCGAGTCTTCAGCTTGCGCGATGGTCAAATCATCAACCCGATGCGGACCAGCAAGTGACCAGCGATCAGATCCGTGACGCGTGGCGCAGCGTTGCCCGTCGCCCGAAACGCAGCGCCCTCACCGCCCTCGGAGTCTGCCTCGGCATCGCCGCGATCGTTGCTATCGCGGGCCTTACGGCCAGCGGTTCCTTACAGGTCTCCCGCCGCTTCGACGCGTTCACCGCCAATGCCGTGACGATAGACATCCCGCACGCTCAACACGCCGACACCCCGGCCGCGATCGCCCACCGACTCGCAACTCTCGACGGTGTCATCGCCGCCGGGATCTATACCAATATCGCGGCCGACACCACACCCCTCTCAATACGCACTGCCCGCCAGACCGAGAGCCGCAACGTCCCCCTCATCGTGGCCGACAGCAGCGGGCTCCTCGCCGCCAAGGCCAACATCATCGCCGGAGCGATTCCCACCCACTGGGCAGAAGCTCAAAACACACGCATCGCGCTCCTCGGTCAAACGCTCGCCCGCGACTACCACGTCACCCCAACCGCCGGCGAGCAGACCATCTACCTCAATGGCCAACCGTTCGACGTAGTCGGCGTCGTCGCCGACGCAAACAACACCGGGCTCCTGACCACCAGCGTCATCGTCAACCCAAACGCAGTCGGCCACCTCGACCCGAACATCGAGCCCCGATCACTGCTCGTCCGCGTCAAAGAGGGCACGGCACAGCCAGTAGCACAGCGGGCAGCCCTGCTCGTCTACCCAGAAGAGCCCAACCTGGTCAGTATCCAGCTGCCACCTCAACCCGAGCAGCTCCGGGGACGAATCACCGCAGACACTCGCGACCTCATCGTCGCCCTAGCCGCGGTCACGCTGGCCGCCGCAGCAATCGGAATCACCAACACCATGCTCATCGCCGTTTGGGAACGCAGAGCCGAGATCGGCATCCGACGATCCATGGGAGCCACCAAGGCTTCCATCGCCACACTGTTCCTCATAGAAGCCGCCTTCATCGGAACCGTCGGAGGGCTCGCCGGTACAACGATTGGGATACTCGCCGGCTCCTCCCTCTCCGCCATCCGTGGCTGGGCCTACGCGCTGCCACCAGCGGCACCACTCGCAACCCTCCTCGGAGCCACGGTCGGCACACTCGCCGGCGTCTACCCAGCAATCCGAGCCACCCGAGTCGACCCAATCGAATCACTCCGAGCGTAGCCGCCTGCAAACAAGGCGGCTCGAGCCAACCTGCGATCCACGTCCGGTGTGACATCGTGTTCCGATCCCGGGCCGCCGTGCGTCCCTAGCAAGCCCCGGCCCGATGCCCGGAGCGAATAGTGTCGCGTCGCCAAGGCAGACGAGTACGACCGTTTCGCATGTGGCCTCGATGATCAGTAGACCCCAGGACGCCACTCAGGCCGTCCTCGGAGCGACCCGAACCAAGACGCCTACGCCCTGTTCACGCACTTAGACGAAGAACAACCCTCGCATTTGGCGCCGATGATCAGCAGACTCCTCAACATAGACAAGTTGTTGAACGCCTCGACCGAGGGGAGATCACGGTCACCGCAGCCGCCGCCGAGATGGGCGCTTCTACGACCACAGCCCGCAAACTCTTAAAGAATCATCGCAGCGGTCTCCCCGATTCGATCGAGATCCGACAAGCAATGGTTGAATGTCTCGCTACCGAACACGGCGCAGCCCTTTACGCCAAACGGAAAACCACCGTCGAGACGGTTATTGAGAACGTCAAAGCCAACCTGGGGTTTCAGAGATTCTCGATGCGAGGGCTCGACGCTACATCGAATGAATGGCGACTCGTATGCACAGTCCACAACCTTCTCAAAATCCACCGCCACCGACTTGCAGCCACATAAATCCAGAACAAAGATCGGCGCGTCCTCACCCACAACACGCTGAAACTCGCTGCCCAGAAACCATCTGTGCGACAGCCCCCAGCCGTAGGGTTTCTCTCTTGTGGGCGATACTGGATTTGAACCAGTGACCCCTGCCGTGTCGAGGCAGTGCTCTGCCGCTGAGCTAATCGCCCGGATGGGAGAGCCGAAGATAGTGGTCCCCTCGCCCAACGGCAAAGGTCACGCCGCAACCGCCTTTCGGGCCGCGTCGCGTCGCCACAGCACCATGGTGAGGGTTCCGATGAAGACCTGAGGGAAGTAGGTGGCCGCGCGCCAAACGAGGGTCGCGGCGAGGGCATCGCTGCTCGGCATCCCGAAGGTCGTCAGCATGCCGCTGATGATCGCATCGGTGGTGCCGAGGCCGCCTGGTGGAATCGGGATGAAGGTTGCAAGCCTTC
Source organism: Acidimicrobiia bacterium (assembly GCA_041393965.1). NCBI lineage: Bacteria > Bacillati > Actinomycetota > Acidimicrobiia > Acidimicrobiia bacterium. The sequence goes on along the minus strand of JAWKJB010000002.1, from coordinate 493,888 downwards.
CGAGAGAGAACGCAGCGAACGCTTCCGCCATTGAAACCGGCCCCCCGAAACCCCCCTGGAGGGCGGCAACCGCGAGGTACAGGATCGCGAACTGCGCGAGCTGCTGGCCCACATTCGCGAGCGTGATCAGCACCCAGCGGTCCGCAACCACATCGATGATCGAGTCGCGGAAGTCGACGATTGCCGCCTCGGCATCAAACGACAGGTCGCGTCGGATGAGCTTCGACACCCATGCGACAACGGCGTTGCCCCAGCTCCCGATGCGGCGTGCCAGAGGTTCGCTGCGCAGGATCAACGCAAGCCCACCGACCATGACGACAACGACCACGGCTGCCAGGACGGTGAGCGCAACTTTGTCGACACCGCCCTGACCCGTCACCATCAGGGCGACGACACCGACCAACGGGAGGGAGAGCGTGACAAGCGTGTTCCAGACGCCGGTGATACCGATCGCTGCAGTCGCCGGTGCCGGTCCGTATCCGTAGCTCGACAGCATCCCGTACTGGATCGCGAGTCCAAACGCTCCACCGGCCGGGATGACATTCGAGATCATGAACGATGTCTGACGCGTGTAGAAGCCATGGCGATATCGCAGTCCCGGCATCGCTGCCGAGTACGGATACACATAGGCGATGATGAGCCCAACCGTCGCGGCCACGATGAGTCCGAGCTGCCACGCCTCCATGGCTCGAATTGCAGACCACGCTTCGCCATAGTCACCGAACTGGGGCAGCACGACGGCAAAGACCACGATGAGGACGATGAGCGTCAGGATCGTGGCAATGATCTGCTTCTTGCCGAAGGTTGCCTTCGGCGCTTGCGCGGGTCCAGGTTCGGTCATCTCGGCCATGGTGCCGCCTCGATCAGTCGGATCACGCGACTCTAGACGCACTCGTGACCCGCTGGATGGTCGATCAACACCGATCAGAGGCGACGGCGGGAATCGAACCCGCGTCCAGGGTTTTGCAGACCCTTGCCTAGCCACTCGGCCACGTCGCCGAACAGGAAAGGCGGTCACGGTGGACCGCCCTCCTCGCGGAGCGGACGACCGGGTTCGAACCGGCGACCTCAACCTTGGCAAGGTTGCGCTCTACCAGCTGAGCTACGTCCGCGTGGCCCCGATGGTATCACGAGGGGGTTCTTTCTACCGGCCCTCGATACCGGTGGATCCGAATCCACCCTCCCCCCGAGGCGTGTCGTCGAGGGACGCCACCTCGACGAATTCGGGGGCTTCGATCGCCATGATGACGAGCTGGGCGATCCGGTCTCCGCGAGCGACGCGGAACGGGGCATTGCCATGGTTGATCAGACCCACACGCAACTCCCCGCGATACCCGGCATCAATGAGGCCCGGCGCGTTCACGACGGTGACCCCGTGGCGGGTTGCGAGACCCGAACGCGGCAGCACGAATCCTGCGTATCCGCGAGGAATGCCAAGCCGAAGCCCCGTCCCCACCAGTGCGACCGCCCCCGGTTCAATGGTCGCGTCTTCGGCGGCCGCGAGGTCCGCTCCGGCGTCACCGGGATGCGCGATCGTGGGTATGGGAATCCGAGGATGAAGGCGAACGACGGGTATCTTCATGACCGGATTGTCCCACGGAGCACGAACACATGACGACCAGCATCCCCGACGGCGAGGACCGCGACAACGGTTCGTGGTTTCTCGAAGCGGTCGGAGCCGCTCCGCCATCTCCCTCGGGTGCGGATGCGATCGCTGATCTCACCCGCGAGAACGACATGATTGCCGATGGTCCCGCGGCATCGGCACCGTCCGACGAGCGGAGGGTTGCCACGACGACCATTCGAACCACAAGCATCACGGTCTCGTCCTTCGACGGCGATCCGGGCACCCTCAACGCAACCTACGACCGCAGGCGGCTGCCTCCACAACCGGCCGCCGCCGCGGCCACCATGGCACCGAATCTCCCGCCCCCGCCCCCCATGCCCGAGGCCAAGCAGGTGATCGAGCCTGTGAACGAGCCGCCTTCCGATGCAGCAGCGTTCGACGAAGAGCTTCCACGGCAACTCCGATCCCGGAGGTCGTATCGATGGCCCATCGTGGTGGTGCTCATCTTGCTCATCGTCGCTGTCGGTATTGCCGCGATCTGGCTCCCGCGGGCCACCGAGTCGGAGGCGATCGCAGTCCGCCAGCGCTACTACGACGCGACCGTCGCAGTGCGGAACCAACTCCCTGGCGCCCAGTCTGCCCTCGACGCAATCACCACAATCGACTCGACCCCCGAATCGCTGTCCACGGCGATACCGATGATCGCCGAACTCGACAGCGCCGCGTTCACCATGCAAGAGGTTGCATCCGAACCGCTGCCGAGCATCCTGCCACTCGTACCGAAGGGGCCGATCGACGCCCTCGAACCCCTCAAACAAGAAACCGCGATCCTCGGTACGGAGGGAAGCGAACTCGCTGGCCGCCTTGGGAACGGCTATGTCTACCGCGTCAGGATCCCCACGATGCTCAGTCCGGGAAACCTCCCCACAACCGCAAGCTCCGAGACGATCAACACGATCAGTGTCACGCTCGCTGCGTCGCTCGCAGACGACGCAGCAGCCCTTGCCGAGCTTCCCGACGAACCGACCTTTGGCGATGTCAAGGCCGCGGCCCAGGCATCCCACGCTCGCTACACCGATTGGCAAACCGAGTACCTTTCGGCGCTCTCGGAAGGAAACACCACCGTCGCCCTGGCCCTCGTGACGGAACTCGACGCCCTCCGCGCCTCTCTCATGACCGAAGAAGCAACTGCGCTCGGAGCGTTCCGCACCGAGATCGACGGACGCATCGTGAACTACGCAGGCGAACTCGAGACGCACATGGACGACCTCACTCAGATCTGAGCGGATCAACCTCAAGTGATGCCGCCTCACGCTCGAAGTCGCTTGCATCCTGGAACTCCTTGTACACGGAGGCGAACCGGAGATACCCGACCTCGTCGAGGGTTCGCAATCCCTCAAGAACGAGCTGGCCGATCTCATCGGCGGTCATGTTCTGCCGTGAGGTGTACGCGGCTCGTTCCACCGCCGCCACCAGATCATCGACCGCCTCATCCGCAACGGGCCGATCGGCGAGGGTGATGGTCACCCCGCGGCGGACCTTGTCGACATCGAAGGGCTGGCGGCGCCCATCGCGCTTGATCACGATCACCGTCGTGGGCCGCTCGAATGTGCTGAATCGGTGCCCGCATTCAGGGCAAGCTCGTCGACGGCGCACCGCCATGCCACCGTCGGTCTGTCGGGAGTCCACAACCTTCGTGTCGTGGGTGAAGCACAGGGGGCAGCGCATGTCCGGCATCGTACTGTCGTCGCACCGCGCTGGCGCCAGCAACAGACTGCTGGCTAGGTGTCCACGACCGGGATCTCAAGGATTTGACCGATCTGGAGTGGTTCAGAACCGAGGTCGTTGATCCTCTGGATCACCGCGACGACCTCCCGACGATCCCGGTCTTCCGGACCGAGGTCACCGGCGATCTGCCAGAGGGTGTCACCGCTCCTGACCCGATAGGGCTCGGTTGCGGTCCCCTCGAGCGATGCCTGCCCCGCCGAGGTCAGGAGCAGCAGCACAACGATCACGGTGATGGAGATGATGGAGAGCGCCCGAAATCGTGCGCCGTTCATGATCGTCATGCTGCTCACTCCTGCAACCTCGTCCAGCCGGGCCCTCACGGAGTGACCCGTGTGCCCAGTGATGAGCCGAAGCTCATACGATCACGGTACGGTCCGGGTGTGACACTTTTCGGTGCACATGGGCGCCGCACCTGCGGTGCCTCGGATCGTCGGCTTTTCGACCTCGAATCCCACCCGTACCGAACAGATGTTCGATCGTTGGGAGAAACCATATCGAACATCTGTTCGATTGTCAAGCATGAAATGGTCGTGATCCGGGTTGCGTCACTCCGACGCGCAGATTCCCCCGACGCTGTGAAGTTGGTAGACGGTCGAGCCCGGGTATCGGACCGAGATGTCGTTGGCGTCATCATCTCGAAACGCGACCGCTCCACCATTGGGGTAGGTGATGAGGTCCCACCCTCCAGGAGGCGTGAGCGTCGGCTCAGTAGGACTGCCGAGTGCATTCGGCTTCGGGAGGTACTCGGTTCCAGCGAACACGATGACATCGGTGGATGGGCAGGTTGCGCCCGGTTGGGTCCACGCCGACTGTGGGACCGCGCCCCAGGTCGACGCTTCGCTGCTCGGACACCCGTGGTCCACCGTGCCGGCAAAGGTCTGGACCGTGTAACCATCGCCAACGAAGCGGACGCTGAGATCCGCGTAGTGCCGCCACTCCCCCGCCACGCCAAGGGTGTTGGACCGCGATGTCCATGGTTCGACAGCCGGTCCCCAGACCTCATCGAACCACGCCGCCGCGTCCTCGTGTTCGCTCGCACCGACCACGCCGCGCCAGCCGGGGAAGTCGTCTCGGCAATCGCTGCTGTCTCGCAGCTCCATGGTGTCGCCGGGCGCCGTCGCGGCTTCGACGGAGATCGCACCCATCGGATGCGACGAACCGGTGAAGGCGACGAAGATGAGTACGCCGGACGCGATAAACAGAACGCCTGCTATCCCCATCCAGATCTTTTGCACCGACCCTCCCGTGCCAGACACGCAGACTACCGATACACCGGCGCTGGTCTCGCGATCGGCACGCTGCAACATGGCTTGATATCGAACATATGTTTGGTCTTTCGCTTCCGAGGCGGTACACTGCCACGGACGAACGGAGGACATGTGCCTGACCCCACAACACTCACCACACGACAGCGTGAGATCCTCGACCTCATCACCAGCACCGTTGCGGACCGTGGCTATCCGCCGTCCGTTCGAGAGATCGGGGATGCGGTCGGACTTCGCTCCCCCTCGACGGTGCACAGCCACCTCTCCACCCTCGCCAAGGAAGGTTTCATTCGTCGCGATCCATCGAAACCTCGCGCCATTGAGGTGATCCAGCCAGACGCCGCGATCCCGATCGCTCGGGCCGCGGTGCGCGATGTGCCGCTCGTCGGCAACATCGCGGCGGGATCACCGATCATCGCCGAGGAAGACATCGAAGAGGTATACCCGTTGCCGACCGAACTCGTCGGAAGGGAACCCGTGTTCATGCTCACGATCAGAGGCGACTCGATGGTCGATGAAGGGATCCATGACCGGGACTATGTGGTCGTGCAGAAGCAATCGACGGCCCGCAACGGTCAGATCGTCGCCGCCCTCATCGACGACAACGAAGCCACCGTCAAACGCTTCGAACAGACCAGCAACGGCATCGTGCTCCATCCGGCGAACACGGCGTATGAGCCGGTGGTGTACACCGACGGACTGACGATCCTTGGAGTCGTGGTCGCGGTCCTGCGCCGCATCGGGTAGCGGCTGTTGTCCGCACTAGGACACGGACTCGATCGAGCCGCGGAAGACGATCTCGGCAGGCCCGTCCATCCACGCGCCCGCGTCGTCGAACGATACCGTGAGGAAGCCGCCCGCGAGCTCCACCCGAACCGGCGCGTTCACTCCATGGACGGCATGGGCCATGTAGGCGGCGGCGGTTGCCCCTGTACCTGACGCAGGCGTCTCCCCCACCCCCCGTTCCCAGATCCTCGCTCGGATGCCGTTCTCAACGATCTCCACGAATTCGACATTCGTCCGATCCGGGAACAGGGGATCGGTCTCGACAAGGGGCCCGATCCGTTCGATCTCCACATCTGCGACCGTATCGACAAAGATGACCGCGTGTGGGTTTCCGATCGAAAGGGGATGCACGAACACACCATCGATCTCGAGGGTCTCCGTCCGGTATCGACTCGGCGTGCCCACGAAGGCATGCACGACATCGTCGTACACCACAACCGGATGATCCCCAACGGCAGTCCGAACGATGAAGTCCCCACGGGACACCCAACCACGCTCGTACGCAAGCCTGGCGACGCACCGGAGCCCATTGCCGCACATCTCGGCTTCGCCGCCGTCCGCATTCCAGTAGCGCATCTTGACGGTTCCTTCGTCGAGTGACTCGATGACGAGCACGCCGTCGCCGCCAACGCCCCGCCGACGGTCGCACCACGCAACCACATCAGCGGGATCGGGTTCGAACGGTCCGTCAAAGACGAGGAAATCGTTGCCGAGACCCTCCACCTTCACGAACTCCACGATGTGGTCCTCTCGATCTGTTCCATGACGGCTCCGATCCTCCCGTCGGCCTCATCCTGCCACGGTATCCAGACAATCCGTGGATCCCTCCTGAAGAAGGTCCGCTGCCGCTTGATCAGCGCCTTGGTCGCTGCTCTGGCGGCCGCAACACCATCGTCAAGGGAGATCCGGCCCGCAACGACGGGCAACAGCTCCTTGTAGCCGACTGCCTGCGCGGCCGTGCGACCGAGTCGTCCGGTGAGCGACTCCACTTCAGCGAGGAGACCCGCTTCGAGCATGCGATCGAGGCGCTGCTCAGACCGCTCACGAGCAGCATCCCCGGCATCGAGACCGATCGCTGTATGGGGAATCAGCGGCTCGTATTCGCGTATCGCGGCGGCTTCGGGTGTCCGGTACCGGGAGCTCGGGGTTTGCCCGGTCACTTCGTAGATCTCGAGCGCACGAACCACTCGGCGCGGGTTGTCGAGATCGACATGCTCTCCAGCGGCCGGGTCCACCGCAGCCAAGCGGGTGCGCGCCTGTGCAGGCTCCAACGCCTCAAGAAAGCTCCGAACCGATGCATCCGCATGACCAAACTCGAGCGGATCCACAACAGCTCGGTAATGGAGTCCGGATCCGCCAACGACGAGCATTCTTGCATTCCGGCCGGATCCGTCGGCGAGGACGGCCCTTGCCATGTGCTGAAAGGTCGCAACATCGTATTCGTCGACCGGATCGACGAGATCGATCATGTGGTGGGTGATTCGCTCCCGTACGCGCAGGGTCGGCTTTGCCGTGCCGATGTCCATGCCCCGATAGACCTGCATCGAGTCCACCGACAGGATCTCGGCACCAAACCGGTCTGCCACGGCCTCGGCGATCGCGGACTTCCCCGAAGCCGTGTGACCGACGATCGCGACGATGCTCAGACCGGAACTCCCTCAAGATAATGGGGTGCTGCGCGACTGATCTGTGCATTGAGCAGCGTTCCCGGAGCCCACTCACCCCGAAGGTGCACGATGCGGTTTCCGCGGGAGCGAGTCGTCGCGATCTGTGGGTCCTTTCGTGACGGACCGACCACCATCACCTCCTCGCGGCGCCCGATCCGTTCGCGATTCCGCTCGAAGGTGATACGGTTCTGTGCCGCCACGAGCCTCTCGAATCGTTCCCGGAGAACCTCCCCGTCAACCTGATCGCGCATTTCGGCTGCCGGTGTCCCCGGTCGCGGCGAGAACTGGAACATGAACGCCGAGTCGAATCGTGCCCGTTCGATGGTTGCGAGCGTCGCTTCGAAGTCGGCGTCGGTCTCTCCGGGAAAGCCGACGATCACATCGGTTGAAGCGGCGAGGTCGGGCACGATGCTGCGCATCATCTCGAGCTTGGCGAGAAAGCGGTCGGAGGTGTATCCACGGTGCATCCTCGCAAGAACCCGGTCACTTCCGGATTGGAGAGGGAAGTGAATGTGCTCACACACCGCCTCGGTCGCGGCCATGGCGTGGGCCACATCGTCCGTGAAGTCCTTCGGGTGCGGACTCGTGTATCGGACACGATCGATACCGGCGACCGACCCGACACTCCGGAGCAGCTCTGCGAACAGTGGACTGCGCCCGTTCAGGTCGAGGTCCCTCCCGTAGGAGTTGACATTCTGACCGAGTAGGGTCACCTCGCGAACACCGTCTGCCGCCAAGCGTTCCACCTCCCGGATGATGTCGCCGGGTCGGCGGCTGATCTCACGGCCGCGCACGATCGGGACAATACAAAAGGTGCACGAGTTGTTGCAGCCGACCGTGATCGTGACCCAAGCCGAATGGTCCGACTCGCGCGGGGCGGGAAGGCCGGCAGGACGGGCATCGTCTGGGCGCGTCTCCTCCCAGACTTCGGTGATGGGACCCCAATCGTCGGCGTGGTCGAGGAGTTCGACGACGCGGTGGACATTGTGTGTGCCAAACACGACATCCACCCAGTCCGCGCGAAGGCGCACCTCGTCCCGGTCCTTTTGGGCCGAGCAACCGCCAACCGCGATGCGAAGAGACGGTCGATCGTCTTTGAGTCGTTTGAGCGATCCGAGATAGCCAAACAGCGCCGCGTCGGCGTTTTCCCGAATCGTGCATGTGTTCACAACGATGACATCGGCTCGATCGGGAGCGAGAACCGGCGTCATGCCGTCAGCTTGGAGCAGTCCGGCGATGCGCTCGGAGTCGTGCTCGTTCATCTGGCATCCGAATGTCCGCACGAAGTAGGTCAAGCCGTCGCGTGTCGGATTCCGCGCTTCCCTGACGGCGGGCGTTCCAAGCATGGAGATCTGCGACATGCCGCTCCTCGACGATCACCAACCGGCTGGTCCTAGCGTGCGTAGCCCTTGGCTCGGTATTCGCGGATGACCGTCACCTCGATCTGGCCCGGGTACTGTAGGTCGTTCTCCAGCTTCTTCGCGATGGACCGTGCGAGACTCTGCGATCCGAGATCGTCGAGGCTGCCGGGATCCACCACAACTCGAACCTCACGACCGGCTTGGAGTGCGTAGACCTTCTCGACACCGTCGAACCCGCGGGCGATCTCTTCGAGACGCTCGAGGCGACGCACATACGATTCAAGGGCCTCACGCCGAGCTCCAGGCCTCGCCGCACTCACCGCATCGGCTGCCTGAACGACAATGGCTGTCAGCGTGCGCGGCTCCACCTCGTTGTGATGTGCTTCGATGGCATGCACGATCGCTGGGTCCTCGCCGAACCGTCGAGCGATCTCAGCGCCGATGAGTGCATGAGACCCCCCGACCTCGTGACTGACCGCCTTGCCGATGTCGTGAAGGAAAGCGGCTCGTTTCGATTCGGTCTCGTCGACACCGAGCTCCGCTGCGAGCATGCCAGCGATGTGAGCCGACTCCACGAGATGATCCAGAACATTCTGGCCGTAGGAAGTGCGGTAACGAAGACGCCCGATCAGCGTCGTTAGCTCAGGATGGAGTCGGTTGATGCCAACCTCGAGCATTGCCCACTCCCCGGCATCGCGGATCGACTGCTCGACCTGGTCGCGTGCCTTCTCGTATGCCTCCTCGATCGAAGTCGGATGGATCCGACCGTCCTCGACGAGTCGCTCCAGTGTGCGCCGCGCGATCTCGCGCCGTACCGGATCGAAGGTTGACACACTCACGGTCTCTGGCGTATCGTCGACGATCAGATCAACCCCCGTCACCGCTTCGAACGACCTGATGTTGCGACCGTCCCTTCCGATGATGCGGCCCTTCATGTCTTCGGACGGAAGCGCGACGGCAGACACCGTCGCCTCTGACACCACATCGGATGCCAAGCGTTGGATCACGGTGGCAAGGATTCGCCGCGACCGACGATCGGCCTCTTCCCGAGCCTTTGCCTCCATGTCCCGCACGAGCACCATGGCGTCCCGGCGAGCCTCATCCTCGACCTTCTGGAGCAGTTCCTCCTTGGCCGCCTTGCTGTCGAAGCCAGCGAGCGCCTCGAGCTCGAGGCGGGCCTCTTCCGCGAGCCGCGCCGCTTCCGTGGCGGCGTCCGACGCGACACGCTCGCGCTCGATTGCCATTTCTTCGCGCTGTGCAAGGTTGTGGGCGCGCTGTTCGAGCGTCGCTTCGCGTTGGGTCAGGCGGTCTTCATGAGAGTCGATTTCGACCTTGCGGTGCTCGATGGTCGCCTCTTCGCGATCACGATAGGTGTCGGCCTTCGCTCGCCCCTCCTCGTCAGCTCTTGCGAGGATGCGCTGCGCCTCGATCCTCGCGTCGGCGAGAATCTCTTCCGGAGCCTGGGGCTGGCGGACCAACTTGCGACCCAGGTACAGGCCAACAAGGAACACCGTGGCGACGATCGTTCCCGGAATGAAGAACCCGATGATCGAATCCATATCGTTCTCGCTCTCGGCAAGACACAAACGGCAGTGCCGAGCCCCGCGGGCCCGGCACACACACGAAAAGCAAATACAGTGGGGCTACCCCGCTGTCACCTGCTCTCGCTTGTCGTCACGGTCATGTCTCGGCGTATATATCAGTCGTGTTGTGTGTGCCTTCCGATCCTACCGCATCACCGATCATCTGGGAACGCGAAATCTCGGGATACCGCTTCGTTGGTCATGTTTCGGATTCCGCACTGTCGTCATCGCCACCGACCGGCTCCGCGGTCGCTCCGGCTTCGTCGTCGACGATCACCCCAACCGCGCGCAGAACCTGATCCTGAAGCTGGACTGACAGCTCCGGATTCTGACGGAGATACTCCTTCGCCTTCTCGCGACCCTGACCGAGCTGATCCCCGTCATAGGTGTACCAAGCACCCGCCTTCTGGACAATGCCTTCCTCGACAGCAACATCGAGCAGGCTGCCCTCCCGCGAGATCCCCTCCCCGAACATGATGTCGAATTCGGCGAGACGGAAGGGTGGTGCGACCTTGTTCTTGACGATCTTGGTTCGCACGCGGTTCCCGATGTTCTCGGTACCGACCTTGATCGACTCGATGCGCCGGATGTCGATCCGCACGCTCGAGTAGAACTTGAGGGCACGGCCACCCGGCGTCGTTTCCGGCGAACCGAACATCACGCCGATCTTCTCGCGAATCTGATTGATGAAGATCGCCGTCGTATCAGATCGATTGATTGTCCCTGCCAGCTTCCGCAACGCCTGGGACATCAACCGAGCCTGAAGTCCGACATGCGTGTCGCCCATGTCCCCCTCGAGCTCCGCGCGTGGCACGAGCGCCGCAACCGAGTCGATGACTACGACATCGAGGGCGCCGGATCGGATCAGCATGTCGGCGATCTCAAGGGCCTGCTCACCGGTGTCGGGCTGGGAAATCAGCAGTTCGTCGATATCGACACCGATCGCTCTGGCATAGATCGGATCGAGCGCATGTTCGGCATCGATGAATGCCGCAGTTCCGCCGTTGCGTTGGGCTTCGGCGACCACATGCAACGCAAGGGAGGTCTTCCCGGAGGATTCGGGACCGTAGATCTCGACGATGCGACCGCGAGGCACGCCGCCGATGCCGAGCGCGAGGTCAAGGGACAACGCGCCGGTGGGGATGGCCTTGATGCGACGCACCTCGTCGGTGCCGAGCCGCATGATGGCCCCCTTGCCGAACTGACGCTCGATCTGGGACATGGCCATGTCGAGGTTCTTGTCCCGCTCGGCCCTGGCCTTGTCGTCTTCAGGGTTTGCCATCCCGGTGTCCTTTCGTCGGTGTGTCGGCAACCTATCGCACGGGTGTGACAGATTCCGTTCTCTCTGCGTCGTCACATCATAGGCGAACACCTGTTCGATAGCGAGCATCTCTTGAGATGTCGAATCAGCGTCTCGCCGCCTTGCGCAGGGAAATCTCGTGGATCGCCCGATAGGCCACCCCACCACGAATCTGCTCGGTTCGAAACACCGTGATCGCAGCCACCTCCACCGGAACCCGAGCCGACAACCCATCCACGAGTCCGGAGAGATCCACGGCGGGTCGGATACGGCTCAATGTCAGGTGCGGCACGAAAGGGCGCGTCTCGGGGTCGAAGCCGACATCGATGGCAGCTTCGTCGCAGATGGCTGCAAGCACCGTGAGAAGGCGCGACGGGTCATCGATACCCGCGTAGGCCACTGTTGCCTTGCTGGCTCGCGGAAAGCCACCGATGCCCGTGACCCACACCCGGCCCGCCCATACCTCGTCTGCGTACGATTCCACGCGTTCCGCGAGTCGATCCACTTCCGCCTCGGCAGCTTCGCCGACGAACCGGACCGTGACATGCCAGTTCGCAGGCCCGACCCGTCTGCCGGGAAGACGGCGGGCGATCCGCTCCTCTGACAACGCAGCCGCAAGGTCGTGGCGTTCGGTTGCGGTGAGGGCAACGGCGAGAAACACATTCCCGTTCATGTGGGGTCGATGGCGCGCCTGACGAGATGAAGCGCAGCAGTCGCCGCGTATGCTCTGACCCGCTCACGATCACCGGGAAGGTGCAGCGTCCTCACCGTTTCCTCGTCGGGTGTGGCCACGGCGATGATCATCGTTCCGACCGGCTGCTCGAGCGGCTCGGGTCCGGCCGAGCCGGTCACCGCGACGGCAACATCGGCTCCGAGCACGCGCCGTGCGCCGAGCGCCATCGCCGTCGCGACGGGTTCCGATACAACACCGTTGCGCTCGATGATCCCTGGATCGACGCCGAGAACTCGGGTCTTGACTTCGTTCGCGTAGGCCACCACCGACCCTCGAACGGTCGCACTTGCGCCGGGGGTCATCGTCAGCCGTTGCGCGATGATGCCCCCGGTCGCGGATTCAGCCGATCCGACGGTGAGGCCACGCTGCGCGAGGAGGCGATGGATGACCCCTTCGATCGTGTCGTCATCGATGCCGAACACCGCTCGACCGAGTCGTCGCCGTACTTCCGCTTCGATGGGGTCGATCAGGGCAGCAGCCTCCGCGCCGGTGCGCGCGAGGCAGCTGAGCCTGACGCCGATCTCGCCGTCGGAAGCCAAGAAGGCGACCGTCGGGTTCGAGGAATCCTCGAACAGATCACCGAGATCCTCGCCGACCTGGGCCTCGGACATCCCCCAGGTCCTGAGCACCCGGCTCACCACCACGCCGTCGGTACCCGACATGGAACGCAGAAACGGCATCACTTGTTCGTCGAGCATCGCCCGCATCTCCGCTGGGACACCGGGCAGGCAGATGACCCAGCAGCCATTGACCTCGATCCGGAATCCGGGCGCGGACCCTTTGTGGTTGTCGATCACGATCGCACCGTCGGGACGATATGCCTGGCGCAGGTTCGACTCGGGAAAGCGGCGCCCTCTCGCCAACCAAGCGGCGCGCATCTCGGCTGCATGGGCTTCGTCGAACATGAGGGGGATGCCGGCCACCGAGGCGACGCTCTCTCGCGTGACATCGTCACCGGTCGGCCCGATCCCACCCGTCACGATCAGTGCATCACAACGCGTCGTTGCGGCCGCGATCGCCGCGTCCATGCGTTCCCGATTGTCGCCAATCACCGACTGCCGATGATGGGTAATGCCCGAGGCGGCAAGGCGCGTCGCGATGTCAGAGGCATTGGTGTTGACGATCTGTCCCAGGAGCAGCTCGGTGCCGATCGCAAGACTCTCGACGAGCATCAACGAATCACCGACGCCGACAGGTCGGTGCCGTAGGCCCCGTCGATGTGTGCCGTGAGCCACTCGCCTTCCACCCCCGCGTCGAGCAGAATGACGCCATCGATCTCGGGCGCTTCACGGAACGATCTGCCGACCGCGACGCCGTCCTCGACCTGATCAACCAGCACCTCGACGGCCGACCCCACCCAGCCGGCATTGGCGGCCGCCGTGATGTCGTCTTGGATCACTTGCACCTCGCGGAGGCGCTCGGCGGCCAGCTCCGACGGTACCTGATCCGGGAGTTGAGCGGCTCTCGTCCCCTCCTCGGCCGAATACGGGAAGAAGCCAGCCCAGTCGAGGCGCGCGGCAAGGAGGAACTCGCAGAGGAGCTCGTGATCGTGGTCGGTCTCACCGGGGTACCCGACGATGAACGATGACCGCGTCGCTGCCCGAGGCGCCGCCTGTCGTATTCGTTCCAACAGCGCGAGGTGCTGGTCACCGCTTCCGGGACGGCGCATGGACCGAAGGAGCTTCGGGGATGCATGCTGGAGACTCAGGTCGAAATAGTCCGCGATGCCCGGGTGTCCGGCCATGACATCGACGAGATCCTGGCGAATCTCGCGTGGATACAGGTAGAACAGACGAGTCCGTTTGAGTCCATCGACATCGGCAGCCTCGGCGACGAGTCGCTCGATCGAACCTCCGCCGTTGTCCCGCCCGTACGCCGCGAGATCCTGTGCAACGAGGACGACCTCCTGAACGCTGTTGGCAACCAATCCTTCGATCTCGGCGATGACGCTCGCACGAGCTCGGCTTCGCTGTTTGCCGCGGATGAGGGGAATCGCGCAGAACGAGCAGGTCTTGTTACAACCCTCGGCAACCTTGACATAGGCGTAGGGCGTCGTCGGCGTCGGTCGTTTCACGACATCGAGGATGTCCATCCGGGATCGCCTGACACCACCGATGCTGATCGGTTGCCAGCCGGTGAGCGTGTCGATGTCGTCGATGAGCTCCGGGTAGCGGTCGAGCCCGATGATGGCATCGGCCTCGGGGAGAGCAGCGACCAGATCCGATTCGTAGCGCTGTGCCATGCACCCAACCACCACCAGCTTGGCGTCGCGTCGCTTGGCGTCAGCGAGATCGAGAATCGTCTGGACCGATTCGCGCCGAGCGTCCTCGATGAAGCCGCAGGTGTTGACGATCACGACATCAGCAGCAGCCGCGGTCTCGGCGTTGCGGTATCCGGAGTCACCGAGTACCGCGACGATCTTGTCCGAGTCGACCTGGTTCTTCGAGCAGCCCAGTGTGGCCATGAACACGCTTGGGGCAGAGGGTGCCGTCGACATCCCGCGAGTGTATCGCCGCAGCCCCGGGTTACTCGAGGGGAATCGACCGCCGTTTGCGCTCGGTGAAGGTGACCCGTTCGCGGTAGCCCACCGATCGGGCGAAATCGACGGCGAGGCTTCGGTCACGGCCTGTCTGTTCCGGATAGTGGGCATCGGAGGCGATCGTGATCGGCACACCGTTGGCGAAGAACCGCGAAAGCAGGTCGGGGTGCGGGTACATCTCACGGGCTGGCTGGTAGAGGCCAGCGGTCGACACTTCGATCGCGACCCCCGAACGACCGGCAGCGACCGCGAGGGCCTCATAGAGGTCAATCGGCGGTTCCGCCAGATGCACACCGAGCTTCTTGACGACATCGGTATGGGCGAGGACATCAACGGCCCCGGATGCCGCGAGCTGGGTCTCCACCTCGAAATAGTCGACATACGACTCCCGTGCACCTCTGCGGTCGAACTCGTGAACCTGGGTCGGTAAGTCGAATCCCCATTCCCGAACCCAGTGGGTCGAACCGACAAGGAAGTCGAACGGGTACCGGTCAAGCAGTTCGAGCACTGCTTCGATCGTTTCGGGAAAGAAGTCGACTTCAAGGCCGAGCAACACCGGAAGTGCACGGTCCTTGGCTCCGGTGACGACCTCCACATAACGATCGAGGGACAAGGTTCGTTCGAGCTCGACATGCTCGATGGTCAGCGCAGCAAGGTCCGGCTTGCGGGCGTTCTCCCACCAGCGGCCAAGGACATCTGCGGATTCGTGGCACCGGTACAGGTGCTCGGTGAACCCGATCTCGTCCGCCCCGTTGGCGAGTCCATGTTCAACGAACGAGTCGATGAAGCCGTCGGGATAGGTTCCCGGCGGTGGGCCGACGCCGTTGTAGGCGCCGTGGGGGTGGAGGTGGACATGGTGGTCACCCATGGAGGCGAAGCGTAATGCTCGCCGACAACCGTCCCGTTCTCGTCAGTCGGCAGGGGGAATCTCGACGCCTCGGTCGGTGAGGATGCCCTTGAGCACACCGATCCGCGCCTTGATTCCAGACAGACCCATCGCCTCGTTGATGCCCCGATTGATCTGAACTCCCCCGAGATTCCCCATCTCCGACGACACGGCACCGAACGATCCGGCCTGGGTGACGAGATCGATCCGCTGCGCCTCGATGTCGTGCATCCGGGAACGCAACCCGGCGAGTTCGGCGAGCAGATCCTCGGTGGGTCGTCCCTTGTCGAGATCGCCTGCATGGGTGCTCGCCGCTTCCCTGAGGGCGTCCTGTTCGCGCTTGAGGGCGTAGCGCTCGGCGAACGCATCGCCCGGTAGTTCGTGCAGTTGCCGCTGCACCTCCGCGAGCCGTCGTGCGAGATCGCCGACCTCATCCATCCGAACCAGCCTACTTGTATCGTGAGGTCGAACACGACCGTCGAACGGAGGAGCACCCATGCACATGCAGGACGACTTCCCGCTGCTGTTGAGCACCCTGTATGACCACGCCGTGTGGCAATACGGCCCCCAGGAGATCGTCTCGGTCGAGTCGGACCTATCCATCCACCGGTCCACCTACGCCGCTACCGACAGCCGCATTCGCAAGCTGGCGACCGCCATCGCATCGACGCTTGGGGTGGCCGAGGGTGAAGCCGTCGGCACCTTCGCGTGGAACAACCACCGGCATCACGAGCTCTATTGGGCAACCGTGAACACCGGCCGCATCTGCCACACCCTCAACATCAGGCTGTTCGCCGACCAGCTCGTCTACATCGTCAACCATGCACGCGACCGGGTCATCTTCGTCGACCCTGACCTCGCACCGGCCATCGCGCCGCTGGTCGACCGCTTCGAGACCGTCGAGCACTATGTGATCCTCGGCCCCACCACCGAGGGCTGCAACATCGACGGTGCGATTGCCTACGAAGACCTGATCGCGGATGCCCGGCCGCAGGAGGCATGGCCGCTGCTCGACGAGCGAAGCCCCATGATGTTCTGTTACACCTCGGGGACGACCGGCAATCCGAAAGGCGTCGCGTACACGCAGCGCTCGACCTACCTCCACACCCTGTCGAACCTCACGGCGAACCCGATCGAGACCCACGACAATGTGCTGCCGGTCGTGCCCATGTTCCATGCAGCGGCGTGGGGCTATCCGTTCATGGCGGTCACAGTAGGGGCAAAGCTCACCTATCCCGGACCCGACCTGTCAGGAAAAGGCATCGTCGACCTCCTCGTCAACGAACGCGTGACCTTCTCTGCGGGTGTACCAACCGTGTGGCTTGGCATTCAGCGACACCTCGAGGACAACCCTGACATCGGTCTGAGCCATGTCCGAGCCCTCTTCTGCGGCGGTTCGGCGGTGCCGCGGGCGATGATCGACTGGTTCAAGACGGAGCGGAATGTCCGTGTCGTCCAGGGATGGGGCATGACCGAGACCAACCCGGTCGCTTCAGCAGCAACCCTCAAGCCGTGGATGTTGGACTGGGACTGGGAACGCCAACTCGATGTCCTTGAGACCGCAGGGATGCCGATTCCGGGTCTTCGTGTGAAGATCGTTGACGACACCGGCAAGCCACTTCCCCACGATGGTGAGGCGTTCGGTGAGCTGCTGATCCGCGGACCGTGGATCGCCGCCGAGTACTACAACGACGAACGCTCCTCGGAGTCGTTCGTCGACGGATGGCTGCGAACCGGCGATGTCTGCAAGATCACCCCCGATGGCTACATCCGGATCACCGACCGGTCCAAGGATGTGATCAAGTCTGGTGGCGAATGGATCTCATCGCTCGATGTCGAGAACACGATCATGGCCCACCCGGCGGTCACAGAAGCCACCGTTGTGGGGCTCGCACATCCCAAATGGCAGGAGCGCCCGGTTGCCTTCGTGGTCCTCAAGCCCGGCACCGATGCAGACGCCGATGACATCGCTGGCTTCCTCGAGCCGCGGATCGCATCGTGGTGGATGCCCGACCGGATCGTGTTCGTCGACGAAATCCCGAAGACCGGGACCGGGAAATTCGACAAGAAGGTGGTGCGCGCCAGCTACGAGAACCTGCTGATGGTCGACGATTCATGACCGACGAGCCTTCGTTCACCGAAGCCACCGCCGTCGCCGCCGCGGGGTCCGGACAGTGGAGTGGGGCATTTGCTCCCGGTTGGGACATCCTTGGGAACACCAACGGCGGCTACACACTGGCTGTCGCTTCGAGAGCGGCGAGCGCGTCCGAGGATGGCCGGCTACCGGTGTCGGTGACCGGACACTTCGTGCGGCGCGCGAGGACTGGGCCAATCACGGTTCGGACCGAGACCGTGCGCTCCGGCCGCCGATTCTCGGTCGTGCGTTCCGACATCAGCCAGGACGGCGCGGTCGTCCTGGCAACGATCGGGACCTACTCGGCAGATCCGGGTACAGCGGAAACGCTGCTCGCGGATGCGACCCCCGTCGACCTTCCCCCGCCGGAGAAGTGTGAGCGGGTGACATCATCGAAGACCGGCCCGTTCCCTCCCCCGTCCATGGACCGCTTCGAGATGCGCGCAGGACCGAACCTCGCACGAATGGCGGCGGAGGGCCCAACCGGTCAGGCACGGATCGATGGCTGGCTCCGGCTCCACAACAATGAACCGTTCGATGCGCACGCCCTGATCATGGCCACCGACGCCTTCCCTCCAACCGCCTTCAATGCCGGCCTTCCGGTCGGTTGGACCCCGACCCTTGAACTGACCGTTCACCTCAGGGCGACACGGGTTGTCGGCTGGCTGAAGTGCGAATACACGACGAGGTTCGTTTCCGGCGGCTACCTCGAAGAAGATGGATTGATCTGGGACGAGAACGACAACCTCGTCGCGCAGTCGCGCCAGCTCGCACTGGTCTCACAGCCGCAATGACGAAGAGCGCCGTCGGTGACGACGCTCCTCTGTGGCGCGGACTTGCGGGTCCTAGCCGAGAACGCTCTCCAGCTCATCTTCGGTGATCAACACATCGCGGGCCTTCGACCCCACCGATGGCCCAACAACGCCCCGTGTCTCGAGGATGTCCATCACCCGACCGGCCCGAGCGAAGCCGATCCGAAGCTTGCGCTGCAGCATCGAAGTCGACCCGAGTTGGCTCCTGACCACGAGCTCGATCGCTTCACGCATCACCTCGGGATCCTCTCCATCGAAGTCCTCCATTTCGGCCGCTGCCTGTCGCGCCTGTTCGAAGACCTCAGCGTCGCGGTATTGGGCGTCGCGCTGCTCGCGCACCCAGTCGACAACGGCATGGACCTCCGCTTCGGTCACGAACGAGCCCTGGATTCGCTCCGGCTTCGGCTCGCGGGAAGTCACGACGAGCATGTCGCCGAGTCCGACCAGCTTGTCGGCGCCCGCCTGGTCGATGATGACCCTCGAATCGGTCTGGGAAGCCACGGAGAAGGCAAGCCGCGAAGGAACATTCGCCTTGATCACGCCGGTGATCACATTCACCGAAGGGCGCTGGGTGGCAAGCACGAGATGGATGCCTACGGCACGCGCCATCTGGGCGATACGAACGATCGCATCTTCGACGACCTTGCCTGCCACCATCATCAGGTCGTTGAGCTCGTCGACAACGATCACGATGTGCGGGAACCGGTCGAACAGCTCCTCATCGAGGCCACCGGCGTCGAATTGCTCCCGATACGAGTCGATGTCGCGAACCCCGGCGTCGGCAAGCAGGTCGTAGCGGCGATCCATCTCGGCGACCGCCCATTGGAGGGCATCGGCAGCCTTCCTCGGGTTGGTGATGACGCGGGTGAGCAGGTGTGGCACTTCGTTGTATTGGCCGAGCTCGACGCGTTTCGGGTCGACAAGGATGAGGCGAACCTCGTCCGGTGTGGCTCGCATGAGGATCGAGGTCAGCAGGGTGTTGATGCATGACGACTTCCCGGCGCCGGTCGCGCCAGCGATCAACAGGTGAGGCAGCTCGGTGAGCCGAAGCATGCGTGGCGCCCCTGACACATCCATGCCGAGGGCAACCAGCATCGGATCCCGATCCTGCTTCGCCGTGTCGGATCGCAGTACTTCACCGATCGTCACCAGGTGCCGCTTCCGATTCGGCACCTCGACACCGATTGCCGACTTCCCCGGTATCGGGGCGAGAATCCGGACATCGGTCGCAGCAAGGGCATAGGCGATGTCGTTGCTGAGGTTGGTGACCCTCGCCACCTTCACCCCTGGTGCAAGCTCGATCTCATAGCGGGTCACCGTCGGACCCGGAACGATCCGTGTGAGGGTTGCCTCGACCCCATGCTGGCGCAGCGCGCCTTCGAGGTCCTCGCCGGTTTCCTTGAGCCCCCTTCCGTCGTGGCCGTCACGAGCCGACACCGACAGGATGTCGAGAGGAGGAAGCCGGTACCCACCCCCGGCAACGGCCCCCGTGGCCTTCGGAACGAGAGAGATCCTTGGTTCCGAGGTTGGTGCCTCGACCTCAGCCGGTGGATCGACATCGACGGTCGCTTCCGGGGTGTCCCTTCGGTTTCGGATGGGCGCCGTCACGCTGATTGGTTCATCGATCAGAACCGAACCGCTCCGATCGCTTCGTCCGAAACCCATGAGATGCACGAACCCCGACACATAGCTTCCGACCTGGCGGAAGACATCACCAAGCGATGCGCGGGTGATGAGCAGCGCTCCCACCCCGATCAGCGCAACGAGAACCACCGCCGTCCCCCAGTAGCCGATGAGGCGTTCGAGAGGAAAGGTGATGAGGGCTCCGACCGCGCCGCCGCGTTCGGAGACCGATTCGGTACCCCCAGCGAGCGGAACATTGCCGGTGAAGAGGTGAAACAGCGAAACCGATCCGACGAACAGCAGCAGGATCCCGGCCACCGTCCGGCCTTGGGCGTCCTTGTTGATGAGGTCGATCAGTGAAGCCCCGCAGATGAACAATGCGAGCGGAATCGCGAAGGCCCACATCCCGAACAGCAGCTTCGATCCATTCGATGCCGAACGCCCGACGGGACCGGCGAGGTCGAAGAAGGCGAGTGTCAGGAGAATCGCTGCGACGATGAGGACAATGCCCCACACATCGGCGCGGTGATCGCCGAGCGCCTCGCCGATCCTTCGCGGTGCCGCCCCCAGCGCGGAGGCTGTGCGTCGCAGGATCGACCGCTTCCGTTTTCGTGCGGTGCTCCGCCCCTTGGCCCCACCCGTTGTCGTGCGAGTGGCCATGGGAGGCCAACACTACCCCATGTCTCGCACTGAACAAACCACCCGCCGCGCGTGCCTGCGCGCGATGAGTTACATCGTTGTCATTTGGTCGACGGGTTCATGCCTCAATGATCACCGGAAGGACAACCGGACGGCGCCCACTGTGCTTCTTGACGGCCCTCACCGCGGTGTTGCGAACCCGTTTGCGCAAGCTGTCGAGATCGATCGGAACATCGAGCGTGTGCACGGACGCCTCGACCCGCTCCTTGATGAGGTCGTGGAGTTCGGCGTCGTCGGTGGTCACGCCGTGGGAATCGATGTCGGGACCGATGAGGATCTCACCTGAGGAGATGTTGATCCCGATGGTCACGATCAAGATGCCGTCGTCGGCGAGGTGTCTGCGATCTCGGATGATCGCATCGGCCTCACCGATGTCGGTCCCATCGACATAGACATAGCCAGACGGGAGAACATCTCGTTCAATGGTCAGCGCGCCATCGCGCAGAACGACCAGATCACCGTCTTCGCAGATCTCGACCTCAGGGATGTGAACGGACCGACCGAGCGCAGCGTTCGCGACCAGGTGCCGATACTCGCCGTGGACGGGAATCAGCGCGTCCGGTCGAACCGCGTTGTAGAAGGTCTTCAGTTCCTCTGCCGCAGCGTGACCCGAGACATGCACATGCGTGTTGTGTCCGTGGTAGACCGTCACTCCCGCCCGGTAGAGGTTGTTGATGACCTTCGAAACGCGCTTCTCGTTTCCGGGGATCGGCGTGGCGGAGATGATCACCGTGTCGCTCTGATCGAGTGAAACCGACCGGTGCTCCCCCGCCGCCATCAACGACAGGGCGGCAAAAGGCTCCCCCTGGCTCCCCGTCGAGATGATCGCGGTATCGGCATCAGGCATGTCGATGAGATCCTCGAGCTCAACGAGCGAGCGTTCCGGAATGTCCAGCGTGCCGAGGCTTGCGGCAATGTCGGAGTTACGCAGCATCGAACGCCCGATGAACGCAAACTTCCGCCCATCACGAACCACCGCATCGATCGCTTGCTGCACCCGATGGACATGCGATGCGAAGCACGCGAGGATCACCCTCCCCTTCGCGTGCGCCACGATCTCGTCGAGGCGCTCCCCGACGGTCATCTCCGACGGCGTGTAACCGGGGCGCTCGGCATTGGTCGAGTCTGCGAGCAGCAGTCGCACGCCCCTCGCACCGATCGTCGCAAAGGACCTCAAGTCGGTCGGTACGGCATCGATCGGCGTCGGATCAAGCTTGAAGTCGCCGGTGTGGAGGACGATTCCCTCCGGGGTATCGAATGCGACACCGGCAGCATCGGGTATCGAATGCGACACCGGCACGAAGGTGAACCGGAACGGCCCGTGGTCGATCCATTCGTAGTAGTCCTTCGCTCGCAGGTCCGGTGTGATGCCGTATTCGTCGATGCGGGCCCGCGCGAACTCGACGGTCAACGAGGTCCCGTAGATCGGAACATCGACATCCCTGAGAAAGAACGCGAGAGCCCCGATGTGGTCTTCGTGCCCGTGGGTCAACACGACACAGGCGAGGTCATCTTTCCGTTCGATGAGATCGGAGAAGTCGGGAAGCACGAGGTCGACGCCGAGCATGTCCTCTTCCGGGAACATGAGCCCGCAGTCGATCATCGCGATCGACCCATCGATTTCGAGCGTCGCGCAGTTGCGACCGATCTCGCCGAGCCCACCGAGGAATCCGACCTTGACCGTCATCGCGAACGGTGCGTGGCGATCGCGTCCATGGCTTTGCCGACTGCTTCGACGGTGGCACCGCTCGCCGACAGCAACGGCAGCCTCGGTTCGCCCACATGATCCCAGTATCGACTGAGCGCAGCCTTCAGCGGCATCGGACTCGGTTCGGCGAAGAGCGCCTCCGTGAGGGGACGGACAAGGTCGTCGAGCTCGGATGCAGTCGAGTCGTCGCGATCGAACACGGCCTGCACCATTGCCGCGATCTCCCGGCCGGCAAGATGGGAGGACACGGACACAACCCCGACGCCTCCCGCCTCGACGATCGCTTTCGTCTGTGAATCGCTGCCGCTGTAGACGGCGAGTTCCGATACCTGGTCGATGGCATCGCGGGACCATGCGATGTCGTCGACAGCGTCCTTGACAGCCACAATACCGGGATGCGTCGCGAGTGACCCGAGCGTGTCGATCTCGATCCGTGTCGCGGTACGGCCGGGGATGTTGTAGATCATCATCGGAAGATCGGCAGCGTCGGCGATCGCGGTCATGTGGGCAATGATCCCTGCCTGCGGGGGTTTGGAGTAGTACGGCGTGACGGCCATGACCCCGTCGACTCCGGCTTCTCGGGCCGCAACAGCGAGATCGACCGACGCGGCCGTGTCGTATGTGCCCACCCCCGCAACGACCGTGAGCTTGTCACCTGCGGCATCGACGGCGGCTTTGAACAGAGCACCCTTTTCTGCCCTCGACAGCGTCGGCGCTTCGCCGGTGGTGCCGCACACGACGATGCCGTCCGAGCCGTTGGCGCCGAGATGCGCGATCAGCCGCCAGAAGGTTGCGTAGTCGACGCTGCCATCGGGAGTGAACGGTGTGATGATCGCCGTGAGGACACGCCCGAAGGGCGCGTGGGGTCGCTCGTGCATGACGCGACCATACACCTCAATGCGGCGACCGGCAGTCCACGAGGACCTCAGCCGGCGGGACATCGTACCGGTTACGGCCACTACCCTTCCGGCATGGAATCAACGAGTCCCTATGTCAATGATGTCACCGCATCGGAGTTCCAACACCAGGTGCTCCTTCGTTCACGCGAGGTTCCGGTTCTTGTCGACTTCTGGGCCACCTGGTGCCAGCCGTGCAAGATGCTCTCCCCCGTCCTCGAATCCCTCGCAGCCGAATTCGGTGGGGCATTCGAGCTCGCGAAAGTCGATGTGGACGCCAGCCAGGAGCTTGCTTCCCAGTTCATGGTCAAGTCGGTTCCGACCGTGGTCGCCATCAGGAACGGCAAGGAGGTCGGCAGGTTCCAAGGCGCCGTTCCCGAGGCATCAGTTCGAGAATTCCTCGGTGTCGTCCTCCCGAGCGAGTTGGATCAGATGGTGGAACAAGCCCGCAATGCCCTCATCGAGGGCGACACGCCCGGAGCTGAGCACATCCTGCGGCAGATCCTTGAGGCGAAGCCCGACCATCAGGATGCGGGCACCAGCCTTGCGGCACTCCTGATCGACCACGGCGACATCGCTGAGGCGATGATTGTCCTCGGCAAGCTCGTGCCTGATGCCGAGGTCGACCGCCTCCAAGCGGCAGCTCGCCTCCGACAACGGGCCGGGGACGACATCAGCGAACTCGAACAGGCTGCGAATGCCGATCCGGGCAACGACCAGGCCCAACTCGACCTCGCAAGGGCGCTCGCCGCTCGAGGCGAGTACGAACCCGCTCTCGACCGCATGCTCGCGGTCGTGGTCAAGAACGGAGACGGACGCGATGCGGGACGGCTCGCGATGGTCGACATCTTCGATGTCCTCGGCAACGAGCACCCTCTCACGCCGGAGTATCGCCGCAAGCTCGCAATGGCGCTGTTCTGAGCGTTGTTCCAGCGGGGTTGTGGCGCTCAGTCCAATCCCAACAAGGACTCGATACCGACCGCAACGGGTGCTCGCTGCGCCGACACCGACCGCAACGCAAGCAGAACGCCTGGCATGAACGCCGTGCGGTCCGTCGTGTCGTGGCGGATCGACAGCCGCTCTCCGTGGGACCCGAACAGGACGGTCTGGTCGGCAAGCGTGCCGGGAAGGCGAACCGAGTGGACGGAGATACCTTCGACCTCAGCACCGAGAGCGCCGGCGTGGGACTCCTCCGAAACCGTGGCGCGGCGCTGCTCGCTCCCGGATGCCGAGATGCGCTCGGCGGTACGGATCGCCGTTCCCGACGGCGCGTCGACCTTCTCGTCGCTGTGCATCTCGATGATCTCAGCAACCGGGAAGTGCCGTGCCGCCATCTCGGCCATCCGCATCATCAGCACCGCACCGATGGAGAAGTTCGGGACAACAAGGCAGTTCCCTGGCCCCTTCCCCCACACCACCTCGAGCTCGTGAAGGCGCTCCGCGTCGAATCCCGAGGTACCAACCACGACATTGGCTCCGAACGATCGCCAATGGTTGATGTGTTCCATCACGACATCCGGGCGGGAGAACTCGAGGATCACATCGCAGCCGTCGAGAGCTTCCGGATGCTGACTGATGGGAATCCCGGCGATGTTGCCAGCCGTATGACGATCGTACAGCGCAATCAGGTGGAGGTCCTCCGCCTCGTGCACGGTGACGGCAGACAGGCTCCCCATCCGCCCCGACGCTCCGGATACCCCGATCTTCATCGTACGAACGCTTCGAGGTCGTCGGCGACGAATGGTCCGACGGCACCGATCACGAAGGGGCCCGAGTAGGAGGCCTTGACCGCGTCGCGAACCTGATCGTGGGTGATCTGCGAGATCACGGCCACCGTCTCGTCGACCGTGAGGTGCTCCATGCCGGTGAGCTCGGTTCGGCCGATGCGGTTCATGCGACTGAGGGGATCCTCAAGTCCGAGCGCAAGCGCACCCTTCGCGTGCCCTTTTGCTCGCTCGAGCTCCTCATCGGTGAGACCTTCCTCGACCAGCTGTTCGATCTCGGACCGGATGATTCGGAGAACCTCGGGCGCTTGAAATGGGGTTGTACCGACATAGATCGCAGCCGCCCCCGCGTCGGCGAACGGCATCCGGAAGCCGTTGACGGCGTAGGCGAGGCCCCGCCGTTCCCGGATCTCGTGGAACAGGCGTGAACTCATGCCCCCGCCCAACACATGGTCGGCGAGCATCAGCGCAAACCGGCGTTCGTCGTTGCGTGGAAACGACGGGCTGCCGAAGACAAGGTGAGCCTGCTCGGTGTCTTTCGTTCGGACCTGAATCCGGGGTGCCGTGACGGGTTCCGATTCGTTCCGTCCGATGGCGTCGCCCTCCCAGGTCCCGAAACGGGCGACGATCTGATCCGTCAAGTCGTCCGGCAGGTTCCCCGCCGCAGCCACGACGACCGACCTCGGCGAGTACCTCCGCCCCCAGTAGCCAGCGATGGTGTTCCGCGACATCCCGGTGATCGAGTCCCGGGTGCCGAGGATCGGCGGAGCAAGTGGGTGTCCGCCCCACAGGGCGTCGACGAACTGTTCGTGGGCCACATCGGTCGGATCATCCTCGTTCATGTTGATCTCTTCCAGAACGACATGGCGCTCGCTGTCGATCTCACCGGACCGGAATGCCGGGCGTTGGATCATCTCGGCGAGAATCTCGATCCCGAGCGGGAGATCCTCGTCGCGGAGCCGAGCCCAAAAGCAGGTGTACTCCTTGGAAGTGAAGGCGTTGTGGCGAGCTCCGACACCGTCGAACGCTTCCGAGATCGCCCGAGCCGACCACTGTTCGGATCCCTTGAAGAGCAGGTGCTCGAGGAAGTGGGAGGCACCGGCCTCGGGGCCCTGCTCGTCCCTGCTGCCGGTGTTCACCCAACAACCGATCGCAACCGATCGCGTCGACGGCATGTGGTGGCTGATCAGCCTGAGCCCGTTCGGGAACTCAGTGAGTTGGTGTTCCATTCGTCTGATGATAGGAATCCGGTGGTGTGCACGAGCCTCGCAAGACGGTATCCGGTCACTCGTCATCGATGTTTGGGCGTCGGCGCTTCGCCTTGGCTGCACTGCGCCTGCGCTTGTCGGCGAGGCGTCGCATCCGACTCGCTCGGGTGGGCTTGGTTGGCTGCCGCTTCGGCGATTCGGGAAGGGCAGCGTCCTCGAGCATCGATGCGAGACGGCGCCTTGCCGTTGCGCGGTTCCTTGCCTGGGACCGGCTCGCATCCTCGGTGATCCGGATCCGGGGTCCGAGGCGGGCAACGACCCTGTCACGGGTGGCTTCATCCAGCGCCGTCGACGCGGCAGCATCAAAGACGAGCTCGACCCGAGTCGCACGCTTGTTGGCATGCTGCCCACCGGGACCGCCCGATGTCCCGAACCGCCATTCGATCTCGCGTTCGGGGATGTCGATACGCACAACGGCTTCCTCGTCGGGACAGGGGCATCGTACACTTGGAGGTTGATGCGCGAACGAGACGAATCGGTCCTCCACGAGATTCTCCCGCCAGAGGAGCGGGCGATCGAGGCTGTCGTGGCACGGTATCAGCGGGTCGCACCGGCGGTGACACGGTTCGCACGCTCGCTCGCAGGTAGCGAGGACCTCCAGGTTCGGCTCGGCACGCAGGCCGCTTCGACGATGGACACGATCATCATCGATCCCCGCGCGTTCCAGACGGCGTACGCACGCTCGGCTCCTGTGACGCCCGCCGAGGTTGCGTTGACCTCGGCACTCCACGAGGTGATCCATCTCATTGCCACCGATCTCGACGAGCAGCGCCCCATTCCGAAGGAGTGGCTTCCTTTTGCGCGGACGAGCGACACGGTTGACGAAGATGAGGGACCGATGGTTCCTGTCGGACTGTTTCAGCTCGGGGAGATGGAGGACGATGTCATTCGACCCGACATCGACGACAGCGACATCGCCGAGGACGACGAACCAGATGCGGCGTCCATGACGGTGCTCGAAGGACTCCACACAATCGGTGGCCCTGCCGCAGAGGCGCTTTTCTTCGCCATCGAGGATGCTCGCCAGGAACGCATCCATTTCGAGGCGTATCCCGGCGCGGGGTCGGTCCTCAAGGACCTGTACGGGACATCCGTCGGGCACGCGATGGGCAAGGCCCGCCCGCTCGGGCAGTTCGCCCTCGCGTGTTTCATGATCGTCGGGGGCCACGAGGAACGGGACCGGATCCAGCGGCGCCTCGATCCGCATGTTGCGGTCGCGATCGATGACGCCGTGGCCTTTCTCGACCCGGTGCTCAATGTCGACGATGTGTGGTCTGTTGGGACGATCGCGCTCCAGCTGCTCTCGGTTGCGCGAATGCACAACCTCGTACAGGAAGGCGCTGCGACGACCGCACAGCACAAGGCACAGGAACAAGCCGATGGTGCCGCTATCGCCGACACCGTCGACGCCGTCCGGATGGTGACACCGCCACTCGCCGATCGCGAGTCGTACGATCAGACACGGCAGGCCGCCCAATCGGTGAGTGCCCACGCGGGAGCCAAAGGCGATGCCGACCAGGCAGGAGATCCGGCGACTGACCAGCTGATGCGGGTTTCAACGGCACCAACGGTCTTTCTCCCAACCGGCCAAGGGGGCAAACTGCTGGTCACCGATCTGCCGACGCTCTTCACCACCTTCGCCCCCCAGGGCCGCACGATGCTCGAGCGGGCCGGAGACGACTGGGGGGTCGCGCAGCACCGTGTCTCCGGTGAGCTATATCCGTTGTTTCTCGCCAACCAGCGGCGCGGGCTCCGATCGGGATTCGATGCGGGCGACCTGTCCCCATATACGCCGTTGTTGCTCGGTGCCGGGTTGTACGAGCGGATGTTCGAGCGGCGGGATCTCCCTTCAAGGCGATCGTACGCGGTGAGCCTGCTCGTGGATGGCTCCGCATCGATGCTCCAACCGCGCGACGCCGGAGGCCGGAAGACTCCGTGGGCGATGGCGGCTGCGCTCCTTGGGGCGTGGACCCTTGCGAGACTCGCCGACGAACTCCAGATCGATTTCGAGGTCGCGATCTTCAATCGGTCGTTCGCCGCCGGGCCCGACGACTCGGAGCTCTCGTACCGGGATACCCGTACGCGGGCGACCGCCGGATTGCGGCAGGCACAGGGAGGCAATGCGGAGCGGCTCACGCGGACGGTGAACCACTATCTCGTCAAGTCCTTTCGACAGCGCTGGAGGTCCCGTGAAGACATTCTCGCCGGGCTGTTCTACACGGCTGCATCGCCCCAGGATGCCGCTCGCGACGCCCGCAAGGATCCTGCAAGCGCACCGCCCGTGTCGATGTTCGACAAGGCAGCCAATGTCGACGAGTTCAATGTGTCCCACGCCGCGGAACGACTTGTCGCCCAGCATGCAGCACATCGCATTCTCGTCGTACTCGCCGACGGCATGACCCGCGGGTCCGCCCAGGCCCTCGCCGAGACCGTCGCCGAAGTCGAGTATGGCGGCGCAACCGTCCTCGGAATCGGCATCGGCGACGACACGGTGCGCGCTGCGTATTCTCGGGCACAGGTCGTCGAACAGCCACGCCACCTCGCCGCGGCGGTGGTCGAAGGCGTCCGCTCGGCGCTGTACCGGTCGATCGCCGCGTCGGGAGTCGACGCGTGGTGGGGCCATGAGGGAGAACGCGTTCTCAAGGAACAGATGACAGGAGCAACCAATGCCTGAAAGTGTCACCTTCGTCGACCCGATGGGTGAAGGTCCCGATGTCACCCTGCCGGTCACAACGATCAGCAAGGACCTTCCGGATCACGCCCTTCGACGCGAACACATCCCGACCGTGGACGAGTTCTATGTCGATCTCGGCATGCAGTACAAGCTCGCCCGCCTCGAAGCGATCCGGCGCTCGCATTTCACCGACAGCCCACTGCATCTTGCCCTGCGCGGACACATGGGGACGGGCAAGGACCACGATCTTGAGCAGTTCGCCGCAAGGCTCAAGACTCCCTACTACCGAATCCCTCTCACCGGCGAGGTTCGCGACATCACCCTGATCGGATCCGTCAAGCTCCACGGGGATGGCAAGGGGGGCACCGAGAGCCGATGGGAGGACGGCGACATCACCCGCGCCCTTCGTGGCCCTGCGATGATAAACCTCTCGGAGCTGAATGCGGCGGGGGCAGAGACGCTTTTTGCACTCCACGGACTGCTCGACCGCCACCGCGCGCTCGAACTCCCCACAGGAGAAATCGTTCGGCTGCGGGACGATGTTCGCATTTTCGGAACGCTCAACCCAACGGATCTGCGCGACTACGCAGGCACCCAGACACTGAACAAGGCTTTCGCCGACCGGTGGATCATCTGGGAGAAGGTGTTTCCGGGCGAGGATGACCTCGCAACCATGCTTGAGCGCAGGCATCCCGACATGGACCCGACCGTGCGGGGCCTTCTGACGAAGCTCGCGGTCGAGATCAACACTTCGTTCGTTGCTGGCGACGCACGGACACGCGTCGAAACACCGATGTCGCTCAGGACGGTGCTCGATCGCTACCCGGCAGGGCTACGGATGTACGCTGACAAGGACGATCCGATGCGCTGGTCGTGGCAGGAGTTCGTGCTTCCCCACATCGAACCATACGACCGGGACCACTACGAGACCATCTGGTCCGCGATCGTCAGGAAGGGCCCATCCGGAGATCCGTTCAGCGGATGAGGAGCGGGTTCCGGCACGATCCGGACCTGAGGAAGGGGCGAACCGCTTTCGTCAGTCGCGGAAGTTGAGGTACTGGAGCGGGAGCCGGAAGTCGAGATCCTTGAGCAAGGCAATCACGGTCTGGAGGTCGTCCCGCTTCTTGCCGGAGACCCTCAGCTGGTCCCCTTGAATGGCGACCTGAACCTTCAGTTTCGCATCCTTG
Organism: Acidimicrobiia bacterium; assembly: GCA_041393965.1. NCBI lineage: Bacteria > Bacillati > Actinomycetota > Acidimicrobiia > Acidimicrobiia bacterium. The sequence continues at coordinate 463,688 of JAWKJB010000002.1, read as the reverse complement.
ATGAGCTTCGTCAGCTCCTTCGCCGCGTCCTTGGCGATCCCCTGGTTGAGGTGGAAGGTTGCCTGGTATCGACCACCGCCGATCTGCGTCGGTTCGCCTCCTGAGATGGACTTGAGGCTGACCCCACGCTTGACCAGCTTCCCTTTGAGAACATCGACGGCAGCGGCAAGGCGACCTTCCGAATCCGACTCGATCACGATCCCGTCGTCGACAAGGCGCACCGTCGAGGCCGTTCCCTTGAAGTCGTACCGGTTGACGATCTCGCGGGAGGACTGGTCGACGGCATTGCGCACCTCTTGGAGGTCGACCGTCGAAACAACATCGAATGAGGGCATGGACGAAGCCTACTGCCGGGCCATGACCACAAGTGTTCGGAAACGGCGACCCGCCTGATACCTTGGGGCCATGCCCGAACTCCCCCCCGAACTCTCCCCCGAACCCTCCCTCGACGCGCAGATCGATGCCCTCATCAACCGCGTCATGCCAGCGAACCCCGGCGCGCATCGCGACGAGAACCTTATCCACGAGATCATCGACACGGCGCTCAAGCTGATCAAGGACAACACCGACCGCGGTGATGTCAAGATGATGAACACGGCGCTCAAGGAACTCAGGTACTCCTCCCTCGTCTTCGCGCCCCATCACGACCTCCGGAAGGTCGCCGTCTACGGCTCGGCACGAACACAGCCGTCGGAGCCCAATTACCTGCTCGCCGAGGAATTCGGGCGCACCATGGCCGAGGCCCACGGTTGGATGGTCATCACCGGTGCAGGCCCAGGCATCATGGAAGCCGCAAACAAGGGGGCTGGCACCGCGTCGAGTTTCGGAGTGAACATCCGGCTTCCGTTCGAGTCGGGCGCCAACGAGTATCTGTCGCCGGGCAATGTGATCAACTTCAAGTACTTCTTCACCCGCAAGGTGCAATTCGTCAAGGAATCCGACGCCTTCGCCCTGTTCCCGGGCGGTTTCGGAACGATGGACGAGGTTTTCGAGCTTCTGACCCTTGTCCAGACTGGCAAGTCCGACATGCACCCGATCGTGATGATCGATGCCGAAGGAACGGGATACTGGGATGCGTGGCTCGACCTGTGTGATGTGCTCCTTCGACAGGGGATGATCTCTCGCCACGATGCAAGCCTCTACAAGGTCACCAACAGCGTGAGGGAGGCAGCCGACGAGATCCTCGGGTTCTTCCGGGTCTACCACTCCCAACGATTTGTGAACGGGAAGCTGGTCCTGCGACTCACCACCGATGTGCCGGATGATACCGTCAGGGAACTGTCGGATGAATACGCGGACATCATCGATGTCGGCGGCATCGAGCGGGTGACGGCGAGCAAGGCAGAGATCGAGACTGACGATGTGGTCGACCTCCCGAGGCTGTCGTTCGCTTTCGATCGGCGCAGCTACGGCCGCCTTCGTACGCTGATCGACCGGCTCAACCAGTCCGCTCCGCCAGCGTCATGAGTCCGCCAACAAGCCTGCGTACGGTAGAATCTGCCGATGCGAGAAATCCTGTCAGACCTCGTCGCCGAGCAGCAGCATCTGGACCAGTTCCTCCAGACACTGCGTGTCCACCAATGGGCAATCGAGACGCCAGCTGAGGGCTGGACCGTCCAGGACACCGTCAGTCACCTCGCATTCACCGAAGACTTCGCCGCGGAGGTCATCGAGCAGGGTGCCGCCAGGATCAAGGCGGAGAAGGTCACCGATATCGACGAGTGGACCGAGCGGGGTGTCGAAAAAGGACGAGGCCGCCGCCATCAGGAGATCATCGAATGGTGGCGCTTCGGTCGAGCCGATGTGGTCGAAGCTCTTTCGCGGATGCAGGCAAGCGATCGCATTGCGTGGCTCCACGGTGAGATGAGTGCACGATCGTTTGCGGCGGCACGCCTCATGGAGACCTGGGCACATGGCCTCGATGTCAAGGCGGCGATCCTTGGACGGATGGAGCCGCTCGAGGAGCCGCCCGGAGAGGACGAGGACCCCGATCCCCTCGCGGATACTTCCCGTTTGCGCCACATCGCATCGCTCGGCCAGCGGAGTCTTCCATTCGCATTCGCCGAGGCTGGCGAGGAGTTCCCCTCGTCCGGCATCCGGGTCGAGGTCATGGGGCCGCTGTACGCTGCGTGGCGTTTTGGTCCGGAGGACACCGACCAGGTCATCAAGGGAATGGCCGGGGATTGGTGTCGGGTGGTCGTACAACGCCAGGATCCCGAGGACACCGGGCTCAAGGCTGTTGGTGACTACGCCGAGTTGGCACTCCGCATCGCCCGCGCGTACTGATCGTGCTTCCCCGCCTCATCGGCGTGGTCCATCTCGGGCCCCTTCCCGGCAGTCCACGGTTTCGAGGTGACTTCAGTTCGGTCCTCGACGGGGCAGCAGCAGACGCCCGGCTCCTCGCCGATGCCGGGTTCGACGGTGTGATGGTCGAGAACTTCGGGGATGCCCCATTCGACGCCGACGATGTCCCAAAGGTGACCATCGCAGCGATGACTGCTGCGGTAGGGGAGGTCGCGGAGGCGTGCCAGCTCCCGACCGGAGTCAATGTCCTTCGCAACGACGCCGTCGGTGCACTCTCGGTGGCCGCGGCGACATCGGCGTCCTACATCCGAGTCAATGTTCTTTCCGGAACGATGTTCACCGACCAGGGCCCGATCGTCGGACGGGCAGCTGAGGTCTCACGACTCCGCGCACACCTCTGTCCGGATGTGTCGATCATGGCAGATGTCTTCGTCAAGCACGCAACGCCGCCACCGGGTCTCCATCTCGTCGACGCCACCCGCGACCTCACCGAACGCGCTGGCGCAGATGCCGTCATCGTGACCGGCTCCGGGACCGGCGCGGCAACCAACATCGTGGAGTTGCGGGCGGTGTGTGAGGCGAGCAACCTTCCGGTCTATGTCGGATCGGGCGCCACGGCCTCCACGATCGCCGAACTGCTGGCCATCGCTGACGGCGCCATCGTCGGCACCGCCACCAAGGAGGACGGCGTGACCACGAATCGCGTCGATGTCGACCGCGCGGGCGCGATCGTCGCCGCTGCATCCGAATGAGACGCCCGATGCCGCGCCATCAGACATGCTGTCGAGACGGCACCGGCCCTCTTACACACAGGAATGTGCGTAAGTCGATTTTACTCCCAGCCGAACCCTCGACCGGTCGTTGAGGGAGCAGCAAAAATGCCCGCCAACTCGACGAATCTTCGACCCTCAAGCATCGGTTGAACCTTGGCCGATGTGAGCCACCGAGGATCGACACTGCGGTGACATCCCGGTCCATTTCTGTCGTGAGCCGGCAGCGAGTCCCGCAGTTGGTGCCCGTGATCAGCGGACTCCGGGTACTGTGTCGGCTGCATCACCGGAGCTGCCCGTGTCCGAACTCGTCGACAACCTGGTCAATGAGATCCGAGTGCTGAGCCGCGACATCGCTGGCATGGACGATGACAATCCAAGGCGCGCCGACCTCATTCACGAACGCGAACAGCTCCGTATTCGTGCGAGACACCTCGCGGATGCGTCTCGTCACCCTGATGCGGTGCAACGCCAGATCGAGGCGCTCGAGGACAGGCTCGATGAGATCGAGCGGATGCAGATCGAGCCGGGCTGGAGCGAGCGGCACCACGCGCCACGAATCCAGGATCCCGGCGCGTATCGCTACGGGATCAACAGGGCGATCACCGACGACCATGCCGATGAGGTGGCGTCCATCAAGGCGCAGCTGGAACGGCTCCGGTCGACACGACCCGACGCCCGCGAGGGCTGACACTCCGGCGCCAACTGGATTTCGGACCTATGCTGGTGTCATGCATGTTCTCGTCGCTACTGCCGGCGCGTTGAACCCCGAACCGGTCGTCGGATTCGTGCGCCATCTGATGGGAAACAACGGAGCCGTCACGATCGCGACGGTCGTCGAGGTGCCGAGATCGTTTCTCGAAGAGATCAACCGCGATGATTGGCACCCGCTGCGAGACGCGGGAGTCCCGACCAGCGAGGACACGCTCGTCGCCAAGTACCTCAGCGAGCGGGCGCATCGCCTCACCGAGCCGATCCGTCTCGCCCTCGAGCGGGCGCACATCCCGTGTTCGTTGCTCACCTTGGAAGGACGGGACGCCGCGACGGAGATCTCAAAGGCCGCGTCGGAACTCGATGTCGATGTCGTCATTCTCGGGGCAACCAAGCAGATCTTCAATCGGGATGCGTGGGAATCGGTATCGAGTCGAGTGATGCTCGAATCCGGTAGGGCGGTCCTTGTGCTTCCGGAAGCTCGCGCCGAACCGGATGATCCCGAATCGGTTGAGGGTTTCGATCAGGCGGTCGAGTCGAGCCTGTCGAGATAGGCGACGAGCGCGGCGTGTGACGACGGGACGAACCACTCCCGATGCTCGGAGACGGCACACCGCAGATCGGGAAGGGGCCACCATCGCACATCGGTTGTTGCCCCCGCCTCTGGCCGGATCGAGCCTTCCCCGATGCCCGTGAGCACCAGATGGGCCGCGGGAAACGCCGCCGCGGCGCCGGCGACCACCGCAAGCGGACGAATGGTTGCCATGACTCGGTGCGCATCGAGCTCTTCGACGGTGACGCCATCAACCGATACGAGATCCAGACCTGTCTCCTCCCGGACCTCCCGGATGGCGGTCTCCGTCGGGGACTCCCCCGCCCGCCACCGTCCGCCCGGGATCTCAAGGAGACCACGCACGGATTCGCCCGCGCCGTCACGCCGCTGCAACACGACGGATCCACCGGAGCGGTCAGTCACAACGACCCGTATGACGGGAACGACAACACCGTCGGGACCACTGACCGGAACGGCGACCTCGACGAACGCTGCCCCGTCCCAGACGCGATGTCGGCCTGGCGTCACGGTGTGCGCTCGGTCTTGACACACTTGAGGTCGGCTCCACGGCCGAGATCTCTGATGCGCTGTTCGAGCTGCTGACATGCGGCGGTCCATGACGCCTGACCGTCGGCATATGCCGATCCAGCCAGCGACCGTTCGATGTCCTGGAGGGTCGCCGCATCCGAGATTGCGTCTCGGAGAGCAGGCAGATGAGCTCGGACCGAGGCAATGGTGTCAACATACGCGTGGTGGGTTTCCTCAAGGGCGCTCGGTGGTTCGAGCGAGCCCATTGCGGCCACATACCGACCGACCGCATCGTCGACGAGCGCGAGATATGCAGCGGTCTGTGACGCGACCAATTCCGTTGCGCGGTCGAGGTCCGGTTGCTCTTGGTCCTCGACGAGATCTCGAACGCCTTCTTGTACGGTCGTCTGGTAGCGGAGCGAAAGCCCCTGGGTTTCGGTGACATAGGTGTCTGCGAGCGTGGCCGCCTCCCGTGCGTAGGTCTCGACCGTGAGTCGTTCCGCGCCCGAACAGGACACGAGCATCGGCGCCACAACGAGACCGATCACGATGGATCTCATGGCTTTGCGGCCGCTTCGCGGAACTGGGTCCGGAACAAGCGTGTGTACAAGCCGCCGCCTGCAAGAAGCTCGTCGTGTGGTCCGGACTCGACGATGCGGCCTCCATCGATCACGAAGATGCGGTCAGCAGACACGACGGTCGAGAGCCGATGCGCGATGACAAGCGATGTTCGGTGCGCCATGATGCCCTCGAGTGCTTCTTGCACGAGCGCCTCCGACCGGGCATCGAGATGTGAGGTCGCCTCATCAAGGATCAGGATCGCCGGGTTCTTGAGAATGACCCTCGCGATCGCGACCCGCTGCTTCTCGCCACCCGAGAGCCGGTACCCGCGTTCGCCGACGCGGGTCTGCATGCCGTCTTCGAGGGAGTCGATGAACTCGAGGATGTTGGCCGCCGCAGCGGCGTCCCGGAGCTCCTGCATCGTTGCATCGGGCCGCGCGTACCGCAGATTCGCTTCAACCGTGTCGTGGAACAAGTAGGTCTCCTGCGTGACCACCCCGACAGCCTTCGCGATCGTCTCGAACGACAGGTTCCGCACATCGACCCCGTCGATTCTCACTTCCCCCTGCGACGCGTCGTACAGACGCGGCACCAAATAGGTCAAAGTCGTCTTTCCTGCCCCCGAAGGGCCGACGAGGGCAATCATCTCTCCCGGCTTCGCCACAAACGACACATCCTTGAGCACCCATCCCGCCGGTGAGCGTCGTTGCACCTCATCGACCTCGCCGGTGTCGAGCCAGCCGAACCGACGAACCGACTCGAGCCCTGACTCGCTCGTCGCGTCGTATGAGAACCAGACATGGTCGAAGACAACCTCCCCTTGAACGGTTGGGAGTCGAACGGCTTCGACCGGCTCTGCGATGTCGACGGGCATACCGAGCACCTCGAAGACCCGCTCGAACGACACAAGCGAAGTCGTGAATTCAACTCTCGCCGTCGAAAGCGCCGACAGGGGCCCGTACAGTGAACCGAGATAGGCCGAGAGCGCCACAATCGTTCCGACCGTCAGATTCCCGTTGATCACGAGGTACGCCCCCAACCAGAACACGAGTGCGGTGCCAAGCGCCGAGACGACCCCGAGGGCCATGAAGAACCACCGTCCGATCGTCGCTTGCCGAATCCCGAAATCCCGCACCTCCCCCGCATATCGTGAAAAACGATCGTCTTCATGATCCGTGCGGCCGAAGAGCTTGACGAGCAAGGCCCCCGACACCGAGAGCGTCTCTTGCATGACCGTGTTCATCTGTGCATTCGACTTCATCTGCTCGCGCCGGATCACCCGAAGACGGGATCCGACTCGCCGCGACGCAATGAGAAACAGCGGAAGGATCAACAGCGAAAGCAGCGTGAGCCGCCATTCGAGACCAAACATGATGATCAGCGTCGCCGCCACGGTCACGACATTCGACGCAAGGGTCACAAAGGTGGAGGTGACGGCTTGTTGGGCTCCGACGACATCAGAGTTCAGGCGCGACATGAGTTCACCGGTGCGAGTGTTCGTGAAGAACCCGAGCGACATGCCCTGGAGGTGGGTGAACAGTTGGCGCCGCAGGTCGAAGATGATGCCTTCTCCCATTGAGGCGGAAGCCCATCGCTGTGCCACGCCGACCGCACCGTTGATCAACGGGACCGCAACCATGCCGAGTCCGAGCCAGGTGACGAGTCCGAGGTCAGCGTTCGGTATCGCTGTGTCGATCAGGCCCCGCATCAACAGCGGCGGTAGCAGGGAGAGGCCAGAGATCACAAGGATTGTGACCACAACGACCGTCAGCTCAAGGCGGTACCCCGAAGCGTACGACAGAACCCGCGAGACGAGCGCCCGATCGATCTTCGGTTGGGGCTGCTCGTCGTCATGACGAAGATACGCCCCCCACCCCCTATGCATGGGACGCCCTCGTCATGACAGCAACGATAGGACACCGTGCCGCGGCGCCTGCCCTCATGCTCACTCGGACGCCAGGAGTGCCGACAGCCGCGTCGACGACGCAGCGATTGCCTTGCAGAGTTCCTCGGAGATCTCCGAGCGGCAGAACAACTCGTATCGCATCCCGGCGGCTGTCCATCCGAGGCTGAGCCCGTCGGGAACGACGATCGCGACCGGTTCAGGGCGGTCGTCCGAGTCGAGAACCTTCCCGACACGGAGGACGGCGACGCGTCCTGTGTCCGACTGGTACGGGTCGGTCGTCCACAGGCCGAACGCCGCTGAGGTATCGGGATCGAGGGTGCCGGTCACCTGGTCGTACACCAATTGACTCGTCACCCACCGCACCTGTTCGGGCACGAGCGACGGGAACTGGAGTGACGGCAGTGCGTCAGCGATCTCCGATCGAGATGACTGCACGAAACGGCTGTTGCCGATCCTGGTGTTCCATACGCCGGCGATCACCGACTCGGAGGAACCGTGGTGTTGGGGTTCCTTCTGGTCGTTGTACCACAACACATCGACCGAACCGACCGCGGCCTCTCCCGGCTGGCCAACATCGACCGAAGCGAGCGTGACCGTCGTCGTCGTGTCCCCCTGGACGAACGAACGGGTCATCTTCCCTGCACCGTCGAGCAGTCCGGCTTCACCGCAACCGACGACGGACAATCCCAAGATCACAACCAACGCCACGCGCCTCATGGGGTCAAGGATGGCACGCAAGCCCGGCAACTGACATCACCCCTACCCTGCCCTGATGGACGATGGCATCGTGACGGTGATCAGGCATCAGTCGACCGGGGATGGTCCGCTCGACACGGCAGTTTCTCGCGCGGTCCTCGACGCGGTCGGAAAGGGCACCATGGGCGAGAGTCTCGAAGTCTCGGCCACGGGCCAGATCCTTGCGTTCGGCAAGCAGGATGCGGGCACTCCCGGGTTCGACGCCGCCGTTGACCGTGCCGAGGGTCTCAGATATCAGTCGACCGTGAGGATCGTCGGTGGAAGAGCCGCAGCCTTCCACGATGCCACCATCCGATTCGGTTGGACCCGACCGATCGACGACGCAGCATCGGCAATGGCCGACGGGTTTGCGCGGCTCACCCGCGCCGTCGTCGCCGCGCTTGCATCTTTCGGTATCCGCGGCGAGGTTGGGGAAACGCCCGGGGAGTACTGCCCGGGGAAATGGAGCGTCCACATCGCAGGAAGGAAGGTGATGGGTGTCGGACAACGGCTCACCCGCACCGCCGCCCATGTCGGAGGCGTCATCGTTGTCGATGGCGCGCAGCGAATCAACGAGGTTCTCCTCCCGGTCTACGGCGCGCTGGGACTGCCCTTCGATCCCTCCGTTACCGGTTCGTTGTCCGACGCCATGGTGATCCCGACCGGTGACTTCATCGACGCCTTCGTCGGCGAGCTGTGCCGAGGCCGGACGGTCGTCGCTGGCACCGTTCCCGATCATCTCCTCCGTGTCGCTCACGATCTTCGGAGCGATCACGATCCGAAGGCCCGCCGTCCGGTTTGCAGGACCAGCGATTTCGCCCGAGACTCCCCATCATGAAGTTCCTCGTCGTCAACGGCCCGAACCTGAACCTGCTCGGGGAGCGGGAACCCGAGATCTACGGCCACGACACCTTGGATGATCTCGAGACGGCTTGGCATGATCTCGCATCGACACTCGGGATCACCATCGAGGCGATCCAATCGAACCATGAAGGCGTCCTGATCGACGCCATCCACGCGGCGAGAAACGATGTGGATGGCATCGTCATCAACGCCGGCGCTCTGACGCACTACAGCCGAGCCATCGCCGACGCGCTCACCGGTGTCGGATTGCCGTATGTCGAAGTCCACATTTCGAACATCTACGAGCGAGAGGGTTGGCGGAGCGTCTCAGTTCTCGCCGACCACGCCGATGCCCTGATCGTCGGCCGCGGAACCCAGGGCTACCTCGATGGGATCAGGCACCTCCATGACCGCCTGTCGGCACCTTTGTCCGAGTAGTCGGCTGCGGCTGGCGCCCTTCACCTACCGTGACACGAGCTCGGTGATCCGTTCGAGTCCCTCCACCAGGTCCCCGTCACCGAGGGCGAAGGAAAAGCGGGCGTACCCGGGCGCTCCGAAGGCTTCACCGGGGACGAACGCGACCTTGGCTTCCTCGAGCACGATTGAGGCGAGCTCAAGCGAGGTCTGCGCCACCCGACCGTGGATCGGCCTTCCGAGGAGCCCCGAGACATTGGGAAAGGTGTAGAACGCGCCACCGGGCTCCTGGCAGGTGACGCCGTCGATGCTCCTGAGCATCTTCACCATCGTCATCCGTCTCCGATCGAAGGCCGCCAGCATCTGCTCGGATGCCTCAAGTGAGCCCGACACTGCAGCGAGAGCCGCCGCCTGGGCAACATTGTTGACATTCGACGAGATGTGTGACTGCATCCGGGACGCAGCAGTCGCCACCGCGTTGGGTGCGATCAGCCAACCGACCCGCCAACCGGTCATGGCGTAGGTCTTGGCAACGCCGTTGATGATCACACAGCGTTCAGCGACCGCAGGAGCTTCCACCGGAACCGAGCTGAAGACGGCGTCACCGTACACCAGATGCTCGTAGATCTCGTCGGTCATGACCCAGATACCTCGTCGCACAGCCCATTCCCCGATCTCGCGCACTTGATCGCCCGTTGCGACCGAGCCCGTCGGGTTCGACGGGCTGACAAAGACCAGCATCTTCGTACGGTCCGTCACCGCGGCGTCGAGCTGGTCGATCGATGCCATGAAGTTGGTCGACTCGTCGGTTGGCACCACGACCGGCACCGCACCTGCGAGGCTGATGGCCTCCGGGTAGGTGACCCAATACGGCGCCGGGAGCAGAACCTCGTCGCCGGGATCGAGGAGTGCCTGACAGGTGAGATACACCGCCTGCTTGCCGCCGTTGGAGACGACGACCTGCGACGACGACACCTCGAGCCCGGAGTCCCTCAGCGTCTTGTGCGCGATCGCCTCTCGGAGCCGCGGCTGACCTGCCGCCGGCGAGTAGCGATGCGAGGCTGGGTCCGCCGCCGCTTCGATGGCGGCCTCGACGATGGGGGTCGGGGTCGGAAAATCGGGTTCACCGGCGCCGAACCCGATCACCGGTTCACCGCTCGCCCTGAGTTCGTTTGCACGGTTGGTGATCGCCATCGTTGCCGACGGTTGCACCGCTCTGGCTCTCGCTGAGATGGATTCACTCGTGGGCACCGCCACTACGCTCCTGATCGATCGGTCGCCGAAACGATAGGCATGCCCGTGAACGCCCACATCGCCATCCCGCATGCACTGCTTCCCTCCGACGGACGCTTCGGTTCGGGCCCTGCGAAGATCAACGACACATCCCTGGCGAGTGCAGCACCGTTCGTGGGGACAAGCCACCGCCGCGACCCGATCAAGTCCATGGTGGGCCGGATCCGCGAGGGGTTGGCTGATCTGTACCGACTCCCGGACGGATATGAGGTCATGCTCGGTGTCGGCGGAGCAACCGCGTTCTGGGACGCCGCCGTGTTCGGCCTCATCGAGCGACGATCAGCCCACTTCGTCTGCGGTGAGTTCTCGGAGAAGTTCGCGGCGACGGTTGCTTCGGCACCTCACCTCGACGAACCCGAACTCGTCGAGGCTGCCCCGGGCTGGGCTCCCGAGCCCGTTGCGGTCGAAGGCGTCGATGTCGCGGCCTTCATCCACAACGAGACGAGTACCGGCGTCGTCGCGCCGTTCGGACGCCTGACGGAAGCACTCGTCGTCGTGGACGGCACTTCGGCGGCCGGCGCCATCGCGTACCAAGTGGATTCCGCAGATGTGTACTACTGCTCCCCCCAAAAGGCCCTCGGCTCCGAGGGCGGGCTCTGGATTGCCATCGTCTCCCCTGCCGCGATCGATCGCATCAACACCGTCGCGTCATCGGGTCGTTGGATCCCCCCCTTCTTGTCCCTTGCCACCGCGTTGGAGAACTCACGCAAGGATCAGACCTACAACACACCGGCACTGGTGACCCTCCATCTCCTCGATCGACAACTCGCAGCGCTTGGCGACCTTGGCGGCCTTGCATGGGCAGCGGAACGATCTCGGGACTCGTCACAACGGTTGTATTCGTGGGCTGACGCACACCCACGCGCCAGTGCATTCGTACGGGACCCGAGCCTTCGCTCGCCCACCGTCGTCACCGTCGACCTCGCCGACGAGATCGACGCCGCGTTGGTCGCGTCGACGCTTCGGGCGAACGGGATCGTCGACACCGAGTCGTACCGCAAACTCGGGCGCAACCAGCTCCGCATCGCGACCTTCCCCAACATCGATCCTGATGACATCTCGGCGCTCACCGCATGCATCGATTTCGTGCTCGACCATCTCGACCGGGACTCGACCAACTGAGTCGGCACGGTGCCGCTCGTGTACGATCGGGACATGCTCCACCTGATGTTGATGCGACACGGCAAGTCGGATTGGGATGCCGGTGCTCCCGACGATCACACCAGACCGCTGAACGAACGCGGTATACGGGCATCGCAACGCATGGGAGTCGTGATCCGGGATCTCGGAATCGTTCCGGATATCGTCGTGTCGTCAACGGCAACGCGAGCTCGTTCGACCGCGGAGATCGCGAGGCTCGCCGGTGGCTGGAGTAGCAGGCTTGTTCTCGACGGAGGGCTCTACGGTTGCTCGGTTGAAGATGCCCTGACGATCGCAGCGGGTCACGGCGCAACAACCGAGCGTGTGATGCTCGTCGGACACCAGCCCGTGTGGGGGATGCTCGTACGGCGACTCACGGGCGCGTCGACGGAGATGAAGACCGCATCGGTTGCCGACATCGAAATCCAGGCTTCGGCGTGGGACGAGCTTCCCGCATCGCACGGGATCATGACACAGCTCCTCCAAGCGCAGGCGTTCCTGACACCGGACTGATCGTCATCCTGTGTGGGGTCTCGCAGGCGTATCCTTCGGGATTCCGCTCCGAAGGCATGGGAGGCACCATGATCGATCTCCGCAGCGACACCATCACGAGGCCGACTCCACAGATGCGCAGTGTCATGGCAAACGCCCCGGTCGGCGACGATGTGTACCACGACGACCCAACTGTCAATGCCCTCGAGGAGCATGTGGCAACGATCCTCGGGGTGGACGCCGCCATGTATGTCCCGTCCGGGACGATGAGCAACCAGATCGCAGTTCGGCTGCACACCGAACCCGGAGACTCGGTGGTCATCGAGCATTCCGCTCACATCGGAACCCACGAGCTCGGTGGTGCGGCCCATCATTCGGGCGTGACGCTGAATCGGATCAAAGGGTCGCTCGGCGTGTTCACGGCCATGCAGCTGATGGAAGCCGTACCGGTGCCTCACCCGTCGATGCCCTTCCACCTGTATGACCCCCACACCTTGATGTGTCTCGAGAACACGCACAACCTCGCCGGTGGCACCGTGTGGCCCATCGAACAGCTGCGCTCGGTCACCGCCGCTGCGCGCGATCTCGGCCTCGTCTGCCATCTCGACGGCGCCCGTATCTGGAACGCATCGATCGCCTCGGGGGTCGACATTGCCGAATACGCCTCGCTCTTCGACACCGTGAGCGTGTGCTTCTCCAAGGGCCTCGGTGCCCCGGTCGGATCCGCCCTGTGCGGATCCGCGGAAGCCATTGCGCAGGCGCGCCGTTTCAAGCACATGTTCGGTGGCGGCTTCCGGCAGGCCGGTGTGATCGCCGCCGGAGCCCTCTATGCCCTCGCCAACCACCGGGACCGCCTCATCGAGGATCACGACAACGCACGGACCTTCGCCGAAGGGATCGCAGGGATCGACGGCGTCACCGTGGATCTCACATCCGTCCAGACCAACATCGTGAACTTCACGGTGGCCCATCCGGGAGCCGTCGTGGATGCGTGCCTCACCGATGGTCTTGCTGTGCTCGTCAACGGTCCGTCCGAGATTCGCGCCGTCTTTTCGATGGAGGTGGATGCGTCCGGCGCCACGGAAGCGATCGGGATCGTGGCCGATGCCGTTGCGCAACGCGGTGGAGGGCCGTGATCCGACATCCGGGCATGGTTTGCGCGGTACGCTGCGGGTATGGCAGCACAGTACTCAGAGGCCGATCTGCGGAATCGGCTGACACCCCAGCAGTTCGCCGTGACCCAGGAGGCCGCGACCGAGCGTCCGTTCACGGGAGAGCTCCTCGGCAACAAGGCAGAAGGCACCTACCGATGTGTCGTGTGTGGAGAAGCGCTGTTTGCATCCGATACGAAGTTCGACTCGGGCTCGGGTTGGCCGAGCTTCACGACACCAATGCATGATGACGCCGTTGGCGAGACCGAGGATCGGTCCCACGGCATGGTTCGCACCGAGTCCACCTGCGCCAATTGCGGGGCACACCTCGGCCATGTGTTCCCCGACGGCCCAGGTCCCGGCGGGCTTCGCTACTGCATCAACTCGGCGGCACTGGCCTTCGACGCCGCAGACGACTCCTAGAGCGGTCTAGAGCGTCGTGCTCAATAGCAGCAGGGCGATCATGAGGGCACACGACACCGCTACCACCATGTAGGTGACGGCTCTCCCGAGGACTTCCTGCTTTGCGACCGATTTCAGCGGCTGAACCTTCGTCGGCGTCGTAACCCGATTCTTGCGCCCCTTCGTCTCGGCACCGATGCGGTCGGCGAGGGGAACGGAACGAGCCGGTTCGGGTTCGGGTTCCACCATCACATTCGCGAATTGGATCGGTGTGTCGGGTGTGAAGAGGACCATCTCCCCTCCAAGGACGACCTTGAACGACCCTTCACCGATCGCGGTGACGGAGCACTCATCGTGGCTCCATGAACCGAGCTCATCCTCGCCGGCAACGAGTTTGACATCGGCGTCGACGGTTTCGAGCACGGCGCTGAGCCCGGGGCCTTCCTCTCCCGGTAGCAGCAGGGTGCCTGCGAATGCGTGGCTCACGCCAAGACTCCTCTCGGTCACCAGAGTATTTTCGGATGCAAGTCCCCGCGAATGAAGCCTTTCTTTGGCGATTCTTGGAACTACCGGAAGTCCCGCGACGGCAGATCGGGAGCCGGCCAGGTGTCCAGTCGTTGCGCGACCAGGTTGGTGACCCCGTCCCGGTACCTGAGCGTTCCCGTGATCACCGCACCGATTGCCTTCCGGGCGATCTCGTAGTTGGCGTCCCACACCGCCGGCATCATGATGATGTTCATGATCCCTGTCTCGTCCTCGAGATTGAAGAAGCGCACACCGTTGGCTGTTTCGGGCCGTTGACGGTGGGTCACGATGCCGGCGACCGTGACGGTGGGACGATTCTGACGATACCCAAGAGCGATGGCGATGGGAGTGACCCCCCGTTCGTCCAACTTGGTCCGGATCAGACTGACAGGATGTGTCATCGAGATCCCCGTTGACCACAGGTCGGCCTCGACGCGCTCGGTGGGCCCCATCGGAGGAAGATCCGGACGAGCGGCCCCCGATCCGAGCGCCAAACGGTCGGGGGCGAGTTGTGAGAGCGCGCCTGCTTCCCACATTCCCTCCCGTCTGCCAACCCCAACAGACGCAAAGGCACCAGCGGCGCTGAGCGCCTCATGGGCGGTCACGGTGAGGCCGGTTCGCTTGGCAAAATCGTCCGTCGAAACGAACACACCGCCAGTGAGACGAGCAGCTTCGATGCGAGTGATGTCGCTCTCCCCGAGGTTGCGCACATACCGCAATCCGAGCCTCAGCGCGACAGGCATCCGGACATCATCGTCGATGGCGCCCATGCCTTTGCGCCAAACACCGCCGAGATACGAGATCGTTCCCCGGTCGGCATCGGACGGCTCGATGGTGCAATCGTGGATCGAATGATTGATGTCTGGTGGCAACACCTCGACACCGTGATGGCTGGCATCGGCAACGAGAGAGTTCGGGGAGTAGAACCCCATCGGTTGGGCATTCAGGAGTCCTGCGAAGAACTCCGCCGGCCAGTGGTACTTCAGCCATGAGGCCGCGTACACGATGTACGCGAACGAAACCGAGTGGGACTCGGGGAATCCGAATGAGGCGAAACCCTTGAGCTTCTCCCACAGCTCGTCCGCTGGTCTCCCGGTGAGCCCGTTGGCAGCCATACCCAGGTACACCTCGTCTCGAAGTTTCTTCATCTCGTCTGCTGAGCGCTTGTGGGTCATCGCCTGCCGAAGCCGGTCAGACTGTCCGGGGGTGAAGCCCGCGCAGACGCGAGCGAGTTCCATCAGCTGCTCTTGGAAGATCGGCACACCAAGGGTCTTCGCGAGAATCGGTTCCGCTGCCGGGTGCAGATAGGTGACTGGTTCTTCGCCGCTGCGCCTTCTCAGATAGGGATGGACCGACTGACCCTGGATCGGCCCCGGCCTGATCAAGGCAACCTCAATGGCGAGGTCATAGAAGGTTCTCGGCTTCATCTTCGGCAGCGTCGCCATCTGAGCACGGGACTCGACTTGGAAGACGCCAACCGTGTCGGCGCGGGTGAGCATGTCGTACACCACGGGCTCTTGCGGAATCGTCGCAAGGTCCACATCGATCCCGTGGACCTGCGCAATGAGATCCACGCTGAGATGCAGGGCGTTGAGGGCTCCGAGGGCAAGCAAGTCGAACTTGACGAGGCCCATGGCGGCAGTGTCGTTCTTGTCCCACTGGAGGACCGAGCGGTCAGCCATCCTCCCCCACTCCAGTGGTGTCGTTTCCCACAGCGGACGCTTCGTGATGACCATCCCCCCGGAATGGATGCCGAGATGACGGGGGAAACCGTCAAGCCTTCGGCACATCTCGTAGATGTGGTCGGTTGTCATCCCACAGGGAAGATCGACGACCTCGCTGAGTGCTGTCGGGCTTCGCGTATCGATGTACTTCGTCAGGCCGTTGACCTGCGCCTGGGTCAGTCCGAACACCTTTCCGACATCCTGGAGGACCGAGCGTGCTCGATAGGTGATGACATTGGCGACCATGGCGGCACGCTCGCGTCCGTACCGCCGATAGCAGTACTGGATCACCTCCTCCCTTCTCTCTGCCTCGAAGTCGATGTCGATGTCGGGCGGTCTCCCTCGTTCATGGGAGAGGAACCGTTCGAAGGGCAGGCCGAGCCTGATCGGATCGACCCTGGTGACCCCAAGGCATCGGCACACCGCAGAGTCCGCCCCCGACCCCCTGATCTGGCAGTAGATGCCCCGCTGTCTGGCGAACCGCACAATGTCCCACGCAACGAGGAAGTACCCGGCGAAACCGAGTGAGGAGATCACCCCGAGCTCATGCATGAGTCGCCGTCGCGCTGCCGGATCAATGCCATCGTCAGACCCCGGATAGACCTCCCGTGCCCCTTCGAGGGTGAGCCATGCGAGATACTCATCCTCGGTGGTGAAGGCTCCCGGCATGGCGAAATCGGGAAGCTCGGGTGTCAGGAGATCCAGATCGAATGCGAGGGCAGTGCCCAATTCGGCAGCTCGTTCAACCGCACCGGGATACCTGCTGAAGCGTCGCTGCATCTCGTCGGGTGTCCTGAGGTGACGAAGGTCGGTCGCCGGCCTGAACCCATCGGACGCGTCCAGTGTGCGTCGTGTGGCGATCGCGGCGAGCACCTCGGCAAGATCGGCGTCTGTGGGCTGCGCGTAGTGGACATTGTTCGTCGCGACCGTCGGAATGGAGAGCCGTGTAGCGATCTCATGCAACAGGTCGTTGCGGTCATCGTCTCCGGGGAGCCCGTGGTGTGTCAGCTCGATGTGGAACCGGTCCCCGAAGATGTCCCTGAGTCTTGCTGCGCTGGCGATGCCACCGGCAAGGTCGCCTCGTGTGGCTGCGCGGGGCACCGCACCCTGCCAACAGCCCGACAGCGCCACGAGGGAACCATCCCGAGCCGCTTCCTCGAGGTCTCCGAAGGCGTACCGTGGAGCATCCTTCCTCCCCCGGAACTGTGCACGGGTCACCAGCCTGCTGATCGCTCCATAGCCTGCCGGGCCGGGTGCAAGCAGGACGAGATGGTCGGTGTCGTGGCGCTTGTCCGGCTTGGTCCCGTACATGCGTCGAACCCTGCCACGCCTCGACACATCACCGGTTCCGGTCACCGGAACCGGTTCGTCGCTTGGGGCAACGATGCGTTCAACGCTCTCCTCCGATGAGGGTGTTGCCGGAAGGCCGATTTCGGTCCCGTACACGATGGGCACTCCGGCATGGGTGGCGGCAGCATGGACCTGAACGGCGCCACGAAAACCGTCATGGTCGGTGATCCCGAGCGCTACATAGTCAAGATCCCCAGCTCGTTGAACGATCTCGTCCGGCCACGACGCACCGTCGAGAAACGAGTAGTTCGTGTGACAGTGCAACTCCGCGTATCGTGCCATTCCTCCAGACTATCGAACATGTGTTCGGTCCGTCAACAAAGACGGAAACAAGGTCGGTTATCGCGTTCTCGTGGTTTCGGTTTGCCGCAACGGCTTTCGAGCGTATGGTTGACCCATGACCGAGTTCTCAGTTCGCCTCACCAACAAGCCCGGCCAGTTGGCAATCCTCGCCCGCACCCTCGCGGATGCAGGAGTCGGCATCGAGGCGTTCGCGACCATCGCCGACATGGGACAGTCCTATGTACGATTCATCCCTGACAACGATGCACGGGCTCGTCGTGTCCTCCAGGTCGCAGGCGTCGACTACGACGAGACCGAGGTGCTCGATACCTTCATACCCCGCGGAACATCGGGGCTTGCTGCGATGGCGGAAGGGCTCGCCGGTGCAGGCGTCAACATCGACTCGATGTACCTGCTGCACACCAACGCCCAGGGCTACCACATCGCCGTCACGGTGAGCGATTCGGATCGTGCCAGAACCGCCCTTGCCGGCTGAGGTCGAGATCGGGAACCAACGATCACCCGGGCCGATCGCCGGTACATTGAAGACATGAATCTCGGATTCGGTTTGCTTTCCGGCCAGCGGGCGCCGGACGATCCACGCTCGTGGGAGGATGTGTATCGGGAGTTGGTCGAGCTCACCGTACACCTCGAACGGCGTGGCTACTCGTCGGTGTGGACCACCGAACACCACTTTGTCGATGACGGCTACATGCCTTCCCTCCTCGTCACCTCAGCCGCGCTCGCGACCGCCACCTCCACGATCGCAATCGGTACGGGTGTCGTGCTCGCTCCACTGCATCACCCGATTCGTCTCGCCGAAGACGCAGCGACCGTACAGCTGATTGCCAATGGAAGGCTGATCCTCGGACTCGGACTCGGTTGGTCGGCGACCGAGTTCGAAGCGTTCGGTGTTGACATCACCACCCGGGGTCAGGCGATGTCGGAGATCCTCCAGTTCCTTCCACAGGCATGGTCAGGCGAACCGTTTGCCTGGGAAGGCGACCTCTACTCGTATCCCGAATTCGCCATTCGCCCGACACCGAAACGGCCGATCCCCATCATCGTGGGAGGTTCCGTCGACGCGGCGGCGAGGCGAGCAGCGCGACACGCCGACGGATTTTTCTCGAACGCACCCCCGGAACGGTTTGTCTCGCAGGTCGCTGCTGCGACGGAGGAGATGGAACGGATCGGACGCGATCCGGCCGGGTTCCGATGGATTCACTACAGCGTCATGTTTCCCGGTCCGAGGGACGCGATCATCGATCATGTGTGGCATCAGATCTGGAAGTACACCGACATGGAGGACTCCACAACCCGTGTCGGGCCGATCGCGCGAACCCCACCACTCACGGCCGAGACGGCAGAACGCGTCCGCAGCCGCATCGTCGGTGGCTCTCCGGACGAAATCGTCCACACCATCGGCACGCTTCGCGACGCGGTGGGCGTTCCGGTCGAATGGGTGGCGCGGAGCCACTTCTGCGACCTGCATTACGGGCAGCAGGTCGAACTGGTCGATCAACTCGCCGAGCAGGTCATGCCCTACCTACCGGTGGATTGACTCACACAGCGTCGACCGCGGATAGCACCCATGCGATTCCGTCGTCGGGATCCTCGATGCCGAGGTGAAGGTTCCAGCCACCCACCCGATCACCAGGATCCCACAGCACCCAACGAAGCTCTTGCGCTTCATCGCCGAGACCTGACCGGTCCTCTGGCATCTCCTCGTAGCCAAGGGCTTCGAGAAGCACCCACCATGCTCCGGCACGACCGGTCGGGGACCCACGCCTGCGGCCATGTCCTCCCCCGCTGGCACCCGCCCACACCATCGCTTCCATTGCGGTCGTGTACGGCACATCGGCGAGTCTGGCCCGTCGTGGCCCAAGTGATCGGATTCCGGCCTCGATCGAGGCGTCAACGGTGATGGCCTCAGACTTGCCGAGTGAATCCTCCCACCATGGCTTCACCAGCTCCATCAGTGCGTGACACAACCCATCCTCGACCTGGACCTCTGCCGCATCGGGGAGGTCCTCCCATCCCATGTCGATGTCGAACAGATCGTCAGGGAACACGGCCCGGTCGGACTTGTATTCGGCGACGGGATACGCGGGCTCCCATAGCTGGATCTCGACCGGGGCCGCTATCACATGATGATCGATGGCGTCGCTCGGAATCGTCTCACCTCGGATGGCGCGCTCGTGGGCGATCAGGGCCCGGATCGTGGGCGTCAAGGCGTGGGACGCGAAGTCCTCCCAAGGATGCGTCGATGCAGCAACCTCCCACAGTGGTCCGAGGGAGAAACGGCCCCGGCCGTCGGTGAAGATGCCCGCCCGAACCGAGACGGCGACGGGTGCCTCGAGGGCGAGCCGGTACTCGGCGAACTGGGAGATCCCCCACACCTGCTTGCCGCGTTCGACGGCTTCGTCGCACCGATCACGCAATTCGACAAGTTCGTTCCACGCCCGCCTGGCACATACCGCATCGACATGACGCGACAAGCTGGCGAGATCCGATGCCTCGATGAGCGGTGTGAGCTTGTCGTCCATGACGCAACACTAGATCCCGCGAGCGGATCGGTCCTCACCCGACTCGTGGTTGCGCACAGCTCGTGACGGTGATGTCGACACCCGAGACCCCGACAAACGCGAGGGTGGCTGGCTGATGCCGTCCCACGATCGTGACACAGACCTGCTCGGCGGCCACGCGGACGGTCGCGCGCGTGTCGGGAAGAGATGTTGCGAGCCGTTCCGCTTCGGCGACGGCGCGTTCGGTGTCAACAACGATCGATCCGCCATATGCCGACGATTCGGTCACCATCGCAGCGCCGGCCTCTGCCGATGCGTCGGCGATGGCCGCGACCTGTCGATACTCGGTACCGACGAGCGCGAGTTCCACCGTGAGGGCGATCATCAACAGCGCAACGAATGCCAGACCGCCGAACAGGGGGACCGTCGATCCGCGCTCGGCGCGCAAGGCGATCATCGGCCGCTGCGGTAGGGGCTGATCGGCATTGCGAACGAACCGGATACGGTCGTGCTGACTCCTGTTCCTCCAACCGACAGCAACTCGACGCGGACGGTTGCGACCACTCGGACCTCGTCACCGTTGCGTTGAACGGTGAGTTCCGAATCGTGATCGGATCCTGGAAGGGCACCGTGTCGCGCATACCACAGTGCTGCCGAACGGGCCTCGCCTGTTGCGATGTCGGAAGCCTCGACCATTCTGGCGGTCAGCACGATCGTCGGCAGCACCAAAGCGAGGACGGCGAACCCCACGACGACCATTTCGATCATCACGATGCCGCGGTCGGCTGCGGGTCGTCCAATCATGGTGGAATGACGACCGGAGCGGAACGAGTCACCTCGATGCGGATCGGAATGAGGTCGGGGCCCGGTGGTGTCCACGAGAACGACACGGATCCCGTCACGGACCTCCCGTCCGACACCACGGAGATCCTGGCATCGCTCGATCCGGGAACGGTTGCCCCGATGTCGCGACCGAGTCGATCAGCCGCAAGAGCGACCTCGCCGTCCACCGACGCAGCGCGAACGGCAGCGTCGACCGCGACCGCCGTGGCGTTCCGCGCGACGACGAGAAAGCCGATCTGGACGATCAAGAGCAACAGCATGAAGAACACGACCATGGCGGCAAGGCCCTCGATCGTGGTCGACCCGGCTTCTAACCGAGGAATCCCCCGAACTGATCGGCGACACTGCTCCAGATGTCCCCCGCCGTGGCTCGCACCTGGGGGAGGAGGAGGGCGATGACGAGGATTGCAATCGTTGCCAGACCGAGCCATTCGACCGTCGTGGCTCCCCGTTGCGTTCGTAGCATGTTCGCTTCCTTTCTGTGGTCGTACCTTCATTGCGTTCCCGACAGCGCGCGAAGGCCCAGGAGTGTCGGATACAGGAGGAACAGCAGCGCGGTGGGGACCATCAGCGCCAAGACGGGTCCGTAGGTCGTGATCGCACGCTTCCCACCTTCGGCTGAGAGATCCCGTTCGATACCGGCACGCAGGTCCGTCGCGAGCTCCCCGAGCATGACAGCGAGCCTTCCCCCTGATTCGTGCGCGTGTGCCAGCAGGTCGTAGAGGCGACGGGCGTCCTTGTGGGCCGTGGCGAGGCCCACCGATACGAGACATGACTCAAATCCACTTCCCGTATCGTGTTCTTCGATCACCGCTTCGAGTTCTTCGATCGCGACACCATCCATTTGGACGGTGATGGTCCGAATCGCCGCCGCGACGGAACTGCCGGCAACAACATGCAGAGCGATCGCGTCTGCGACGATCGGAAGCTCGAAACGAAGCCGACGGGCTCTTCGCTCCTCGGCGTTGGTCCGCCGGACGGACCACAGGAAATAGCCGGAAGCCCCGCCGAGCAGTGCCAATGCCGGAACGGACCGTCCTGGCCCGGCAAGAAACAGGTCGCCCTGTGCGAGCAGGATTCCGACAAGGCCCCCAGTGAGCACCCACGGCAGCCACGGCTTGGCGCCGGCACGAACCAGCTCGAGTGGTTGTGCATCTGCGTCAGTCGACGGCATCAGGTATTGGCCGAGGTCATCGGCAAGTGACGGGTGGCTGCCACCCGTCACCACGAGGTAGACGCCGCCAGCGAGAAGCACCGCAACCAGTACCGTCATCGGAACATCCTCGGGTTCTCGCTCAGCGCGGCAAGGCGCCGTGCAAGGAAATACCCCGCCACGGTCAGCACGAGCCCGATACCGACAACGAAGGCCCCCTCGGAGGTCGAGAAGGCAGCTGCGGCCTGAGGGTTGGTCGCCATGGAAAGACCGAGAATCACCCACGGTGCAACCAGCGCCACTCCTGCAGTCCAGCGCTGCTCGGTCAACGCTGCGTCGTGTGCCGCTCGGAGTCTCGATTCGGCCGCCACCGACGCGCTGAGGGCCGCGAGGACCTCACCGACGCGGTGTCCGCCGGTCTCGTTCGCGACGACGAGTGTCGTCGTCACACGATCGGCCGTCGCGTTGTCGGCATCGGCGCGCACGACAGCCATTGCGGCCGGAAACCCCGCTCCGTAGACCAACTCACGGCGAACCTCCTCGATCGTCGCGGTGAACGGATCCCCGACGCGGGTCGCTGCATCGACCCACGCGTCGGGGAGGGTCTTCCCCGCAGCGATGGAGGACCTGATATGGGCAAGGAGGTCCGGCCACGCAGCTGCCTCGGCGGCCTTTCGGGAACGCTCACGGCCAGCAGCGACATGCGCCGGCAGACCAACGGCAAGCAATCCGAACGCCGCGGCGGGGACCGCCGAACCGAGCAGACCCAACGCGAGGAGAAAGGCGACCAGACCGCAGCACGCGCCAGCGACGACGGTACGAAGCCGGACATGAGGCATGGCCACACGGACCTTCAAGGCACCGCCCGCAAGCAACCATGCCGCTCCCATCGCGGCCAGCACCGCGATTCCCCTCATCGTCGACCCCGACCGGTGTCGGATCGCGTGTACAGCGAGTCAACGGTGAACACATCACCGTCGAGCTGGGCAGGCACGGCAAGAATCTCGTCGACATGACGCCCCCCAACATCGCGCCTGAGGAACACGACAAGGTCGACAACCGACGCAACGGTCCGGCGCAGGAACGGCACCGAGATGTTCTCGCCCGCGAGCACCCCGTAGGACACGAGCTTCTCGAGAGCGTCCCGGCCCGAATTCGCGTGGATCGTGGCCATCCCGGAACACCCGGCGTTGAGCGCCATGAGCATGTCGAGTGCCTCGGGGCCTCGCACCTCGCCGACGACGATCCGGTCGGGTCGCTGCCGAAGCGCCTCCCTGACGAGGTCACGAAGCGAAATCGTGGCGCCACCGTCGAGTCCCGCATCGCGGGTCTGCATCTGGGTCATGTCCGGGAGCGGCACATCGATCTCGAAGACCTCTTCGCATGTGACCACCCGTCGGTCGGGTGGAACCTCCCGCAGCAGGCAGTTGACCAGCGTCGTCTTGCCAGCTCCCGGAGCCCCCGCAACGAGAATTGTCTGGTCCGACCGGACCGCATCGCGCAAGAGACGGACAAGGTGGTCGGGCATCGCGCCGCGATCAGCGAGATCCTGGAGGCTGTCGGCCGCAACGACGAACTTGCGGATCTGGATGTTCATGCGGTCCTTGTGCGTCACCGGGGGCCCGGTGATGTGGACACGACTGCCGTTCGCGAGCTGGGCGGACACGATCGGGCTCGCCTGGTCGACTCGGCGGCCCGTCCCCACGAGAAGCTGGTCGGCGACTCGCCGCACCGTGGCGGTATCGACAACGATGTTCGCGAGTTCCTTGATGCCATTCCTGACCACGAAGGTCCGCATGCCGCCGATGACAATGATCTCCTCGACTTGCGGGTCATCGAGAAGGTCGTCGAGGAATCCGTACCGGCTCGGCGTCGTGGTTGTCATCGCGACGCTCCCGCAAGTGCCCTCGTGAAGGAGCGATCCGGAAGCCGGGCGCGGACGGTGTTACGCCTGACTCTCGGGTGTTCGGGAATGACCGCAACCGGATCAAGTCCCGTCCATCGACGAACCGCCACAACGGTTTCATCGTGGCGAGTTCGCGGAACCTTGTTGACCACCAACCGGGGGGTCGGTCCGAACCAGTTGCTGGTGGCTCGCGCGGCCCTGACGATGCCGACCGGTGATCCATCCACGACGAGGACGACCTCGTTGACCGTTTCGATCAGCGCATCGCCCACCGGCGATGACCCCACATCGAGAATCACCGAGTCGTACAGCCCGGCCGCGACCTCAACGAGGCCAGTCACCATGGGATCCCGCATCACGGGCTCGTTGTCACGGTGCGAGCCCACGACCACATCGACCTCTCCTACCCGCCGAACGCATGATCGGTCGAAGGTTCCCTCGCTTCGGACCATGTCGGCAGCGTCCGCGAGGTCGGGTCTTGGGGCGACGCCGAGGCGGATTGCAAGCGCTGGCGCGATGGTGTCGAGGTCGATCAGAACCGTTTTGGACTGGCGCGCCGATGTCACGGCCATCGCGCACGCCACCTCGGTGCAGCCGGGAGCACCCCGCGTCCCAACCACCGCCGTCACGACGCCTCGCGCATCGGACACCCGAACATCGCCTGCGGGAGCGACGAAGCGAATCGCCTGGACCAAAGCAGCAATATCGATGTCATCTGGCAGCACCTCCGCTGCGCCACCGAGTTCGAGGAGGGCAGCCGCTGGACGGTCCCCGGGTGGGTGAATGCCGACAACCACGATCCCCAGTCGAGTCCATGTCGTGATCTGATGCGGGGTGACCCACGCAACCTCACCACCGGCCACCACGACATCGATCTCGCCGCGGTGGGACTCGATGTCGCGAGGTTGGAAGGCACGAAGCACGACACGGATGGCTGCGGTGTCGCGGGCGTACGCAACGAGACCGGATTCCCAGTCCCGCGCCGAGAGCACGGTCGCCACTCGAACGGTCACGGTGCAACTCGCACAAGGTCGATCTCACCGTGGCGCGCCGCGCCTGCGATCACGGCTGCGAGGTCTTCATCAACGGCGAGGAGGAGATCGACGCGGTCGGCATCGAGGCCGGTCTCCCCGGTTCTCGCCTCGACGACATAGATGCGTGACGCGAGGAGCTCGGTGACGGGAGCGGTATCAAACCCGCCGCTTGTCGAGGTGCGGTAGAGGTCCACGCGGTCGCCGGGTGCGATGCGTCCAAGGACGGCGTGGGACTCGTCGAGCGACAACGCGATGACATTCGGCATCGCAGAAACCTCGGGCGACTGGAGCAGGGACGGAATGAGCGGCTCTCCTGCGACCAGCGGTGCTCGCAGTGTCCAGTTCTCGATGGCGTCGAACGAGTCGAGATCAACGAAACCTTCCGCTGACGACACCCACCGTACGGTGACCGAATCGGAGGTGAGGGGGACACCCGGCCTGAGGTCCTCGGCGGCGACCAACACACCGATTCTCGGGGCTGGCTGCGTCAGGAACAAGACGAGGATCCCGGCGAACGCCGCGAGCGCGATGCCGATGAGTCGTCTCCGATCGAGGGTCGGGAGCGACCACCCCCGAGCGCGGATGCTGATCGCCATCAGATCGTCTCCAGCGCAATGATGTGGGCAATGGCGAGCCACCGTCGGGTCTTGAGGTCCTCGAGAACGACATGGTCGATGCCGACGGACCGAACCACGCCGCGATACAGATGCCCGTCCGACGCGGCGACCTGGATGCGTTCGGTACGGTCCTCGCTCTCGATGAGCCGGTCACGGAGGGTCATGCGGCGCATTGCCGCAGATCGCGCGGCTTCCTGCTCGGCATCGAGGGTGTCGTCGAGCCGCGAGCGAAGTGTCCTGCCGAGCCGAGCCAGGTCGGGGTGGCTGAACGGATCCATGGATGCTCCACTGCTCACGCCCAGCGTCTATTCCCATGTTCAGGAAACCGATCGTGGGCGGTACATGCAAGGGGTGCGTTGCGAGTTCTTTCGCGACATACGGCACGACTTCGCGACATACCGAACGACTTCGCGAGCTACCGGTTGTCTTCGCGACTTGAGCCCGGTTTCCGCGGTCCGACGAACTCCGGGCTGGTACTCGGCCATACCCGAGTGGCAGCCCAGGGTTCAACCCGGGGTTGTCGTATCCTCACGGGTTCGGCCGATCCTTGGAGATCTCATGGGCATCGCGTGCGGCATTGTCGGGTTGCCGAATGTCGGGAAGTCGACGCTGTTCAACGCGCTCACCGGAGGGACGATTCCGGCAGAAAACTATCCGTTCACCACCATTGATCCGAACGCTGGGATTGCATTGGTCCCCGACCCGCGGCTTGACGCGTTGGCCGCCATCGTCAACCCGAAGGAAGTCATCCCGACCATGGTCGAGTTCGTCGACATCGCCGGCCTCGTTGCAGGGGCATCCGGTGGCGAGGGGCTCGGGAACCGGTTTCTCAGCCACATCCGCGAGACCGATGCCGTCGCCCATGTCGTGCGATGCTTTACCGACGACAACATCGTCCATGTCGGTGGACGGGTCGATCCGCTCTCCGACATCGCAACGATCAACACCGAACTCGCCATCGCCGATCTCGAAACGGTCGAGCGTTCACTCGACCGCCAGCGACGGAAGGCACGCTCAGGCGACGGCGACGCAAGGGCCGCCGTTGCGACCCTCGAGCGGGTCAACGAACACCTCGCCGAAGGCAAGCCGGTACGCACGATGTCCCTCACCGGAGCAGACCGCCTCATCGTGCGTGACCTGTTCCTGCTGACGGCAAAACCGACGATGTACATCGCCAATGTCGACGAGGATGGACTTGCGGGCAACGCAATGAGCAGTGCCGTCGCTCAACACGCCGAATCGGAGGGAGCCGCCGTTGTGACCATTTGTGGTGAACTCGAGGCTGACATCGCCGCCCTCGATCCCGAGGATCGCACCGCACTGCTCGACGAGTACGGCCTCAGCGAACCCGGTCTTCACAAGGTGATCCGGGCCGCGTACGATCTCCTCGGCCTTCTCACCTTCTTCACGGCAGGAGACAAGGAGGTACGAGCCTGGACCGTCCGAAAAGGCTCGACCGCTCGACAGTCTGCCGGGGTGATCCACACCGACTTCGAACGGGGTTTCATCCGCGCTGAGGTCGTGTCCTACGACGACTTCATCGAATGCGGCGGTGAGACGGGCGCCAAGAACAACGGCCGATGGCGCCTCGAGGGCAAGGACTACATCACGCGTGAGGGCGATGTCATGCACTTCCGGTTTTCCCCACGATGAGGGACCGGCCCAGCTGGTCGCTCCGACACGATCGCCGCTTCCCGAGAGGACAGGACTTTGGGCCTACCGGAAGCTTCCAGTAGAGTCATCGCATGAGCGATCGACCCCAAGGTGACGACTGGTGGCTTGCCTCGGACGGCAAGTGGTATCCACCCCAGAGCAGAACCCAACCACCTCCTCCGAGCACTGCGGCAATCCCAAGCCAACCCGTTCCCGCGGCCTCGTACGGTGCCCCGACACCGACAGCGCCACAGCCGGGGGTCCAGTCGAGCCGCCGGTATGTCTCCGCCGGGCTCAACGGCACGCTGTTCGCGTTCCAGATCGCCGCAGCGGCTCTGGCCATGCTCGCCGGTGTCATGTACCTCGGCACCTACGCCTTGTGGCAGGACTACCGCAACGGCGGTCCGACCTCGTTCAGCGAGGTCCTCGATGTTGCCGATGCGAGCGACGCCGTCGCGGGAGTATGGGCCATCTGCGCCCTCGTCGTGTTCATCCTGCTCGTCATCTGGTGCAACCACGCCTACAAGGCTGCGCTGTCGAGAGGCCCTTCGCGAACATCATGGTCTTCGGGGTGGGCCGTGGGGGGATGGTTCATCCCGCTCGCCAACTTCGTCATTCCCAAGCTCGTCATCAACGAGATCGATCGGATGGCCCAACCACACCTCGAGGAACCCATCGGTGATTCGTGGCGTTCACAGCGGCGAACGGCGGTCTCCGATGTGTGGTGGGTGTTTTGGATCGTCGGCATCGTCGTCTCCCAGATCGGAGACACGCTCGCGACAAGCGACATCGAACTCCTGTGGGTCTCCACGGTCGGATACCTCATCTTGGGAACCGGGTTCATCCTCGGAGCGATCGCGATTCGCAAGATCGGCAAGCGCCTCACACCTCGCTGACGAGAAACCGTTTCCGGACCCGGAAAATGCCGCGATCATTGGGGCCATGAACGCGTGGAAGTTCGTTCGGCCGTCCCTCGCCGCCAGCGCCTACCTTGCTGGCCAGATGGCCCACGCCATACGGAGGGACGACCTACCGAGCCTCGCAAACCAGGATCCCTCCGGCACCTTTGGAGAACCCGACGCTCCCCCGCTCGGGCTCGTGTTCCTCGGCGACAGCTCCATCACCTCACCAGGAGTCGAGCCTCTCGACGCATCGTGGCCACGGCAGATCGGCATTCACCTCGGCGAACGGTTCCATGTCCGGACAACGAGTCTCGCCGTTGGCGGGTCGAAGGCTCGCGATGTGCTTGCCAACCAGCTCGAACAGGCGATCTCGCTTTCCCCAGACATCGCGTACCTCTCAGTCGGTTCCAACGACGCTCTACGCGGCACACCGGTGCCCCGTTTCGAGTCGGAGTACGATCGCATCGTCGCTCGCCTCCATGCTGCGGTTCCCGCCGTTGGTCTTTCCGGTGTCGGCGATCTCGGCACGATCCCACGATTCCCCGAGGTTGTCCGCGGCGTCGCCCGAATCAGAGCCCGAGCCATGGATCGCGCAATCGCACGGGTAGCGGCCCGATACCCGCACGCCGTCAAGTCGAACGCGTGGGATGTCATGCATCCGTGGTTCGAGGAGCATCCAAGCATGTTTGCGGGCGACCTGTTCCACGCATCGGCGTCGGGCCACATGCTGTTCGCGTCCGTCGCCCGGCCGGTTGCGGACCATCTGGTGGACCTGTGGCAATCACAGTCCGCGCCGGCAATCACTGAACGCTCGGCCGCTCAAGGAAATGGCGGATCATCAGCGACACCGTGCCGATCGCCCCACTGTTGATACCTTCGGGGATGATGATGTCGGCGTACCGCTTCGACGGTTCGACGAACCGGTCGTGCATCGGCCGCACGGTCGTCTCGTATTGCAGCAGGACGGAATCCATCGTCCGGCCGCGTTCGATGATGTCACGGTTCAGTCGCCGGATCAGGCGCAGGTCGGCATCGGTGTCGATGTAGACGCGTAGATCGAATCGGCTACGGAGCCCGGGATCGGAGAGCACAAGGATGCCCTCGACGATCACGGCAGGCTGGGGCACGAGCGTGATGGTTGCCGGCGTTCTCGTATGCGTCGAGAAGTCGTAGACGGGGCGCTCGATGGCTTGGCCCGATCGCAGGGTGTCGAGGTGAGCGATCAACAGCTCGAGTTCGAGCGAGTCGGGATGGTCGTAGTTGATCCTCTCGCGATCGCGCATTGGCAGAAGTGCGTTGTCGCGGTAATACGCATCCTGCTGGATGTAGATCACCTTGTCCTTGCCGACGAGATCGACAACAGACTTGGCGATCGTCGTCTTGCCGGAACCGGAGCCACCGGCGATGGCGATGAAGAGAGGCCGCTCCTCCCCGATGCCGGGGCCGAATTCGTGGGTTGCGAGGAGTCCCGTGATGTCGACGGTCACGATGCGCACGCTAGCGGTCTCGGCTGCGATCCGGCCCATCAACCTTCTGAACGACGGGCGGGATCCGGGATTCGGATGGGTTCCCAACCGCAGTATCGTTGATCGAATGGCCGCACGGAAATCGGCAAAGGCAATCGCTGTCCTCTCGGCTGGCGCACTGGGCGTCGTCTTCGGAGATATCGGCACCAGCCCGCTGTATGCCCTTCGAGAGTCACTGGCAGGCGAACACAACCTCGCCGTCTCCGAAGCCAATGTCCTCGGGGTGCTTTCGGTGATGTTCTGGTCGCTGATCCTCGTGATCTCCGTCAAATACATCATGATCGTCATGCGAGCCGACAACGATGGTGAGGGCGGCATCCTTGCCCTCGTCGCGCTCCTCACGGCGCCGCTGCGATCGAAGCGATGGCTCATCCTCATCGGGTTGTTCGGAACCGCTCTGCTGTACGGAGACGGCATGATCACGCCCGCGATCTCGGTGCTGTCCGCTGTTGAGGGGCTTGAGGTTGCTGCCCCGTCGGTGCACCGGCTCGTCCTCCCGGTCGTCGCAATCATCCTGATCGGTCTGTTCTCGATCCAATCCCGTGGGACCCACCTCATCGGCCGCCTCTTCGGGCCGGTCATGCTGGTGTGGTTCGGTGTGCTTGCGATCCTCGGCATCGGACAGATCGCGAACGATCCGTCGATCATCCGGGCGCTCAACCCGCGATTCGGGTTTGACTTCTTCAGCCACAACGGCTTCGAAGGATTCCTGGTGCTCGGATCGGTATTCCTCGTCGTCACCGGTGGCGAAGCGCTGTATGCCGACATGGGCCATTTCGGGCGCCAGCCCATCAAGTTCGCGTGGTTCGGCGTGGTGCTCCCCGCGCTTGTGCTCAACTATTTCGGTCAGGGCGCTCTTCTCCTCGCAGAGCCATCGGCGATCGACAACCCCTTCTATCGTCTCGCTCCCGATTGGGCCCACTGGCCCCTCCTCGTGCTCGCAACGGGAGCCACCGTCATCGCGTCACAGGCCTTGATCAGTGGCGCCTTCTCGCTCACCGCTCAGGCGATCCATCTCGGCTATCTCCCGAGGATGAGGACCGTCCAGACATCAGCTCACAGCCGGGGACAGGTCTATGTGCCGGCCATCAACTGGTTCCTGCTCGCTGCATGCCTCGTTCTCGTGTTCGCATTCGGATCATCGACGAATCTCGCCGCTGCGTACGGTGTTGCCGTCACCGTGACGATGGTCATCACGACGATCCTGATCGCGTCCGTCGCACGACAACGCTGGTCGTGGTCGATTGCTCGCACACTCATCGTCCTCACCCCGATCCTCGTCATCGACCTCGCATTCACCGGAGCCAACCTCTTCAAAGTCCCGTCCGGTGGTTGGTTCCCGCTGCTGGTCGGTCTTGTCGGATTCGCGATCTTCACGACTTGGAGAACCGGCCGCCGAATCCTCGCGGCGCGTATCGAGCGCGACGCGCTCACCGTCGAGACCTTCGTCGAGGAGCTCGCAAAGCATCCACCGATGCGTCATGTTGGCACCGGGGTCTACCTCCACCGTCAACAAGGGCGCGTCCCCCCTGCGCTGTTGGCCAACCTGCGACACAACGAGAGCCTCCACGACACGATCGTGTTCGTGTCGGTCGTGACTTCAGATCGTCCCACCGTCACCCCCTTCGAGCGCATGACGGTCAAGCACCATTCGTTGGGGTTTCACGAGCTGACGGCGCTGTACGGCTTCATGGAGACACCGACCCTCGCGCCGGACCTGACGAGCTACGACATCAACGGACTGGACTTCGATCCCGACCGGACAACCTACTTCCTCGGAAGAGAACGCGTCGATGTGACGGATCGGCCGGGAATGATCCCGTGGCGTGAACACCTGTTCGCATTCATGATTCGCAACAGCGGCGACCCGACCAGCTTCTTCAATCTCCCAACGGATCGGAGCGTCGACATCGGCACGCATGTCGACATCTGACCACGACGCCCCGATCGGACTCGTCGGCGCGACGGCCATCGGTATCGGTGGCATGGTCGGGGGTGGCATCTTTGCCGTCCTCGGGGTGGCGGCTCGATACGCGGGAGGTGCCACACCGGTCGCCTTCATGATCGCGGGCGCTGTCGCAGCCGTCACCGGCTACAGCTACACCAAACTGTCTGTGCACTACCCGAGTCCCGGAGGAACGGTCACCTTCATCGACAGGGCGTTCGGTGTGTCGGACATCACCGGAACGGTCAATGTCGTGTTGTGGGCTGGCTACATCGCAACGACGGCTTTGTACGCATCGGCGTTCGCGAACTACGCAGGCGCTCTTGCAACCTCAGGATCCACGATCGATCCCGTCGTCGTCCGGCTCCTGATCGCTGTGGGGATCGGGGCACCGATGCTCATCAACATGGCCACGGCCTCCCTCGTGTCGAAGAGTGAAGGAATCATCGTGGGAATCAAGCTCACGATCCTGATGATTGTCATCGCCGCCGGTATGCCGAGCGTCGACGCGGTCAGCCTTGCACCGTCATCGTGGCCTTCACCGTTGGGCATCATCGGGGCCGGAATGCTGATCTTCGTTGCGTACGAGGGATTCGAGCTGATCTCGAACGCTTCCACCGAGATCACACGACCGCGACGGAATCTCCCCCGCGCCTATGGCCTGTCGATCGCCATCGTCATCGTCTTGTATGTCGCCATCGCCGTGGTGGTCGTCGGCACACTCACACCCGCCCAGATCGAACAAGCTGCGGACTATGCCCTTGCCGAAGCCGCCTCCGAAACCCTCGGACAGGCAGGGTTCACCCTTGTCGGTGTCGGAGCGGTGCTTGCCACGCTGTCGGCGATCAATGCCACCCTCTACGGCGCGGCGCGCCTCGCTTTCACCGTCGCATCACAAGGAGAGCTCCCTCACCGTCTCACCCACCAGGTGTGGAACCAACCCGCGGGCCTGTACATCACCGCTGGCACCTCGGCAGCGATCGCGATCACCCTTCCGCTCGCGAACATTGCAAGCCTCGCGAGTGCGATCTTCCTCATCGTGTTCGCGGTGGTCAACACGGCGGCATTCCGGTGTGGATCCGAAGCAGCGGTACGCAGGCCCCTTGCCATCATCGGGACGATCGGCTGTTCGGGGGCACTCATCGTCCTCATCATCGACTCAATCGCGAACAACCCCACCGCGATGGTCGCGCTCGTCTTTCTCCTGGCCGCAGTGCTGACCGCTGAACATGCGTTCCTCAAACACCGGAGGATCCGCTCGGTCTGAACCGTCGACCGAGCGCGACGGTCGAGCCGCTACACTGGCCGTGACCACACCGGGGAGCTCGGGAGATACCGGGCTGAGAGGGTGGCTTTGCGACCGCACTGCCACCGACCCGCTGAACCTGACACTGGATAATCCCAGCGGAGGAAGGGTGGAGGCCATCGCAGCAACAAGCCGAACAGCAAGCATCTTCCTCGGCGGCGAGCTCTGCACGACCCCTGCCCCTCAGCCGAGATCGTTCATCATCGCTGCCGACTCGGGGTATGACCACGCATTGGCACAGGGATTCGCCGTCGATTTCCTCATCGGCGACCTCGACTCGATCTCGGACCATGGCCTTGCCCATGCCGAACGCAACGATGTGACGATCGAACGGCACGATTCCGACAAGGATGAGACCGATCTCGAACTCGCGATGCTCAAGGCGGTGGCGCGAGGCTCTCGCCGTATCGACCTTTTCGGTGGCGAAGCGGGCCGCCTCGATCACCTCCTCGGCATCGCGTCCGCGCTCACTGATCGCCGGTTCTCCGACATCGACATCGTGTGGCACACCTGCACGGGCCAGGTCCGTCCCATCAGCGATGGCGGAACAATCGAAGTCGATGTCGCCATCGGCACGACCGTCTCGCTCGTCGCGATGTCCGACACGACCGGTGTCTCGACCTCGGGGATGACATGGGCGCTGTCGGGCGCAACGCTCGCACGGGGAACCTCGCGCGGTCTCAGAAACACAACCAATGCCAGGCCAGCATCGGTGTCGGTCGACACCGGCGCCCTCCTGGTGATCGTGGAAGGAACAACATGACCAGGATCGTCCGAACGCTCACCATTATCACGGCAGCCCTTGCGGTCCTCGTCGCGGCGTGCACCTCCGAGACGAAGCCAGACCAGCTCGTGCTGCTCACCCACGACTCGTTCGCGCTCAGCGACGGGATTTTCGACGAGTTCACCGACGACACCGGCATCACGGTGAGCGTCCGAACCGGAGGTGACGCCGGGACGATGGTCAACCAGGCCATCCTGACCAAGGACAACCCCATCGCCGATGTGGTCTTCGGTGTTGACAACACCTTGCTTTCACGAGCGCTGGACAACGACCTGTTCGCCCCGTACCGAGCCGGTGAGCTCGACAAGGTCTCACCCCTCCTCCATGTCGAAGGGGACTACGCCACTGCGATCACCTTCGGGGATGTGTGTGTCAACTACCACAAGAAGAGCTTCGAGGACGCGCAGCTACCGGTCCCAGCCGACCTCGCCGCACTCACTGACCCCATGTACCGGAACCTGCTCGTCGTCGAGGACCCAGCAACATCGTCTCCGGGACTCGCTTTCCTCATGGCAACCATCGCGGCGTATCCCGACGGCGCCGCCTACGACTGGAAGGCGTACTGGAACGACCTGTTCGACAACGGAGTATCGGTTGCGTCCGATTGGTCCGAGGCCTACTACACGCAGTTCGCCCAATCGGGCGGTGACCGTCCACTCGTCGTGTCATACGCGTCCTCACCGCCAGCCGAGGTCCTGTTCGGTGAGCTGGCCGACGCACCGACCGGTGTCATGACCGAGGGTTGCTTCCGACAGATCGAGTTCGCCGGCATCGTCAACGGGACCGCCCATCCGGCGGCGGCCGGACAACTGATCGACTTCCTGTTGTCGACAACCGTCCAAGAGGACATCCCGCTCAACATGTTCGTGTACCCGACAAACGAAGAGGCGGCGCTGCCGCCTCTCTTCGTCGAATACACCGTGTTTCCGGATGCCCCGGTGATCATGGATCCCGGCACGATCGACACCAATCGCGAAAGATGGATCCAGGAGTGGACGCAGATCGCTCGTTCGTAGCCGAACGCAGGCGGACCAGGGTCGGCCGGTTCGCTCTCGTCGCCGTACCGACCGTGTTCCTCGGGTACTTCTTCCTGTATCCGTTGGTTTCGATCACGATCCGGGGTCTCTCGGTTGATGGATCGCTGAGCCTCGGCGTTGTGGCCGATGTCGTCAGCGATCCCGGTTTGCGAGGGATCGCCTGGTTCACGCTCTGGCAGGCCACCGTCTCGACCGTTCTCACGGTTGTGTTCGCCCTCCCCGCAGCGTGGGTCTTCGCCCGATTCGACTTCCCGGCGAAGCGGATCCTGCGGGCGTCGACACTGATTCCCTTCGTTCTTCCGACCCTCGTCGTCGGAACCGCCTTTCTCACCCTTGTCGGACCGCGAGGCATGTTCCGTGTCGACCTCACCGGCACGGTGTGGATCATCCTCATCGCCCATGTGTTCTACAACTACGCGATTGTGGTGCGAGGAGTCGGCGCCTACTGGGAACGGATCGATCCTGATCTCGAGGAAGCCGCAAAGACCCTCGGTGCGACACCGCTGACCGTGTTTCGAACCGTTACGCTGCCGCTACTTCGACCGGCGATCGCGTCGACGAGTGCTCTCGTCTTCCTTTTTTCGTTCACCTCGTTCGGAGTCGTGCTGATTCTTGGCGACCTCAGCTACACCACGATCGAAGTCGAGATCTGGCGCCAAGCCACTGCGGCGTTCCGCCTCGACATCGCATCGACGCTCGCGGTCCTCCAGATCATCGGTGTCGGAGGCATCCTGATGATGTACGGCAGCTTCCAGCGACGAACCGCCGTCACCTTCCGCCAGGACATCACAGGGCCCCGACGGCCGCGCGACCGGCGGGAACGGACGCTGGTGACAGCAATCGTTGGATCGATGATCGCCATCCTCGGTATCCCCATCGTGGTCCTGGTTGGCCGATCCCTTGTCGAACCCGGAGGAGGCGTCGGCTTCGGAAACTACATCTCCTTTGCCACCCTCCCAAACCAGAGTGCAGCGTTCGTGGACCCCGTCGCGGCCATCGCCAACTCATTCCGTTTCGCGACCGCTGCGGCCCTGATCGCGATCGTGATCGGACTCCTCGCGAGTGCCGCGCTCGCGTACACCTCCAGACGCGTCGCAAGCACCTTCGATGTGTTTGTCATGCTCCCGCTCGGGACCTCGGCAGTGACAATCGGATTCGGCTTTCTCGTCGCCCTCGACTGGCCGGTTGACCTACGCGCGTCGCTTCTGCTGATCCCAATCGCTCATGCGCTCGTTGCCATTCCGTTTGTGGTACGCACCGCA
The DNA here is from genome assembly GCA_041393965.1 of Acidimicrobiia bacterium. Classification (NCBI taxonomy): domain Bacteria; kingdom Bacillati; phylum Actinomycetota; class Acidimicrobiia; species Acidimicrobiia bacterium. The sequence goes on along the minus strand of JAWKJB010000002.1, from coordinate 427,511 downwards.
ACGCCAACCCTCGGAAGTGTGCAGTTCGAGCTGAGGGAAGCAGCAGCGACCCTTGGCGCAACACCGTGGCGCGCATGGTGGACCGTCGACTTTCCGCTCGTTGGCCGGGCGCTGACGGTCGGAGCGGCGTTTGCGTTCGTGATATCGATGGGGGAATTCGGCGCGACGGCGTTCATCGCTCGACCAGAAGCTCCGACGATTCCGATCGCGATCTTCCGGCTCCTCGGTCGCCCCGGTGGCGCACCGTTCGGCGCTGCGGTCGCGCTGAGCGCCGTCCTGATGCTGATCACGGCGGTGTCGATCCTCGTCATCGACGGCGTTCGCGCCGAGCAGCGAGGTGAGCTGTGAGCGTCGTGATCGAGAACCTGAGCGTCGCCTATGGGGCAAACCTTGCGCTTGAGCGGATCAGTCTCGTGATCGAGGAGCGGGAACGATTCGCCGTGATGGGTGCCTCCGGATCGGGGAAGTCGAGCCTTCTGCGCGCCATCGCCGGGATCATTCCGTCCACCGGAACGATTACGGCGGACGGCGTCAGGCTGGATCTCCTTCCGCCACATGAGCGCCCCATCGGCCTCATGTTCCAGAACTATGCCCTGTTTCCGCACATGACCGTCCTCGACAATGTCGCGTACGGGCTCCGGATGGCGGGCATCCCCAGCGCTGCGAGGAACACGCGAGCATCGGAACTCCTCGATCTCGTCGGACTCGGAGGCTTCGGTCCGCGCGATCCGAACACGCTGTCGGGAGGAGAGCAGCAACGGGTGGCGCTCGCGAGGACGCTCGCTCCGGAACCGACGATCCTCATGCTCGACGAACCGCTCGGTTCCCTCGACCTCACCCTTCGCGAGTCATTGCTGCACGAGATGCGCACGATCGTGACCGCCGTTGGTGCCACCGCCATCTATGTCACCCACGACCGCGGTGAGGCATTCGCGTTCGCCGATCGGGTTGCGATTCTCGATACCGGGCGGGTCGCCGCCGTCGCCAGTCCCGCCGTGCTGTGGCGGGCACCGGGAACCGAACGAGTTGCCCGCCTCATCGGGCATCCGAACATTCTCTCCACATTCCGTGGAAGGGGACCCGTGTCGATTCCGTCGGATGCCATCACGATCGATACGGACGGGGCGCTGCGCGCAACGGTGGTTGAATCGATGTTCTCCGACGGAGCCTTCGCGACCTCGGTGGTGACCGAAGACGGATCCGAACTCGCGCTCACCACACGCCACCCGCTGGAACCCGGCACCGTTGTGGGGATCACCATCGATGACAGCGAGATCATCGATCTCGCGCCGTGACTCGTCAGTCCACCAGATCTGCAGTATGCATGACCGATCCGAAACCCGCCTCGAGGGTGACCGCCGTGTAGCGCGCGATCTCACGGGCACGGTACACCTTGTGGGTCGGGGTGACGATGTCGAAGGTGTGGGTTGCGTCGATAACGAAGATCATGTCATAGCCGAGATCGGAGGCGATCCGCGCGGTGGTCTCGCAGCACATGTTTGTCTGGATCCCGCAGATGGCGACTCCTGCAACGCCGTGTTCGGTGAGCCACGCATCGAGGTCCTCGTCGCCGTGGAATGCTGAATGGACCGACTTCGTGATCAGGAGGTCGGGCTCCCCCGAGACGACATCCTTGAAGGCGAATCCGGGTGAGCCGGCGGCGAGGGGCGAGGACCGCTCGGCCGATCCATGGCGCACGAAGACGATCGGCCAGCCCTGTTTGCGCCACGCAGCAATGAGAAGTCCAATGTTGGTTTCGCACTCGGTGTTGTTGCGCGGTCCCCAGTAGCCCTCGTCATCGAATCCCTTCTGGACATCGATGACGACAAGTGCCGTGCTGTTCTCCCACTGCTTCATCCTCATCCTTCCGATGCGACCGACGCGACCCTCGCGCCGGTGGCGGCGATGAGGCGCTCAAGTGACACCGGATACACCGACTCGGGTGTTCCTGCCGCCGACCAGACCCAACGATAGCGGCCGAGAGATGCGTCGATCACCGCTGGCATCTCCGTCGAGTGACCAACCGCGGGTGTCCCCCCGCCCGCGTAACCGGAGATGTCGCGCACCTCGCTGAGTCGGGCCGCGCTCGCGGTGGTCGCACCGACGAACGAAGCAAGCTTGCCCTCATCGACGCGACGATCACCCGAACAGATGACGAGGACCGGCTTGCCGTCTGCCACAAAGACGAGCGTCTTCGCGATCGCTCCGAGCTCGCAGCCGATGGCGTCTGCAGCATCCCTCGAGGTTCTCGTCCCTTGAGGAAACCGCACCGGCGCCGCAGCGATCCCGTATGCAACCGCAGCGGACACGAAGCGGTCGCTCGCGTCCTGGAGCTCACCACCGACCCGACGAATCCCCGACTCCGTCACGACCCAGTCAACGGACTCATCACGCTCATCGACCGGCACTTCGTCGACGAAGGCTCCCTCCACGGTGACACCGACAAGGACGACTCCCCGCGGGAGTCGAGCGAGGAGGCGGTCGTAGTAGCCCTTCCCTCGACCCAGCCGATTGCCAGCCGAGTCAAAGGCTCTTCCGGGCACGAGCACGACATCGACCTCATCGAGGTCGACCGCACGAGCATCGACGCCTGGCTCGAGAAAGCCGAACGGGTGACGACGCAGTTGATCGGACCGCAGCTCATGGATGCACAGCTCCCCACCGGCGTCGATACGCGGCGCGAGGAAGGAACACCGTGCAAGGCTCGCGAGGCCGCCCAGATCGATCTCGTCGCCCATCGCAAGGTAGGTGACGACCCGTCCATGCAACGGCGGCCAAGCAGCGAGGTGCTCAACCACGGCGCCCGAGTGTGCTGCGCGCCCAACGCCACGCATCCTCTCACGCAGTTGCCTCTTCGCTTCTCTGATCGAATCCACAGGGCCTCCGGGCACTGCACGGTAGCGACTGTGTGCGTTCAGCCGGGTTGGGGCTCTTCGACTACCGATCCCCTTCGCGGCGGTAGGGTGCAACCCATGGGCACGCCATCGGACGACCCCCGGGTTCGACCCATCCCCATCGAGGATGACCTGTCCGCTTCGGTTCTGTCCTCGCCATCCGACGAGGGCACGCCCATCACGGGGCGTCCGTGGCTTCCCATCGCCGTGTCGGGGCTCGCGGTCGCCATCGTGGTCGGATCGGTTGCTCTTTTCGGCGCCCTCGGCGAGGACGATCCGCCCGTACTCGATTCGACACCGTTCGCCGACCGCGCAGGGGTCGAGGACCGGGCAGGGAACGCTTCTCCCTTCGGGGAACCTCTCAACGAGCTGATTCCCGGCATCGAGGACCGTTTGACCCTGATCGTCGACAGCGAGGACGGGCCCACCACCCTGCAATGGGATCCAGAGTTCATACGCCCGAAGGAGATTCTTCTCGACCCCCGACCGGCGCCCGACTCGACACATAGGGCAGTGTTCGACAGCAGCGGCAGGTTCATCGCCGTGACCGAGCACCTCCCCGACACCCTCACCTACAACCTGTCCCTCGGGATTCCGACCGAGCTCGAGACGGTGACGCTCCCCGCGGTGCTCAGCCACACCTGGCACGCCACCGAGGTCGGACGGCTCGCGTGGGTACAGCAGATGGCCGATGAGTCGTCGATGCTGTTCACCGCCGCCGTTGACCCGATGGGTCGCTCCCTGATGCACATCTCGGCGGTGACACCGATCGACGAAGGCGAACAGCTCGTCCGCTGGGACGCCAACGGCTTCCTGTCAACGACGCCGCGACAGACCACGCTGTGGCGGTCCGGGGACGGTTCACTTCTTCGGAGCAGGCCGGGCACGGTTGCCGCTGTATCCGCCACCAGTCTCGTGATGGCTCCACCGCATGTTGCCCCGGACCATCTAACCGAAGCGGTGCTGATGACGCGGATGGGCGACGATCCCGAAACGCTCTTCGACCGGCGCGTCATGGAGGACGATGGCGTCGCCAGCGTCGCGATGAGCGCGAACACCGATCTCCTCGCGAACTTCCGCGGAGGGCTCAGCGATGCCCACCTCGAGGTACATGGCCCCACCGTGAACCCGACGCGCCACCTCACCTACCGCGGGGCACTCACACCGGTCGGGTTCACGGCAAACGACCGATTCGTCGTCCTGCGCGTCGATGGAACGAACGATCTCGTCTTCGCCGATTGGATGGCCGGGAGTTTCCATCTGCTGGATGTCCCCGAGGGCTACACGGTGCTCGCATTCGACATTGGGTGAGACATCGGGTGATTCGGAGCCAGCATCATCGTTGCTCCCGGAGGGCATCCATCAGGTTCCCTGCACGCTCGAATGCGATGTCGGGGAGTCCGAGCCAGCCGGCAAAGCGGTCGAGTTCCGAGCTGAGAGCACCAGCAACCGTTCGAGGATGGCTCCCCTCCTCCCGGAAGGCGCTCTTGACGATGAGCGTCCCGTTCTGCCGGTCGGCTTTGAGATCCACCCGACCGACGAGGTCGCCGTCCATCATGAACGGCAGCACATAGTAGCCGTACACCCGATCGGGCTCAGGGACATAGATCTCGATTCGGTACCGGAAGCCGAAGAGGCGCTCGGCCCGTTCGCGGTACCACACGACGGGATCGAACGGGCTCAGCAGGGTCGTTGCGTTGATCGAATGCGGACGCACCGCCTCGGGATCGAGGTACACCGGTCCCTTCCATCCGGCAACGGCAACCTCCTCGATGGTGCCTTCCGACGCAAGCGACTTCGCGACCGATCGGGCGGTGGGGATGTGAAGCCGGAAGTAGTCGGCGATGTCGTGGAGTGTGCCGACGCCGAGATGCCGTGTGGCCGCGGTGAGGAGTTCCCGATATGCCGCCTGCTTCGTCGGCGTCTCACTCCTGAGCACACCGGGCGGAAGCTGCCGTGCGGGCAGGTCGTAGAGCTTCACGAAGTTGTCGCTTCTCCGCGCGCTCAGCTTCCCGTTCGCGTACAGGATCTCAAGCGCGAGCTTGCCGGGGCCGTATCCCCACCACGGCTCACCGGAGCGTCCGGGTGCATCGAGATCACGAACGGTCAACGGTCCGCGATCGGCGATCTGGCCGAGGACATCGTCGAGGATCTCGGGGTGTCCATCGAGAAGCTCTCTGGCCGAACGCCATCTCGAGGGCAGCATCTCATCCATCTTCCAGCGCCACAACGGATGGCGATCCACCGGGAGGACTGCCGCCTCATGTGCCCAGTACTCGAAATGCTCGCCCGATGTGTGAAGCCACCGATCGAGCCGTTCGCGATCGTATGAGCCGATGCGCGAGTAGAAGGGCATGTAGTGGGCACGCACACAGACATTGACGCTGTCGAGCTGGATCAACCCGAGCCGGCCCATGACGCGACGGAAGTGGCGAACATCGACCCGTCCTGTCGGTGAAGGGTCGCCGAATCCCTGCGCGGCCAACGAGATCCGTCGAGCCGCGTCGCGGCTCAGTTGGCGCATGGGGTCACCCGAATCATCTCGTCTACGCTACCGCCATGCACAAGATCCTTGCTGCAGTGCGGACATTCGTCCTCGTGCCCCTCTTCTTTCTCCTCACATGCGTCTACGCGCTCTTCATCATCGTCTACGGCATCTTCAGACCGCATACGCCGCTGTTCGGGCGGATCGTGAAACGGTGGTCCCGCCAGTTCCTTCGTATCCCTCCGGTGCGGTTCGAGATCCATGGCGTGGAGCATGTCGATGAGTCCAGACGCTATGTCGTCGTGTCGAACCACCTGTCGACCTTCGACATCCCCCTTCTGTTCTGGGTCCTGCCCATCGAGGGCCGCTTCCTCGCCAAGAAGGAACTGTTCAGGATCCCGATCGTCTCCCCGGCGATGCGCCGGATCGGGATCATCGAGGTTGACCGGCAGGCCGGTGGTTCGAGCCGGCAGGCGATCAACGACGGGGTGCGGCTTGCCGCCGAGCGCGGTTACTCGCTCATGGTGTTCCCGGAGGGGACCCGCAGCGGCGGAGAGGAGCTGCTGCCCTTCAAGAAAGGAGCGTTCCGGATTGCGATCGACACCGGGCTTCCAATCCTGCCCGTGGCCATCGAAGGAACCGATCGTATCTCGACCCCGGGATCGAAGCTGTTCTTTCCCGGCCATGCGAGGATTCGTGTCCTGCCGCCGATCGAAACAGCCGAGTTGACGAACAAGGATGACCTCACGCCGCTGATGCGCGCCACCGAAGCGGCAATCACCAACGCCTATCTCGATCTTCACACCTCGTCGAAGCCGTGAACGGGGAACGGTGGACTTCCCCATCAGTCGTACACCCCGATCAGGTAGGTGGCACCGTCCCTGATCTCGCAGAGATAGGCGCCAACCGAGGTCACGATCTGGTATCGGTCGGCGGTCGACTGCCCATTCCACCATTGACCGACGGCTCTCCATGGTCCCGCCCATGACAGCACGGGAACCCAACGGGCCTTGAGTCGAACCTGCTCTGGCATCCCGTCGACCCAGGTCACCGGGAATGGCACAGGCTCCGGTGGAACAAGGGCCGGCGAGGGGCCAGGGATCTGCCCTGGCCATGGTGCGTCGGGATCGCGCTCCGATGCTGTTGGGGCCTCTCCCCAACGCGTCCATTGCACCCTCTGGCGCGCGTCCCGTCCTCCTTGTGGTGTCGCGACGAGAACATTGTCGAGACCGGCGATCGCCTGCACCTCCATGAAGGCCCGCTGCATCTCCTCGAAGGAACCCGCGTCTTCCTCGATGGCCATCTGCCTCCCGGCACCTGAAAGGTCAGCCGGTTCGAGACGAAGACTGACAAGGCCGCCACGGACGCTTGCCCCCGTCCCTTCGATCCATGTACGGAGCTGCCATCGGATCCGATCGGCAAGCGTATGGTCGTTGAACGGATCCGCACTCCGCCATGTTCGCGTCCGAACGGTCCCGTCACCAGCCATGGCCGTCACGATGACCCGGTGGGGGGCAACTCCCGATCGGGCGAGTTCTGCGATCAATCGTTGCGAGAGATTTCGCGCAGCAAAGCCCGCCGTTTCGAGATGGTCGATGGGTGGGTCGAAGTCCGACGAGATCGTGGGATCCCGACGAATCTCCCTCGGCTCGATGGGACGGTCCATTCCCCGAGCAAGCCGATGCGCCTCGTGCCCTTCCCTGCCAAAGCGTGACACGATTGCTTTGGTCGGGAGCTTGGCGAGCGACCCGAGCGTTGTGATCCCAAGCCGATGAAGGACCGCTGCGAGATCTTCGCTTGCGAGTGTTCTGACATCGAGTGCTGCGAGAAACGCCGCGTCGTCGTCGACGATCAGGATCGGTTGTGCCGAGGTGGTTGCCTTCGCTGCCCGATGGGCCGCGAAGGGACCGCGAGCGAGCCCCATCCGAAATCCATGACGGTATTCGGCAAGCTCCGTTGAGATTCGTTCGACGAGCGGGGCCTCTCCCCCGTAGTAGCGAACGGCGCCGTCGATGGGAACGAAGGCGAGGCCCGGTTCTGCGACCTCGACGGACGGAACCAGTGCCTCGATCGACAGGACGACGGGCTCGAATCGCGTCATGGCTTGCTGTTCGTCGGCATTGACGGTCACCACGGTCGGGCAGATCGCTTCCGCCGAGCGTCGCTGCATCCCGACCATCACACCGCCCGACGCTGCGAGATCGTTGTAGGCGACCACCTTGTTGGTCTCGTCGATCGCTTGGATCGGCTGATCAGGCAAGGTATCTGGTTGTCCGAGCATCCATGTGGGGAACCACACGCAGATCGTTCGTTCCATCGTCCTCGACTTCGATTGTTCGCTCCATGCCCCGAGTCGACTTGCCTGAGGCATCAAAGATGGTTCGCCGTGTCCTCAGCCGCCCATGACCGCTCTCGGCACCGTCCCAGATCACGGCCCTCGCCCTGAGATGGAGATGGGCGATCCCGCCGGGAAGATCCCCGGCAACGGGACGCAGCGCGAGGGGGATGCGTCGGGTTCGTGCCTTGCCAGCGAGTTTGCGAAGCACCGCATCTTTGACTCCGTTCGGAATCTCGGCATAGACGGCTTGTGCACCGTCAAGCAGGGTTGCAACGACTCGGCTCCAAGTGACGAGGTCACCGTTTCGCACCACGATCAAATGCTCGGGTTCGATCCCGAGTTCCCATGCCGCCTGCGGGCTCGCCCATCCACGGACATCAACCACCGCGAGGGCACCACGAGCAGCGTGTGGCGCCAGAAGGGACAAACCGATCCGTGTCAACCCGGAGCCGGGAAGCCCGGAAAGGGCCGCGACCTGCCCCTTTGCAAGCGCGAGGATGGATCCGGTCTCGTGCCCGTTGGACCGATCAGCAAGATCAGCATCTCGTGATGCCGTCGCCGAGAGGCCTCGCCGGGGGACATCTTCTCGTTGCAAGCTGACAACCACGCCGGTTCCTCTTGTTCGACTCACCAGCGTGACGCCCTCCGCCGGAAGGACAGACTAATCGAACACATGTTCGATTGGCAAATGGGGACGGCCCTGATCCAACCGATCGCAGTGCTCACGACCGAGGTAGATTCAGGGGAAGACGAGCGACCAGAAGGAGCGTCTCACGTGTCAGTTGCCAAGGTGATCGAGGTCACATCAACTTCCCCCGGATCATTCGAGGATGCCATCCGCAAAGGCATCGCCAAGGCGCAGAAATCCGTCGACGGTATTCGTGGGGCGTGGATATCCGAACACAAGGTCGAGATTGCCGAAGACGGCACCATCAAGCACTTCCGCGTCGACATGAAGCTGACCTTCGTCCTCGAGTAGCGCGACCGCAGGACGGATCTGCTTCGAGGACTACCTTGAGAGCGGGTCCCGGTCATCCACCTGTTCGTACACGCGTTTCGCCTTGCCGAGCTCGGATCGCGGAATGGATCCCGGGTCCCCAACGAGCACCGTTGTACGCGTCCGCAGCCGGGAGTGCAGCAACTTCTCGAGCCGTTCGCGGATGTTGTCCCGTTCCCTGAGACACTCGGCGCTGGCGAGTTCGCACCGCACCACCATCTCGACGAGTGTTTCCCGCTTGTCGAGCACGATCGCCCAATGACCCGAGACGCCCGCCTCGTCGAGGATGATGGCCTCGATCTCGGAGGGAAAGACATTGATGCCGCGAATGATCAGCATGTCGTCGGCGCGCCCCGCGATCCTGCCCATGCGTTGGAAGGTCCGGCCGCACGGAGACGGCTCATCGACGAAACGGGTGATATCCCTCGTCCGATACCGGATGACCGGAAGCGCCTCTTTCGTCAGGGTGGTCAACACCAACTCGCCATACTCTCCTGCCGCGACGGGCTCGCCCGTCTTGGGATCGACGATCTCGGGATAGAAGTGGTCATCGAAGATGAACGGAGCACCCTTCCCTTCGATCGACTCGATGGCAACACCGGGACCGATGATCTCCGAGAGTCCGTAGACATCGACCGCATCGATCCCCCACGCCTCCTCGACCTTCGTGCGCATCGACTCGGACCATGCCTCAGCCCCGTGGATTCCGTATTCGACCTTCATGTCACCCATCCGACCAGCTGCCTCGGCGCGCTCGGCGAGCAGCAGGGAGAATGACGGCGTCGCACAAAAGCCCCGCGCCCCGAGATCCGCGAGCAACTCGACCTGGAAATCCGTGTTGCCGCCCGAGGCCGGGACGACGGTCACCCCGAACAGCTCGGCACCCGCATGCAAGCCGAGACCACCCGTGAACAGCCCATATCCGTGTGCATTGTGGAAAATGTCATGCGGCTGTGCCCCTGCGCACCCCAGCACCCTTGCGTTGACCTCCGCGAACACACCAAGATCATGCTTGGTGTACGCGACGATGGTGGGCTTGCCAGAAGTCCCCGATGATGCGTGAATCCGGTTGCACGCCGCGACGGGGACGGTGAGCATGCCATAGGGAAACGCTTCGCGCATCTCGGACTTGTCGGTGAACGGGAGGCTCGTGATGTCGTCAATCGAGGTGATCTCCCCCACCTGCGCCATCTTGGTGCGCCAGTACGGAACCTCCGATGCCTTCAGACGATCGACAAGGGACACAAGCCTCGCACTCTGGAGGCGGCGTCGCTCCGTCCGTGGCATCGTCTCGAGTTCGCGCTGATACAAGCCGTCCACGCTCCTGCGGTCGCGTCACCGAACCATACTTGCAGACTCAACAACTCCACAATCCATGAATGTGACAACGAGCGGAACGAGGGCTGGCATCAGGATGTGAAGACGATGCGCTCAGCCGAGCGGATCACGATCGTCGGTCTGTTCGAAGACGCGCTTGGCCTTCCCGAGCTCGGATCGCGGAATGGACCCCGGATCACCGACGATGACCGAGGTCCTCGATCGCAGGCGTGTGTAGAGGGCGGCCTCGATCCGATCGCGAATGGCCTCTCGCTCCGGAATGTCGCCAGCCTCGGCGAGTTCACATCGCACGACCATCTCCACCATGGTGCCCCGCTTGTCGAGGACGATCGCCCACTGACCCGACACGCCGGGTTCGGCGAGGATGACCGCTTCGATCTCCGACGGAAAGACATTCACGCCGCGGATGATGAGCATGTCGTCTGCGCGGCCTGCGATCCGGTCCATCCGCTGGAAGGTTCGACCGCACGGTGACGGTTCGTCGACGAACCGCGTGATGTCGCCGGTCCGGTAGCGGATCACGGGCAGCGCTTCCTTGGTGAGCGTGGTCAAGACGAGTTCTCCGAACTCCCCGACATCAACCGGCTCTCCCGTCTTGGGATCGACGATCTCGGGATAGAAGTGATCATCGAAGATGAACGGCGCACCCTTGCCCGCAACCGACTCCATCGCGACCCCTGGGCCGATGACCTCGGAGAGCCCGTAGATGTCGAGCGCATCGATCCCCCATGCCTCCTCGATCTTCGTGCGCATCGACTCGGACCATGGCTCGGCGCCGAGCACGCCGTACTCGACCTTGATCTCGTCCATGAGCCCTGATTCCTGTGCGCGTTCGGCGAGCAGGAGGGAGAACGACGGCGTCGCACAAAAGCCGCGAGCTCCGAGGTCGGCGAGCAGCTCCACCTGGAACGCGGTGTTCCCGCCCGATGCGGGCACAACCGTGACACCGAACAGTTCGGCTCCGCCATGGAGGCCGAGGCCCCCCGTGAACAACCCGTAGCCGTAGGCGATATGAAACACATCGTCGGGATGCGCGCCGGCGCATCCGAGCACCCGTGCGTTCACCTCGGCGAAGACCCTGAGATCCGATGCGGTGTAGGCCACCACCGTTGGTTTTCCCGATGTACCCGACGATGCATGGATGCGGTTGCACGCTCCAACGGGCACCGTCAACATGCCATACGGGAAGGCGTCGCGTAGGTCGGATTTGACCGTGAACGGGAGCAGCGAGATATCGTCGATCGATACGATGTCACCAACGCTGGCCATCTTGGCCTTCCAGTACGGCACCTCGGAGGCTTTGAGGCGGTCAACAAGCGCGACGAGGCGTTCGCTTTGCAGTTCACGCTTGTCGGCCTTCGGCATGGTCTCGAGCTCTGGTTGGTACATCCTCGCCTCGTCGATCGACTCCACCGCATGATTGCAGACAAGAGAAGTCAACAATCCGGGAGGGCCGACCCGCGCGGGTCGGCCCTCCCGGATTCGGATTGGTACTAATTGGTTCGATCGAACTCGTCTTCGAATGAGACGACCTTGCGCCCGGGTTTGTCCGCCCGATCGCGGTTCCGCTTCCCGTCACGATGACGGTTGCGGTCGCCGCGGTCGCCCCTGCGTCCGTCGCCACTGTCGTCCTTCGGTTCGTCGTGCGTGTTGTCACCGTCGCTGGCGGCTGCACCGTCGGCCATGTCGAGGCTGACCTTTCCACGATCGTCGATCTCGCGCACGATCACCTTCACGGCGTCTCCGAGGTTGAGCACATCTTCGACCTTGTCGATCCGCTTGTTGCCTCCGATCTTGGAGATGTGCAACAGGCCGTCACGCCCCGGAAGGATGTTGACGAATGCACCGAACTTCGTCACATTCACCACCTCCCCGTCGTAGATCTCGCCAACCTTCGCCTCGGGTGGGAACCCGATCGCGAGGATTCTCTCCTTCGCGAGATTGAGTGAGGTGGTGTCAGGAGCGCCAACGCGGATCGTGCCATCGTCGTCGATGTCAATCGATGCGCCGGTCTCCTCCTCGAGTTCGCGGATAGTCTTCCCCTTGGGCCCGATGACTTCACCGATCTTGTCCTTGGGAATCATGACCGCCTCGATCTTCGGAGCCTTTTCGGCCAGTTCGGATCTCGGCTCAGCGATACACGCGTTCATGGTTTCGAGGATCGACAATCGCGCGTCGCGGGCCTGGTTCATCGCCGCGATGAGCACATCAGCCGGAAGACCCTCGATCTTGGTGTCGAGCTGGAGCGCCGTGATCATCTCGGCGGTGCCTGCGACCTTGAAGTCCATATCGCCAAGGTGATCCTCGACCCCGAGAATGTCCGTGAGGGTGACAAACTCGCCGTTCTGATGGATCAGCCCCATGGCGATACCTGCAACGGGAGCATGGATGGGAACGCCGGCAGCCATCAGGGAAAGCGACGATCCGCACACCGACGCCATCGAGGACGAACCGTTCGACATCAGCACCTCCGACACCAGCCGGTAGGCATAGGGGAAGTCCTCGGCTGGCGGAATGACGGGCAGCAACGCCTTCTCGGCGAGTGCTCCATGCCCGATCTCACGGCGCTTCGGGCCACGCATGAACCCCGCTTCCCCCGTCGCGAACGGTGGCATGTTGTAGTGGTGCATGTAGCGCTTGGATTCCTCCGGGGAAATCGTGTCAAGCATCTGCTCCATCTTCAACATGCCGAGTGTGGTCACATTGACCACCTGTGTCTCGCCTCGTTGGAAGAGGGCCGAGCCGTGCACATTGGGGATCACATCGATCTCGGCGGCAAGGGGTCTGATTTCGTGCGTCGCCCTCCCGTCGATACGCACACGGTCCGCAACGACCCTCGACCGCATGACCTCCTTCTGCACCTTCGAAAAGGCGGCCTTTGCAGCCTTGGAGTCATCGTGTTCGCCGTCGATGATTCCGAGTGCCTCGAGCACTTCGTCGCGCACGGCACTCTCGGCATCCTGGCGCTCGTGTTTGGCCACGATCGACCCGAGAGCTTCGAGCCTCCCCTTCGCGAGACCCTCAACCTGCGCGTAGAGGTCATCGGAGTAGTCCGAAAGAAAGGTCCAAGCGACCGGCTCGGGATCGCCGAGTTGCTCGGCCAGTTCGAGCTGGAGATCGATCATCGCCGCGATGTACTCCTTGGATTCCTCGAGCCCGGCCGCGACCGTGGCCTCATCCGAACCCTTGGCACCATCTTGAACCATGCGATAGCCGTTCTCTGAGGCTCCGGCCTCGACCATGGCGATGTCGATCGAACCCTCGGCATTGCGCTTTCCGGCAACGACGATCTCGAACACGGCCTCCTCGCCCTGGGTGTAGGTCGGGAACGGAACCCACGATCCGTCGATGAGCGCGAGACGCACGGCACCGATCGGGCCCTCGAACGGAATCGGACTGACCGTGAGGGCCGCCGACGCGCCGTTGAGCGCGAGGATGTCATGGGGGTTGTCGAGATCGGCTGCGAGGACGGTGGCAACGACATGGGTGTCGTGACGGAACCCGTCTTTGAAGTTCGGGCGCAGGGGTCTATCGATGAGGCGAGCGGTGAGGGTCGCCTTCTCCGTTGCACGCCCCTCCCGACGGAAGAACGAACCGGGAATCCGACCCACGGCGTAGGTGCGCTCCTCGACATCGACGGTGAGGGGGAAGAAGTCGACGCCCTCACGCAGTCGTCGGCTTCCGGTTGCGGTCACGAGGACCTCGGTGTCTCCGACGCGCACCACAACGGCGCCGTCGGCAAGTTGTGCGAGCTTTCCTGCGCTCAACGAGATCTCGATCTCGCCAAGGCGCCCGCGAACGGTGGTCTCTGCCACGCGTTTCTCCTTCTGTTGGGGAGAAGCGCCCAATTGGCAGTGGTCGGTGCTCGGAGGTGACCCGAACGCCCACCACTGTCAACTGAAACCGCTCCTCCGGTGCTTTCGCTCCCAAACAGACACGGCGTGAGCCGTACCTGGATTGGCTAGCGACGCAGACCCAGGGCTGCGATCAGGTTCCGGTAGCGCTCCACATCTTGTTCCTGGAGGTACCGAAGCAGTCGCCTGCGCTTCCCGACCATCATCAGGAGGCCCCGCCGGCTGTGATGGTCCTTGGGGTGGGCCTTCAGGTGTCCGGTCAGGTGATTGATACGCTCGGTCAACAATGCCACCTGGACCTCCGGCGAACCGGTGTCAGTGGGGTGCGTTCCGTATTCGTTTACAACCGTCTTCGTGTCGTTCACGAGGCACTTTCCTGCGAGGGAAGGAATCGGGCGATTGCCCACACGGGATGTTAGCAGCCTCCGCCCCTATTCCATCCATGCCGTTTGTCGTTCGAGACCGTCTCAGTCGTCCCCGAGCTCTTCACACGAGCCGGGATGATCGATTTCGGCGCGGACACATGCCGCGACCGCATCACTCACGAGCACCGATCGATGTGCCTGCTGAACCCGCCACACGAACAACAGGGGGCTCAACAGGGGATACAGCCACGCGCTGCCCCGACCATCATCAAGATCGAGCACCCGCAAGCCATCTGGTTGGTCGGGGAAGTTCGTCACGACCGCATCCCGATTCCTGATCACGAGCACCTCGACCCCCGCATGATCCCCGAGATGGTCACGAACATCTCGACATCCGGCAGCGTCGCACCGGGTTGGCGAGAAGTCCCCGTCGTCGGGAAGAAACCCGAAGGCCCACCGCGCCCCTACCGATTGCAACACACCTGCACCGCCGGATGCAATGGCGGGATCGAGCAGTGCCGCACCGCGGTATCCGTCGATGCGTGGCCTCTCACCGGCATCGATCGCTGCGATCATCTCCGCCCCGACGGCGCCACCGCGCGAATGGTGGATGCTGTAGATGTTGGCATTGTCCTCGGCGAGACCGCGCAAGAGGCCATCGAGTTCGGCCGCAGCAGCGTCAGTTCGGACATGATGGGACGACGCCGCGGAACTCGGACCGCCGTCGACCGTGGAGTAGTCGAACGCGACGACCCGGCTGGGATCAATCTCCATCGCCTCGATGAGGAAGGAGAAGTCGTCGACCGATCCGCCATCCCCATGGACAACGACAACCAGCGGATCGGTTCTGCGGCGTCGATACATGGTCACCGCCCCGGCTGCTGCGAGCACGACGCCAGTGGTCGAAACGGGGATCATCGGATGCCAAGGTCGTGGCACACCGACCGGTACCGACTGATGTGAGCGGACGGTGGGGTTCGGCGCGAGGCCGATACCATCGCCCGGTGCCATCCCGTCGGTGTTCGGAGGGGCGACGGCGAGGATCCCCGAGAGCAGCAGAGGCCCGATCATGGTGCTTCCTGTCACGGGGAAGCGCGGTGCCCCCACGATGCATCATTCGGGGCCGAGTTACAACCCTTGCGTGTTCACCCGCGGTTCGAGAACCGACTTCGCGATGTCGATGTCCGCTTCGATCTGTGACACGAGGGCGTCGACGGTTGTGAAGCGCTGCTCGTTGCGGATCCGGTCGATGAACTCGACGAGGACGGTCTTGCCGTACAGATCGATCTCGGCGTCGTACAGGTGCACCTCGATCGTTTCGGTGGTACCTCCGAAGGTTGGGCGGGTCCCCACATTGCACACACCGTTGAGGGGCGACCCGTCGACGACGCACCGCACCGCGTACACTCCCCCGGCTGGCCGAACGACACCATCGGGAAGGGCGATGTTTGCCGTGGGGAACCCGAGGGATTTCCCACGGTCGTCACCGACGACGACCGCGCCTTCGATCGTGAACGGCCTTCCGAGCATGCGGGCCGCGAGCTCGACGCTCCCCGAACTGATGGCAGCACGAATCGACGATGAACGGACCTCGGTTCCGTGGAGGTCAACAATGTCGGTTTCGACCACATCGAAGCCGAGGTCCCGACCGAAGACCCGCAGATCGTCGACGGTCCCTTCAGCGCGGAAGCCGAAACGGAACCCATGTCCAACGGCGACGACCTGTGCGTCGAGCGCATCTGCCAAGAAGATCTCGGCGAAGGACCGCGGAGCAAGGTGACGGATCTCATCGTCGAAATCGATGACAGCGACCGCATCGAGCCCTGTCGATTCGAGCAGCTTCAACCGACGACCAAGCGTCGTGAGCAGCGGTGGTGCCTCACCGCCGGTGATGACAGCGTGGGGGTGCGAACCGAATGTGAGTGCACAGACCGGTAACCCGACGGCCGAGGCGCGCAGTGCAGAGAACACGGCCAGATGGCCACGATGAACGCCGTCGAAGACGCCGATCGCAACGGCATACGCCGTACGGTCGGTGTTCCAGGTCGAGGGGTTCCCCTCGAACAGCTTCATGACAGGACCACCTCGGGTTTGAGCTGTTGTTGGTCACGACGGTACACAGCAACGAGTCGATCATCGCCATCGAGCATCCGCACGAATGCGCCGTCGGGCACATCGGGAGCGTCGGCCGCGGCGATCGGGGCGCCGTTACGAACTCGGAGCGCGGTTTGTGGGTCGGCGGTCAGTGACGGCATATGGCGGAGGGCCATCGACGGGGGAACGACGATCGAGTCGATGGATCCCGCCGTTGCGGTCTCGACGATGATGTCCACCCGAACTGCATCGTCGACATGCAGATCACCGTTGCGCACCCGGCGCAGCGCCGATAGGTGGGCGCGCCCTCCGAGCGCCCTCGCGATGTCGTCGCCGAGCGTGCGAATGTAGGTTCCCGTCGAGCACACGACCGACATGACAAACTCGGGATAATCCGATGGCATGAAATCGATGAGGTCGAGCCGGTGGATCGTTACCGGTCGGGCTTCGCGTTCGACGACCATGCCTCGCCGAGCCATCTCGTGGAGTCGACGCCCTTCGACCTTCCTTGCAGAGACCATCGGTGGTATCTGCATGATCTCCCCTCGGAACCGGTGCATGACTCGTTCCACCTCGGCTTGGGTGACCGGCATGGGTTCGCGCGACAGGATCGCGCCATCCGCATCGAGGGAGTCAGTCGCAACGCCGAGCTGCACCGTCGCGAGGTATTCCTTGCTGGCACCCTGCACGAAACGAAGCAGCTTCGTCGCCCCGCGGATTCCGAGAACGAGGAGACCGGTCGCCATGGGGTCGAGGGTGCCCGCATGGCCGACCTTCCCGTCAACGACCGTTCGTACCTTCGCCACGACATCGTGGGAAGTCCAGCCGGCTTGCTTGTCGACGAGGAGGAACCCTGGTCCTCGGGTCATGAGGGCAGCAGTCTGGTGATCTCTTCAATGATCCGCTCGGGGTTCTCGCTTGTCGTGAAACCAGCGGCATTGTGATGGCCACCACCACCGAACGCCGACGCGATCGCTGCCACATCGACAATGCCGCGGGAACGCAGGCTCCCCTTGTGGACTCCGGGCTTGGCTTCCTTCAGGAGGCAGGCGACCTCGGTACCGCGTGCGAGACGAACGAGATCGATCAGCGCATCCACCTCGTGATAGGCGAGATCGGCGGCATCGAGATCCTCTTGACGCATGACCGACCACACGAAGGCACGGTCGGCGTCGAGCACCGCCCGGCCGAGGACTCGGGAGGCGACGGTGTAGAAGCCGAACGGCTGTTCCTCGAAGAGGCGTTGGCCGATCGCGTCCGGCGATACGCCCGCACCGAGCAGCGAGGCTGCGATGTGGTGCGTGCGCGGTGTCGTCGCCGAGTATTGGAACCGTCCGGTGTCCGTGACGAGTCCGGTGTACAACGCCGTCGCCATAGGCTCGGTGACGGGCCACTTGAGCGCGTCGAGTACCTCGAAGACGAGTTCGGCCGTCGCGGCCGCTGACGGGTCGATCAACACGATATCGCCCCATGCGCCGTCGGAGATGTGATGATCGATGATCGCGAGGGACTTCGCGGCCTCCATGGGCGGTGCGAGCGCCCCGACCCTCCCACGCGTCGAGGTGTCGACGACGACGGCGAGATCGAGGTCCGACGGGAATCGGGATGGACGCACAAGGACCGAGGTGTCGAGGTAAGCCATTTCAGTGGGCACCACGAATGGCTCATCGAATGACGCAACAGCCGCCTTGCCTGCATTCCTGGCGCCGAGAGCAAGTGCGATCATCGATCCGAGCGCATCCCCGTCGGGACCGACATGCCCAACGACACCGATCGATTCTGCGTCTTTGAGCGCGGCGACAACGGCATCGAACCCGTGTTGATCAGTCACGGGAATCGGCATCATCGTCTGGGAGTGGATTGTCGGACTCGAGTCGACGGAGCAACTCCGCGATCTTGAGACCTTCGTCAATCGCGGGATCGACTCGAAACTCCAGCTTCGGCGTGAATCGCAAGCTCGACTGGGTGCCGACGGCACGCTGGATTCTCGATCGTGCTGATGCCAGTGCAGCGGCCGTTGCCGTCTTCTCCTCGTCGGAACCAAGGACGGAGTAGAACACCACTGCGTGGTGGAGGTCGGGGCTCGTCTCGATGCCGGTGATGGTCAAGAAACCGACTCGGGGATCCTTGAGATCCTTGACGCTGTCGGCCACGATCTCGCGTACGAGCTCGTTCACCTTTCGCATGCGCTGGCTTCGTGCTCGAGCCATGTGACCTCAGGTTCGTGCGACTTCCTTGATCTCGTACGACTCGATGGTGTCGCCTTCTTTGATGTCGCGGAAGTTGGCAAGCCCGATTCCGCACTCGTACCCGGCAGCGACCGTCTGGACATCGTCCTTGAACCGGCGAAGCGAAACGATTCGTCCGTCGTACACAACGACGCCGTCACGCACGAGGCGTGCTCTTGCGTTGCGGTTGATCGACCCCTCCGTGACATAGGAACCGGCGACGAGGCCGAGACGGGGTGCCCGGAACACCTGACGCACTTCCGCGACGCCGAGGAAGGTCTCGACTTCGTCTGGCGCAAGTTCTCCCACGAGAAGCGACTCGACATCATCGAGCAGCTCGTAGATGATCGAAAAGGTCCGAATGTCGATGCCTGCCTCTTTCGCTGCCGCTCGTGCCTGGGCGTCCGGGCGGGCATTGAACCCGTAGATGATTCCTCCGGATGCCTCGGCAAGGGACACATCGTTGGTGGTGACCCCCCCGACGGCACCGTGGACGATGGTGACATACCCGTCTTCGCGGCTGATCTTGCTGACAGTCTCCTTGATCGCTTCGAGCGAACCATGGGTGTCCGCTTTGACGATGACTCGCAACTCGGAGTGATCCTGGGTTCTCAGCTGCTCGATGAGCATGCCGAGCCGGTCGGTCGCCGAAGGAACGACGAGCTCCTTGGATCGAAGTTCATCCACCTTGGCTTGGGCGAGCTTCCGGGCAGTGCGTTCGTTCTTTGTCACCTCGAACATGTCTCCGGCGGTCGGCACATCGTCCCACCCCATCACAAGGACGGGCGTTGAAGGTCCTGCCGCGGTGAGTTCCTCGCCTGAGCCGTCGAACATCGCCCGCACCCGACCCGAAGTCGGGCCTGCGACGATCGCGTCCCCTTTCTTGAGGGTTCCGCGCTGGACGATCACCGTGGCAACCGGGCCGCGGCCGATCTCGAGCTGTGCCTCGATCACCGTCCCGATCGCGCGAGCCTTGGGGTTCGCTGTCAGTTCCTCGACCTCGGCAACAAGGGAGATCATCTCAAGCAGATCGTCGACTCCTTGGCCGGTCAAAGCGGAGAGTTCGACGGCCGGTGTCTCGCCTCCGAGCTCTTCCACCACGATCTCGTGTTGGGTCAGCGCTGCCCGGACCGCATGCGGGTCGGCGGTCTCGAGATCCATCTTGTTGATCGCGATGATGATCGGGACTCCCGCCGCCTTCGCGTGATCGAGTGCTTCGACGGTTTGCGGCATCACCGAATCATCGGCTGCCACAACGATCACGGCGATGTCGGTGACATCGGCGCCCCTTGCCCGCAATGCGGTGAAGGCCTCATGCCCAGGCGTGTCGATGAAGGTGATCGGCATTCCAGCCGATTGAACCTGGTAGGCGCCGATGTGCTGGGTGATGCGGCCGGCTTCATCGGCGATGACATTCGTGTTGCGAATCGTGTCGAGAAGTTGGGTCTTTCCGTGGTCGACATGGCCCATCACCGTGACAACCGGCGGCCGCGCCACGAGACTGCCGGGATCGTCCTCGTATTCGATGAGGTGCCGTTCCCTTACATGCGGCTCATCGTCCTCATCGGACTCCGCGACGAGGATCTCCCACCCGAGTTCCCTCCCGAGCGGCTCGATCGCCTGCACGGGAATCTCGCCTCCCCCTGGAACCATCTCGCCCATGAACATGAGGGTCTTGACGATTTCGGCGGTTCGGATCTTGACCATGCGGGCAAGCTCGTGGACCGTGATGCCGGGTTCGACGAGCAGCACTCGGTCTTCGGGCTCGTCGTCGCTCGGCTCGGTCGGCTCCACCGATGCTTCGGCTCGGGGCGCCTCCACCTCCGGCTGTTCGCCGTCGGAAGCTTCATCGGCGGCTTCTTCAGGGGATTCGACGGTGTCGGCGGCGTCATCGACAAACGAGAGGCGAACCAACTCGGCTGCGTCCTCGTCGAGGCCCGACGATGCGGTCTTCACCTCGATACCGAGTTCGACGGCGCGCGCAAGCACCTCTTTGGACTCCTCCCCGAGTTCTCGGGCCAGCTCGTAGACACGCTGTTTGCCCACGGCTATTCCGCCCCCTCTCCAGATGCATCTGCTTCGCCTTCGGTCTCTTGGTCCTCGGACTCCCCACCGTCTTCTTGGTCGTGGGACTCCGTCGCGTCGTGTGGCTCCTGCTCGTGGGACTCCGCCGCGTCCTTTGGTGCGTCACCCGCGGCGACCGCGAGCTCGACATCTTCGTCCTCTTGAACATCGAGCCCGAGGTCCTGGGACTCGGAGCGAATGTCGATCCGATAGCCGCTCAGGCGGGCAGCGA
Source organism: Acidimicrobiia bacterium (assembly GCA_041393965.1). Taxonomy (NCBI): domain Bacteria; kingdom Bacillati; phylum Actinomycetota; class Acidimicrobiia; species Acidimicrobiia bacterium. The sequence goes on along the minus strand of JAWKJB010000002.1, from coordinate 406,622 downwards.
GTCTGGCGTTCTGGCCTTCCTTGCCGATGGCAAGCGACAGCTGATGATCCGGGACGATGACGGTCGCTGTCGGCGCCTCACCCTCCTCGAGTGGCTCATCGGGTTCCTCCAGCCTGACCTCGAGGACGCGCGCGGGGCTGAGGGCTTCTGCGATGAACGCTGTGGTGTTCTCATCCCATTCGACGATGTCAACCTTCTCGCCTTTCAGCTCCGTGACGACCTGCCTGACACGGGACCCGCGCGCGCCGACACAGGCACCGACCGGATCGACATTCGGATCATGGGACATGACGGCGATCTTGGTTCGGTGTCCCGCTTCTCGTGCGATGACTTTGATCTCGATGTCCCCATCCACAAGTTCAGGAACCTCAAGCTCGAAGAGGGCACGGATGAAGTCGGGGTGGCTCCGGGTCACGACGATGGGCGCCCCCTTCCCCTCCTCTCGTACTTCGAGGATCAGCGCCTTGACGCGGTTGCCTCGCTCGAGACGCTCGAATGGGATCTTTTCCGAACCGGGGAGGATGGCCTCGGCATCCCCGAGATCGAGGATTGCGTAGCGGTGGTCGGACTGCTGGACGATGCCGGTGATCAGGTCGCCTTCGCGGCCTTCGTACAGATCGAAGACCTGCTTGCTCTTGGCATCCCGAAGACGCTGGAGGATCACCTGCTTCGCCGTTTGTGCGGCGATGCGGCCGAAATCGTCAGGAGTGTCCTCCCATTCGTCGACGACATTCCCCTCCTCGTCGAGCTCCTGGCCGTACACACTGATCTCGCCGGTGTCGGCGTCGATCGTGACGCGGGCCTCCTCTGCGGCTCCCGGTGTGCGCTTGTACGCCGAGACAAGCGCATTCGCAAGCGCCTCCAAGATGGTGTCGCGAGGTACGCCCTTTTCCCGCTCGAGGAGATCGAGCGCATCCATCAGGTTGTAGTCCATCGTTGTCTCCTACGCGTGCGAAGTCTTCTGGCCGGGCTTCTCCCAAACGAACACGGTTCGTGCTGACGAAACATCGGCATACGAGACCTCGCGGTCGGTGCCATCGATGTCGATGACAAACGATGTCTCACCAGCCGTATGGAGCCGCCCCGTATGGACCTTGGTGCCGTCGATTTCTGCAAAGGTCTTCACCTTGACGGTCCGGCCGATCGACTTGTCGTAGTGCCGTTTGATACGGAGCTTGCGCTCGAGACCGGGCGAAGACACCTCGAGCGTGTACGCCCCTTGAATGGGATCCTCGGCGTCGAGTGTGCGACTGATCCCCCGGGACAGCTCGGCGATCTGATCGACGCCGACCCCGTCGGGCGAATCGACGGTGACGCGCACGATCCGACCACCGTTGAGGACCTCGAGATCGTCGAGCTCCACACCAACGGCGGTCACATGGGGCTCAATCATGCCCCACAGCCGGTCCTGCACGCTGCTCATCGTGCTCCTTGCACGCCAAAGAGAACTCTGCTCAAACAAAGAGGCGGGCCACGGCCCACCTCGGCAGAGATCTCGGTTCGTCCCTTCAGTATAACGCGCGCGGTGCACAGCGGCGCTGGCTCAGGAGCTGTCTCGAAGTCCCGACCTCCCGCCACGCACGAGGCTGGCCACATGGTCGACGATCTCATCGACCGGGATCTCGGACACCGAACCCGCCCGTCGTTCGACGAGCTCGACAACGCCTCGCTCGAGTCCCTTGGGTCCGACGGTGATCCGGTATGGGACACCGATGAGCTCGGCATCGTTGAACTTGACGCCCGGCCGTTCGTCCCGGTCGTCGAGGAGCACCTCGACTCCGGCATCGATCAGTTCCTCGTAGATGCGGGTGCTCGTCTCAGCTGAAGCCGCCGCGTCGGGCCTGACGACGGTGATCACGAGGTGATAGGGCGCGATCTCGATTGGCCAGATGATGCCACGCTCATCGTGGTTGGCCTCAACGGAAGCGGCCATGTTGCGTTCCACGCCGATCCCGTACGAACCCATCACGATCGGAACGGTTGTACCGTCCTTGTCGAGCACGGTCACACCGAGCGGTTCGGCATAGAAGGTCCCGAGCTTGAAGATGTGCCCGACCTCGATCGCGTTGAACACTCGGAGGGCCGACCCGCATGAAGGGCATGCCTCACCGTCGACGACCTCACGCACATCCACCCATTCCGTGACCTTGATGTCACGCTCGATGTCGACACCCCTGAGATGCCAATCATCGATGTTCGCTCCTGTTGTCATCGCGCGCCGACCCCTGAGCCCTTCATCGGCGAGGATTCGCACCGCCTCGACACCAACTGCTCCAAGGCTTCCCGCATCCGCTCCGAGCAGCTCCCTGATTTCGTCCGGTCGGGCGGACCTCGCCTGAGTCGTGCGCGTGATGTCCATCAGCTTCTGCTCTTGGAGACCGTGATCGCCACGCAGAAGGACGAGGATGAGCTCACCATCGAGAACCTGAACGAGCGTCTTGATCTGTCGGTCGGCCGAAGCCCCGCCGTCGAACCGCTCGAGATCGGCAATCGTGCGGACACCAGGGGTCGGGAACTTCTCGACCTCGAAAGGCCCGTCGGCATCCGCGATATCACCGATTCGTGCTGTCGCCTTCTCGAGGTTGGCGGCATAACCGCAGTTTGCGCAATGGGCGACCTCGTCCTCACCAACATCGCTCTCGACCATGAATTCGACCGATTCCTTGCCGCCCATCGCTCCCGACGACGCCCGCACGGCAACCGCTTGCATTCCCAGCCGCTCGAAGATCCGTGTGTAGGCGTCGTGATGTCGCGTGAACTGCACATCGAGACCATCGAAGTCAAGGTCGAAGCTGTACGAGTCCTTCATCGTGAACTCTCTGACCCGCAGCAGGCCCGATTTGGGACGCGCCTCGTCGCGGAACTTCGTCTGGATGTGGTACCACAGCTGTGGGAGCTGCTTGTACGATGTCAGTTCGGACGATACCGTTGCGAAGATCTCCTCATGGGTGGGACCGAGCACCACCTCGGCACCCTTGTTGTCCGTGAAGGTCATCATGATGTCGGCCATGGTGGCGGAGCGTCCCGTACGGTCCCAGATCTCCCTCGGATGGAGTTGGGGGAGCATGAATTCCTGACCGCCGATGCGATCGATCTCCTCGCGGATGATGTCCATGACCTTCGCCCGCACGCGCTGGCCGAGCGGAAGCATCGAGTACACACCTGCCATCAGCTGGCGCATGTAGCCAGCCCGCACCAGCAGCCGGTGGCTCACGGCCTCGGCATCGGTCGGATCGTCGCGCAGTGTGGGAATGAAAGCCTTGGACCACCGCATCTTGAGAACCCTACCCGTCCCGCTCAGCGACCCGCTGGACGGCTTTGCGTCGTTCGGCGACCCGGTTGGCGTCTCCTTGGATCGACAGCAGCTCGAGGCGGGTCTCGTTGGCGAGATCCGCCGCCGTCACATCGGCGGCGGCGATCCTGGCCTCGGCACCCTGCTCGGCGAGCAACTCCGCTTCGGTGATCAGCGCTTCAACCATGTCCTCTTCTGGCACGACGCGAACCACCTCGCCCTTGATGAACAGGTGCCCGCGGCCGCGTCCGGCGGCGAGTCCGAGATCGGCCTCACGGGCCTCACCGGGGCCGTTGACGACGCACCCCATCACCGCGACCTGGATTGGTAGGTTCATTGCTTCGAGACGCTCGTTTGCCTCAGAGGCCACGGCGATGACATCGACTTCGGCCCTGCCGCACGATGGACACGCGATGAGATCCAGCGATGAGCGCTCCCGAAGTCCGAGGTACTCGAGCAGTGCCCGACCGGACTTCGCCTCCTCGACCGGGTCGGCGGTAAGCGAGAACCGGATCGTGTCTCCGATGCCTTCCGAAAGGAGCGTCGCGATCCCAGCGACCGACTTGATGAGACCGCTCGGCGGCGGCCCCGCCTCGGTGACGCCGAGGTGCAATGGGTAGTCGACCGTGTCGGCGAGGAGCCGGTACGACTCGATCATGGCCGGCACATTGGAGTGCTTCACCGAGATCTTGATGTCGTGGAACTCGACATCGTTGAGGTACTTCGCCTCGATGAGGGCCGATTCAACGAGGGCCGCAGGCACCGGTCCGCCGTGCTTGGCCAGCAGGTCCTTGTCGAGGGATCCGGCATTCACGCCGATCCTGATGGGAATCCCCGCATCGAGCGCTGCTCGGGCAACCGCCTTGATGTGCTGTTCCTTCCGGATGTTGCCGGGATTGAGTCGGAGCGCCGACACCCCGGCTTCGACTGCGGCGAGCGCGAGACGATACTGGTAGTGGATGTCGGCGACGATCGGCACCGGTGATCTCGGCATGATCTCTGCGAGCCCCTCAGCCGCTTCAACGGTGTTGCAGGTGACCCGTGCGATGTCGGCGCCTGCACCGGCAAGTGCATAGATCTGGGCAAGCGTGCCGTCGACATCGTGGGTCTTCGTCGTGGTCATCGATTGCACCGAGATCGGGGCGCCGGCACCCACCGGAACCGACCCGACCTTCAGACCCCGTGTCAACCGCCTGTCGTAGATCATGTCATCGGAGGGTAGCCAGCCACTTGCCGCGTCCATGCCGGGATGGCTACCCGATGGGATCGAAGATGTCGAGGTAGACGCCCATCAGACCGAGGCTCACGAGAAAGATGAACACGACGGCGGCAACCGGCAGAAGCCTCTCGATGTTGGGAGTCCTGCCGGAGACCTTCTCGTAGGCCGCAACAGCGAAGTGTCCGCCGTCGAGCGGGTACAGCGGAACGAAGTTGAGCACGCCAACGAACACATTGACGAGCGCGAGGAGCTCGATCGTCGCCTCAACCGGCCCCGCGATCTGCACGAGGCCGATCGGGCTGACGGGGCGCACCGTATCGAGAACCTCGTCGTCACCGCCGAACATCGCCATGACAAGTTTCGGGAAGCTGACGACCATCTCCCACAGGCCGCGTGCGCTCTGGACGGCAGCCTCACCAACCTGCGTGGCTGCGTGTGGAACCATGCCGAGCACGCCGGGGTGCTGTCGCTCCGCTTCGGCGATGACCCCGAAGAAGCCGACCTGCTCGGTGATCGGCTGCCCATCGCCTCCGACAACGACCGCGCCCGTCTCGTCGCGCACAGGGCGTTGGACCACAGCCAGCCGAGCCGTCAAGTCGATGTCGGTGCCATCGCGATCGACTCGAATGACCACCGTTTCGTCTCCGTGGCTCGCCGTGAAGTTCGCGAAGTCCTCCCAGTCGCCAACGGTTTGCCCATCGGTCGCAACGATGACATCCCCAGCAAGGACACCTGCAAGGCGTGCAGGCGACGCAGTCGAGCCGTCCGGAACGGTCTCAGAGACGGCTGCGATCGTGGTGGTTCGGACCACAAGACCGTTGACATCGCGTACGACGACACCGACGGTGACGCCGAGGATGTACAAGAGCAGGAATGCCACGATGAAGTGGCTCGCGATCCCTGCGAGGACCACGACCGACTTCTTCCAGAAGGGAGCGACACGATATGTCCGGTTCTCCTCTTCAGGCGCGATCTCTTCGAATGGATTCATTCCGATGATTCGTACATAGCCACCGAATGGGATGGCCTTGACGCCGTACTCGGTCTCCCCTCTCACGGTCGACCACAGTTTCGGGCCGAACCCGAAGAACGCTTCCGTGGCCTTCATCCCGAATGACTTCGCCGCGACGAAGTGACCCCCTTCGTGGATGACGATCATCAGCACGACACCGATGATCATGATGGCGGGGCCCATGCGCGGCTCCTCGTTGCGGTCGTTCGGTCGCCGAACGGTACCGACAAGACCGACTAATCAGACGCCTTCTGCACCGCCGAACGAGCCTCCGAGCGAGCCCAGTCGTCTGCTTCGAGCACCTCAGCGACCGACTCGGGCGTCGTCGGCTCGTGGCGAGTGAGCACCTCGGCAACGATTGATGCGATTGCAAGGAACGGAATCACTCCATCGAGGAACGCTGCGACGGCGACTTCATCGGCGGCGTTGAGCACCGCCGGTGCGGTTCCGCCAGCTCGCCCTGCCTCGTACCCGAGTGCAAGGCATGGAAATGTCTCATGATCCGGCGCTTCGAAGGTGAGGTCCGTGCCCACGAGATCCAGCGGCGCATGGTCAACGGCGATCCGCTCAGGATGCGTGATCGCCATCTGGATAGGCTTGCGCATGTCGGGAAAACCGACTTCCGCGGTCACGATGCCGTCGACGAATTCCACAAACGAGTGGATGACGCTCTGGGGGTGAACGGTGACCGCGATGGCGTCGAAGGGCACACCGAACAAGAAATGCGCTTCGATCACCTCGAATGCCTTGTTCATCAGGGTGGCCGAATCCGTCGTGATTCTCGGCCCCATTTGCCATGTCGGATGCGCGAGCGTCTCGGCAACCGTGACCGCTTCGAGTTCCGAACGGTTCATCCCTCGAAAGGGCCCGCCCGAGGCGGTCAGGATCAGCCGCGCGATGTCCCGGCTCGACGAACCAGCGATGCACTGGAAGATCGCTGCGTGCTCGGAATCGACCGGGATGAGCTCGCCACCGCCGTCCTTGAGTGCTGCAAGGACAAGCGAGCCTCCTGCGACCATGCTCTCCTTGTTCGCGAGGGCGAGTCGGTTGCCCGCGTAGAGCGCCGCGAGGGACGCTTCGAGTCCGGCCGCGCCGACGATCGCATTCAGCACCGTGACATCTTCGATTGCGGCCGCTTCGGTAATGGCACCGTCGCCGAAATGGACACGGTCGCCCAGTTCCTCCCGAAACGCACTCGCGGCATCTCCCGGTTCCACAACGCACACCGCCGCCTCCGGGTGTGCGTTCGCGAGGCGCAAGAGCGCGTCAGATCCGGTCTTCGCTGCCATCGCAGCGATCGGAACGCCAATCCGTTCAGCCACCTCGACTGCTTGGCGACCGATCGAGCCGGTTGCGCCGAGGATGACGAGGGGCTTCAGAGCAGACCTGCGAACATGAGGACGGCCCACGCAGCCGGGATGGCGAACAGGAGCCCGTCGATCCGGTCAAAGAATCCACCGTGCCCTGGGAGGACCGATCCCATGTCCTTGAGGCCCAGTGCGCGCTTGGCGGCCGACATCGCAAGGTCACCGAGCGGGGTCATGACCGCCGCGACCATCCCGATCACAAGTCCCGAAGTGAGCTCGAACGGCTCGAAGTAGTGGAGCATTGCGCCGAGACCCACCGCGACGAGCGTGCCCGCAACAAGGCCCTCAACGGTCTTGTTCGGCGAAACCCATGGAGCAAAATGGGTCCGACCGATCGATCGCCCGACGAAGAACGCCGCGATGTCGGCGCCTGCGACCACCACGACGACACCGATGATCAGGGTCTCGTAGGCGTCGGCGTTGGCGATCAGCATCGCGAAGGATCCAAGTCCCGCCCAGACCATCACCGTTGTCGTCAACGCAAGGTTCGCAAGCGGGTCTTCCTTGTCCGGAACGACGGCGTAGAACATGAGGAGCAGCACGGTGGCAATGAGAAACGCGATCGGGATCGCCGCGGCGCTCCACCAGAACGCGCCGAGACTTGCTGCCACGATGCCCGCGAACCCGAACAGCGAGATGGGCCGTCGGCCCGACCTCGCCAGTGCCGTGTAGAACTCGCCCGCCGCGAGGACGAAGACGACGATGGCAAACACGACGAGTGCCGGCCTCCAGACGAGCGATGCCGCGAGGGCGAGGATCAGGATGATTCCGGTGATGACGCGCGAGATCAGATCCCCTGTCGCCCTTGCACGCACACGACGGTGCCCCTCGGCCTTGACGACATCGTCGAATCCGACCACCGACGACTCGAGTCCCGGAATCTCCGCGACGAGTGCGACCTGCTCGGTGTCCTCGGCTTCGGCTGCTGCGATGGCCGCGGCGAGCCCAGCGTGCTCGCGCGTCGAACCGTAGAAGATGGTCTCTTCGGCGAACCCGAAGTCATCTGCCCCTGCGTCATCGTCGGGCGCATCGGCAGTCCCGTACGGAACGGCCGCAGGGTCGACGGCGTCATCGAACGGGGATTCGCCCCCGTCCTCGTCCGCCCACAGGTCGCCGAACGATGCTGCGATCCCCGCAACCTCATCGTCGGGTGCGACGATTTCGATCTCGCCCGTATCTGGCTCGTCGTCCCCGACATAGGCCTCGAATTCGAACACCGCATCCGGATCGAACGGCTCATCGTCGGTTGGAACGGTGATGATCCCAGCGGTGTCAGTTGGATCCACGACCTCCTCGTCTGCATCGGGGGCCGGTTCGGGATCTTCCGCTGTTGATTCGTCGCCCGGCGGGCCCGTCTCGGGACGGAACACGGCATCGTCGATGGTGTCGATCTCGTCGGTTTCGTCGCCATCGGCCGGTGGCGCGTACGGGTCGGTCGCGGGTCCGGCTTCCTCGGCAAGCCAATCGTCGAAGCTGGAGGCGTTGTTGTCGCTGCGTTCGTCTGCCATGGTGCTCCACGGTACCGGAATCAGGTGCGACAGGTGCGTCATCGACTCACCGCACGCTGGTGGGTCTCACCAGGATGCAGTGCCGTCACACCTCAAGCAGTTCCTCTTCCTTGCGTTCGAGAGCCTCGTCGATTGCCGCGGTGTGTTTGTCGGTGAGGCTTTGGAGTTCCTCTTCTGCGCGATAAATGTCGTCCTCGGAGACATCCTCGTCTTCGATCGCATCCTTTGCATGGCGCCGCACATTGCGGATCGCAACGCGGCCCTCCTCTGCGAGGGATCGAACGACCTTGATGAGCTCTCTTCGCCGCTCCTCGGTCAGTGCCGGGAAGGCAAGCCGGATGATGTTGCCGTCATTGGAGGGGTTCAAGCCGAGGTCCGCCTCCTGGATCCCGCGTTCGACCGCGGCGATCGACCCTTTGTCGTACGGCTGGACGATGAGCATGCGGGCTTCGGGGACAGTGAACGATGCAAGCTGCTGAAGGGGTGTCCTGGTACCGTAGTAGTCCACGCTGACGCGACTGAGCAAGCCCGGATTGGCGCGACCCGTTCTCACGCCCGCGAACTCATTGATCGTGTGTTCAACGGCCTGATCCATCTTGAGTTCTGCGTCGCTGAGCACTTCGTTGATCATCAGCTTCTCCCAGCCTCGACGAGCGTGCCCACGGCGTCCCCGCGGATCGCTTTTGCGATATTCCCCGGTTCGCTCATGTTGAACACCCGGATGGGCAGGCCGTTCTCCATACACATCGTAATCGCCGTTGCATCCATCACTCCGAGCTGCTCGGAGATCGCGTGCATGTAGTCGAGCTCCCCCATGAACTCCGCCGTGGGATCAACGGTGGGATCAGCGGTATAGATGCCATCCACCTTGGTCGCCTTGAGCACGGCGTCGGCACCGATCTCCGCGGCGCGAAGCGCCGCAGTCGTGTCCGTCGTGAAGAAGGGATTGCCGGTTCCGCCGGCGAATACCACAATCCTCCCCTTCTCGAGGTGGCGGATAGCCCTGAGTCGGATATAGGGCTCTGCGACCTGTTGTATGTTGATCGCGGTCTGAACCCTGCACTCGGCGCCCGCCCGTTCGAGGGCATCCCGAATTGCCAACGCGTTGATCACCGTCGCGAGCATGCCCATGTAATCGGCGCTTGCCCTGTCCATGTTCGACGCTGCTCCGGAGAGACCACGGAAGATGTTGCCGCCTCCGACAACAATGGCGATCTCGTGGCCCTCGGCGCGAGCAGCCGCGATCTCGGCCGCGGTCTGGTCAACCGTTGCGGGATCGATGCCGTAGCCGAGTTCGGCATCGGCGAACGCCTCACCGGACAGCTTCAGCACGACTCTGCGTTTGGTCATCCGATCCTCCGCGTTGTGTCACTCCCCGATTGCGACCCTAGCCATCGAAGAGACGGAAATGTTCTCACCCATCCTGACCGCCAGATCCCGAACCATGTCGCCGATCGTGCCGTCGTACTTGTCAGTCCTGACGAACACCTGATCCAGCAGCACATGATCCTTGAAGAACGACTCGATGCGCCCCGCGACGATCTTGTCCACGATCTCGTCGGGCTTGCCTTCGTTGCGGGCCTGGGCGGCGATGATTCGCTTCTCCTCCGCCAACACATCCTCTGGAATGTCTTCACGGTTGATCCATTGTGGCCGAGATGCGGCAGCGTGCATCGCGATGTCGTTGGCCGCTTCCTTGAATTCGTCGCTCTTGGCGACGAAGTCGGTCTCCGATGCGAGTCCGACGAGGACTCCGAGCACGGGACGGCCTGCCTGGTGGTGCATGTAGACCCCGACAACACCTTCGGTCTGCGTGCGGTCGGCTCGTTTCGCTGCGGCAGCGATCCCTTGCTCCCGGAGGTATTCGGCAGCCTTCTCCTTGTCGCCGCCGGTCGCCTCGAGCGCCTTCTTGGCGTCCATCATGCCGGCTCCGGTCAGCTTCCTGAGATCCTGGACATCCTTGGCGGTGAAGTCAGCCATGATCACTCCCCCGCGGGCGCGTCGGACGGTTCCGCGTCGGTGTTGGGGGCGTCCTTTCGCTTTGACTTTGCGATCTCCGCACCGGCGATGCACCCGTCGGCCACTACACCAGCGAGCAGATGGGCGGCACGAATGGCGTCGTCATTGCCCGGTATGACGAGATCGACATTGTCGGGATCACAGTTCGTGTCGACGAGTGCGATCACGGGAATACCGAGCCTGTTCGCCTCGGTGACCGCGATGTGTTCCGTGTTGATATCGACGATGAAGACAGCTTCGGGTGGTCGCCTCATGTCGGCGACACCTCCGAGCACTGCCTGGAGCTTCACGAGTTCCTTTCGCAGGCGAAGGCGCTCCTTCTTCGGAAGCTGACCCATCTCCCCCGTGGATTCCATCTGTTCGAGTTCGTGCATGTAGAGGATCCGTTTGTGAATGGTCTGGAAGTTGGTCAGCATCCCTCCGAGCCACCGCTGGTTGACATAGGGCATGTGGGACCGCTTCGCAGCCTCCTCGATGGCCGGTTGGGCCTGCTTCTTGGTCCCGACGAAGAGGACCTTCCCACCGTTGGCAGTGATGTCACGCGCCATCGCATACGCCTCTTCAGCGGCTTCAAGCGTCTGGCGAAGATCGAGAATGTGGATGCCGTTGCGTTCCGAGAAGATGAAAGGACGCATCTTGGGGTTCCACCGAGAGGTTTGGTGACCAAAGTGGACGCCCGATTCGAGCAGTTGGCGCATGGCGATGACGGCCATTGAGAGTTCTCCTTGTTCGGGTTGTGCTTCGGACCACCCTTCGAGCCTCCGAACACCGACATCGGTCGGTGCACCACGCGGAGATTGCGGTGGTCGTGTGTGATGGTGGGAACGATACCGTCTCGATGCTGTTGTCGCTATCGGTACACCGGCTCGATGAAGCGATTTCGGAGGCTCATGACAGCCTTGGTGTGGATCTGACAGATTCGCGACTCGGTGACATTGAGGACGCCTCCGATCTCGGCGAGGGTGAGGCCCTCGTAGTAGTAGAGCGTCAGCACGAGCCGCTCACGATCGGGAAGCCGGTTGATGGAATCGGCGAGGAGGTATCTCGTCTCCTCCTTCTCGAAGTTGCGTGACGGATCGACTGCGGACTTGTCGGGAATCATGTCGGTCATGGAACCAGACTCTCGTTCGCCAGGGCTCAACAACTCGTCGAGCGCGACGAAACCGAGATTCGCGATCTCACCGAGGTGCTCCCTGAGCGTGTCGACATCGAGGTCCATCGCTTCGGCGACTTCGTCCTCGGTGGCGGTCCGTTGGAGACGATGCTCGAGCTCGGCCATGGTTCGCTGGATCTCCCTTGCTCGTGCACGCACCGACCGTGGAACCCAATCGAGGGCCCTCAGCTCGTCGAGAATCGCTCCCTTGATCCGGTTGACGGCATATGTCTCGAACTTGAATCCCCGCTCCGGTTCGAACTTGTCGACCGCATCGATCAGGCCGAAGGTGCCGAACGACACGAGATCCCCATGATCCACATTGCGCGGAAGGCCCGAGCCGACCCGACCGGCGACGAACTTCACGAGGGGCGAGTAGTGCAGGATCAGCCCCTCGCGGGCGCTCTCATCACCGGTCGCCTTGTACGATGCCCACAGGTCATCGAGCTCGTGCTGGTCCTTCTCAGGCACGGGGGTGACTTCTTTCATAGGTCTCTGCCATGTGCTTGCGCGTCACCGAAGTGTAGATCTGCGTCGTCGCGAGTTCCGAGTGACCGAGCAATTCCTGCACGGCACGCAAATCTGCGCCGTTCTCGAGCAGATGGGTTGCAAAGGAGTGGCGGAGCGAATGGGGATGCGATCCGAGCCTCTTGGCAACAACCCGACGGATCGATCGCGGCGAGAGATCCCCGCCCCGCGCCCCGATCCAGAGGCGGTCCGACACCCTCCCGTCGACGAGAATGGGTCTCGCTCGTCTGACATACTGCTCAACCACCCGCTCCACGCGTGGTGTCACGGGAATCGATCGTTGGACGCCCCCTTTCCCGTTGACGACGAGGAACGGGCGGCCATCGAAGGCGCGAACGGGGAGGCTGGCAAGCTCCGAGACACGGAGCCCGGTTCCGTAGAGGGTCTCGAGGATCGCCCGATCACGCAGATCGATGGGTGCTTCGTCACCGATCGATTCGAGCATGGTCGCGAGCGAACCCGACGGGATCGCCCTTGGCAGGATTCGTGGACGCTTCGGCTGTGCGACGCCAGCAGCGGGATTCGCATCGATGAGGTACCGCGCCGCGGCGTCTGAGAGGAATCCACGAACCGCGGATGCCTTCCGTGCGATGGAACGGGCGGCATACCGCTTGGTCGACAGCTGGGCGAGATACCGGCGAACCACACGCCGGTCGATGTCATCGAGTCGCGTGAGACCGCCACGGCGGCAGAATTCGGCGAACCCGGCGAGATCAACCCGGTACGCGGCGATGGTGTGTGGCGACAGACCGCGCTCGAATGAGCAACGCTCCAGATACGACTCTGCGGCGTCCGAAATCAGCGGGGCGACCGTTCCGCGGTCGATTGGCGTTGTTGACATCCACCCATGGTGCCACGCCCTGGCCGTTCGTCAATGTTCTCCGTATCCAAAGCCGTCTACACACCTCCGGCCATCGACTTGGGTGCGGTCTGGGTGAGCGGGGCGAGCAGGTCGAGGACCGCGGCGAGGTCATCAGCACCGAAGATCGGGAAGGCGCCGTCGCGAATGAGCGCGTTCGTACCGGCCGAGGTGGACCGATCGATGTCCCCTGGCACTGCGTAGACGGGCACCCCGTAGTCGATCGCGATCCGAGCAGTGATGAGGGCGCCGCCGGTCACGGAAGCCTCGACGACGAGCACGATGTCTGACAAGCCGGCAATGATCCGGTTGCGGGTGGGGAATCGCCACGCATCGGGACGGATGCCGGGCGGGTACTCCGACACGATCGCGCCCGAGGCCGCCACCACCTGATGGAGGGAACGGTTCTCCGCCGGGTACACGACATCGATGCCACACCCGAGCACGCCGATGCACCGACCAGTCCCGCTCGTTGGTGGTTGGTCCGGCCGCGCGCCGCGATGGGCCGCTGCGTCGATGCCGCGCGCGAGCCCACTCACGACATTCCAGCCCGAGCGCACCGCAGCGAGGCCGTAGGCGGCCGCGAGCTCACGACCGTACGCGGTACAGGCACGACTGCCGACGATCCCGATGGCGGGCCCTTCCGGCATCCTGCCCCGCACGAAGAGCCATCGGGGTGCCCCGTCGTAGTTGGTGAGACGGCCCGGGTACGACTCGTCACCTGCCATGACGAACTCGACTCCGAGGGCGAGGAGTTCTGCTTCCCGTGTGGCTCGATCGACCCGGATTGCCTGCTGTGAAGCGTCCGGTAGTCGGGGCAGCCCTCGCTCAACGGCGTCAACGGCGGCGTCGATGGTGCCGAATCGATCGATGAGCTCGTCGACACGACGAGGGGCCAGCGCACCGTGAGCGAGTCGTACTGCGGCTTGTCGCGTCATGCCACCTTCTCTCGCAGGTCCATCGCCTCCTTGATGTGGATGTCCGTGGTCAACTCCGCCTGTTCGAGGTCGGCAATGGTTCGTGCGACTCTGCGTACCCGGTTCCATCCCCGCGCGGTCAACCCGGCAGCACTCGGTTCCGCGACGAGGAATGCCGGAACCGTCACTGGATCCTCCAGCGATTCGAGATCCCCGGCGCCGAGATCCCGATTGAGTACACCTCGTTCGTGTTGGCATCGGCGTGCCTCGAGAACTCGCTCCCTGACCGCCGCGCTCGGCTCGCCACCGGGCCCGCGCAGCTCGGCCGGGCGGAGTCGCTCGACCGTGAGCCGCACATCGAACCGGTCGAGGAGCGGACCCGAAAGCCGTGCACGGTATCGACCGAGCTGTTGGTCGGTGCACTGACACCCTTCGAGGCGGTCGTCCCGATAGCCACAAGGACACGGGTTCGAAGCCGCGACGACCTGAATCTGGGACGGGAACCGAACGGAGGCGGCCTGGCGTGACACGACGAGATGACCCGCTTCCATCGGCTGGCGCAGGGCATCGAGTACGGCGGGTGGGAACTCCCCGAGTTCGTCGAGGAACAGAACACCCCGATGGGCTCTGGTGACCTCGCCGGGAACCGGGATGCCAGCACCCCCGCCAACCATTGCGGGTATCGAGATCGAATGGTGAGGAGCCCGGAATGGTGGGGCGGCCGAGGTGGTCCCTCCACCATGGGCCGCCTGGATCAGGGCAACCTCGCGTTCTTCGGCCTCCGACAATGGCGGGAGCAGCGAAGGCAGACATGCCGCAAGCATCGACTTGCCTGCACCGGGAGGCCCAATCATGAGCATGTGATGTCCGCCGGCTGCGGTGATCTCGAGTGCGCGACGGGCCGTCGGCTGGCCGCGCAGGTCGGCGAGATCCGTCGCGTGACGGGTGGTTGCAGGGCTCATGTTGGCCCCGGGAAGGGCCGAGGGCGTGCGAATCGCCGCCACGGCGTCAGCAAGGGTTGCCACGGTTGCGGTCGAAGCAACGAGCGAACGCGGCACGACCGAGCCGACGGGCACGAGGGCAACAGCACTCGTCGCTTCGGCCACGCAGGCTGCTGCTATGGCCCCTCGAGTCGGAAGCACCGCGCCGTGCAGCGAGAGCTCTCCGATCGCAACGAAGTCACCGAGGCGGGCTCCGATTCCCTTTGCAGCGTTGATCAGGCTGATCGCGATCGGCAGATCGTAGGAGGATCCGGCCTTCGGGAGATCCGCGGGTGACAGCGACACGACCACGCGACCCTTCGGAAACGGAAAGCCGGAGGCTTTGATCGCTGACCGGACCCGCTCACGGGATTCCCGCACCGCCGCGTCGGGTAGCCCGACGATGATGAACTGTCCGCGCCCGCCACCGAGCGTTGTCTCGATGTGGACGGGTATCGGCTCGACACCAACGAGTACCCCGGATGTGACATGTTGACTCATGGCTTCACCGTATGACACGGGTCTGACAGAAAGACTGCGCCGCGCATGCCAGCCGTGATCGTTGGCAATTGCCGTCTCAGCGACCCCGGAAGTGGGGGGTTCGTTTCTCGACGAACGCCTGCGCTCCCTCACGAAGGTCGCCGGATCCGAGCAGAACCGCCTGCATCTGTGCCTCCATCGCGAGCGCCTGTTCGAACGACACCGATGACGACCGGTCGAGGGACCGCTTGATCATCGACTGGGCGAGCGGCGCGCCCGCGGCGAGGTCTCCGGCAAGGGACTCGACGCGGCCGGGGAGTTCATCGACGCTGACCACTTCGGCAACGAGCCCGATGCGGAGCGCCTCGTCGGCATTCACGATGCGGCCGGTGAGAGCGAGTTCGCGGGCCCTGGCGAGTCCCACGAGTCTTGGCAACAGCCAGGTGCCGCCGAAGTCAACGGTGAGACCGCGCCGGACGAAGATCTCGGCGAACCTGGCCCGTTCCGTTGCAATCACGACATCACAGCCAATGGCGAGGTTCATGCCTGCCCCGACGGCGACGCCATCAACCGCAGCGATGGTCGGCTTCGGGACGCGATGCAGCTCGGTTGCTGCCCGGTTGGCACGACGCATCCGTTCGGCGTTGTCCGCTGCACTCGGAACATCGGTCAGGTCGCGGTGCATGTCGGCTCCTGAGCAGAAATCCCCGTCCGCGCCCGCCACGACGAGCACCCGCGCATCTGATGCTGCGAAACCTGAGAAAGCGTCGGCAAGGTCATCCCAGCCCGTTGCCGGAACCGCATTCCGGCGACCGGGATTCGACATGGTGAGCCAACGCACCGTTTGGGTGCCGATGACATCCTCGGTGGTCACGAAGCCGCTCACGCCGACACAGTACCTTGGTGCGTGTACGGAGGCCGGTACGCAGGGTGTGGGCGGGTGTGTCCTAGCATCCTGGCATGACCGACACGACCTTCACGGACCCGGCCGCATCGGGGGCCTTCGGGGTGCCGCACGCCGAGATCGTCCAGCCGATCCAGCCGTATCAGGCGAACAAGCCTTATCTCTGTCCCGGATGCGAGGTGAGGATCGACCCGGGAACGGGTCACCTCGTGGTCGTACCACAGGAGATGCCAGACCTGCGTCGCCACTGGCACCGCGGCTGTTGGTTCAAAGAGCGGCGACGCCGAGGCGACCACCGTTCAGTCAATCCCTAGGAGCCATCTCACTTCAAGGGTCGACGGTGTCATTGCGACCGCAACGACATCGATCCTGTCGATCGTTTGCCGAAGACTTGCCGCCGTTCTGATGATCAACCCGACCTTGACATCATCGACGGCATCGAGCGGGTCGGATCCATCCGAGGTGGTCTTCACCTCGACGGCCACTCGTCGGTCACCGTCGCGGACCACCAGATCGATCTCGCCGCCGTCGGCATGGACATTGCGACCGAGCACGACGCATCCCCGACGAGTGACGAAGGACTCTGCGATACGCTCACCGAGCGGTCCGATGGGCTGTGGCATCCCGGACACGGTACGCCATCGACCAGCGCGTTGCTAGCTCGTTATCTCACCCACCGGTGCCCGTTGCCGGCGTCTGGACCAAGCCCAGCTCAGCTCGGAAGCCGAAGCGATATGGGAATGGTGCGTCGGTGTCAATTGTTGTCCCAAATGAACCGAACACATCGCGGGCGACGCAACATTCGTGGCATTTGTCATGGCTGCCCGCAGGTACCCAACACCCCAGGAGCTGATCGTGACTTCCGTACCGTCCCCGAGCACACCCATCATCGATACCGGGGTGGACCGCGAGTTCATCTATGTGGGCGACCCGATGTGCTCGTGGTGTCACGGTTTCGCACCGGTCGTGAAGAAGGTCGCGACTGAGTTCGGTCTCCCCCTGGCTGTCAAGGTCGGCGGGCTTCGCGCGTTCGAGAGCGCCGAACCTCTCGGTGAGCGACTCAAGGGATTTCTTTCGGCGGAGTGGGCCAGAATCGGCGAGGTCACCGGTCAACCGTTCTCGACGGCTGCGCTTGACCGAGAAGGCTGGGTCTACGACACCGGGCCAGCGGATCAAGCGGTGGTAGCAGCGCGTAACCTCGAGGCAACCTCGGCACTGGACTTCTTCGCCGCACTCCAGCATGCCTTCTACGCCGAAGGGCGCGACATCACCCAACGCGAGGTACTCATTGATGTTGCTGCTGGATTTGGGTTCGATCGTGCCGCGTTCGGCGCCGCATTCGACAATGCGCACGAAGACACGCTGCGTGACTTCGCAGAAACACGGTCGTGGGGAGTCACTGGCTATCCGACGCTCCTGATTCGAACGGGCGACGAGCTGGTGAGGGCCACCGCGGGCTATACCTCGTTCGAAGACTTGCAGCCACAGCTCGCAGCCTGGTTCGAAACCAACGGTGTGGCCGAAGTCGCGCCAGCAATGATGTGCGATGTCGATGCTGGGCTCTGTTGATCGAGTCCAAGCAACGGCTTGACCATCGCGCCACCTCGGTACCGCTCTGAGACACCCAATCGCAGACACCCAATCGGCCCCGGTTTGGTGTTCCAGACACCCCGTGTTGCGACCGCTACAGACCGCCCCAACGGCTCGGGGGCCAAATGATGACGAAGGCCTTGCCCACGATGTCCTCGATCGGAATCGGACCGAAGAACCGCCCATCGCTCGAGTGGCACCGGTTGTCTCCCATCACCATCACATGATCCTCGGGAACGGTGATCGGCCCATAGTCGGAGGTACCGCAGGATGAAGGCGGCACCGCATCGGCAGCCAGATAGGGCTCATCGATCACCGCGCCGTTGATGTAGAGCTGGTTCTCGACGAGCTCCACCTCGTCCCCCGCGAGGCCGACCACTCGTTTGATGAACTCCGACTGCGGAGTGGCGAGCCCGATCGATTCGAAAAGGTTCCGGATGGCACTGCCGAGCATGCCCTCGGAAGCCTCCTCGAAGCCCGGACGCGGATCATCGAAGACGATCACATCACCCACCGATATGTCCCCGAACGAGTAGGCCATCTTGTTCACGAGCACCCGATCCTCGATTTGGAGGGTCTCTTGCATCGAACCAGACGGGATGAAGAACGCCTGGATCAGGAAGGTCTTGATCACCACCGCAACGACGAGAGCGATCCCAACAAGGATCGGGAGTTCGATCCAGAACGGGAGAGCCTTCTTCGTGACCGGTACTGGCACCTCTTCGGTGACATCGGGATCATCGTCGTCGGGGAAGGTCACGACGGAACCATACCGGCGCCCTCGATGAACCCGGCAGTGTCCGGCGGTCGCCACGAGGCCCCTCCGAGGTACTCATGCCAGAGCATGCGAGCCGCCGTGGATCGGTGCGGCGACCACGCCGCGGCGATCGAAGCGGCAGCGTTGCTCGACGGCACATCATCCAGTCCCATGACCCGTGTCATCGAGACATGAAGAGCGCGATCTCCTCGTGGCCACACATCTGCAGCACCGTTGACGAAGAGTGCGAAGCATGACGCGGTCCATGGCCCCACGCCTCGGATCGCGGTCAACCTGGCAACAGCGTCGTCCGCGTCGAGGCTCGCGACAGCCTTCAGGTCGAGCGCACCTTCGATCAGTAGTTGTGCGACGCCCTTGACATACCTCGCCTTCTGGCGGGAGAAGCCATCGGCGCGCAGCTGCTCGTCGCTGAGGCTGACCACGGCTCCTGGAGTCACTTTCCCCACACGACGCTCGAGGCGGCCGAATGCGGCGCTTGCGGATTGCAATGAGACTTGCTGCTCGAGGATGAGCCTGACCAGTGTCTCGAAGGTCGCGGGTCGGCGGAGATCGGGCGGGCGACCGTTGCGCTCGAGAAGCCGCGCAAAGGGCTCATGGTTGGAGGCGAGAGCTCCAGCATCGTCGAAGGGCTCGGCTGCTTGTCGCAAGCGCCGAACGCTAGTCGCGCTTTTCCTTGATGCGGGTCGCTTTGCCGACGCGGTCGCGGAGGTAATAGAGCTTTGCCCTGCGAACATCGCCCCGGCGCGTCACCTCGATCTTGCCGATGATCGGCGCGTGCAGCGGAAAGATGCGCTCGACACCGACGCCGAAGCTGATCTTGCGAACGGTGAAAGTCGCTCGGGCGCCGGATCCACCGTTCCGTGCAATGACGACGCCTTCAAACGCCTGTATCCGCTCACGGCCACCTTCGATCACACGCACATCAACCCGAACCGTGTCGCCAGGAGCGAAGTCGGGGATGTCGTCGCGCAGTTGAGCCTGCTCGATCTCTTCGATCGTGTTCACGGGTCCTCCGAGGGGTGCAAAAACAGTGCGGTGCGAGGCCCAATCCTATCGGTGTGTGCACCGTATCGCCGCTGTGGGATCAGGAACCGCCGAGGAGGTCGGGTCGCCTCCGGAGCGTCCGCTCACGCCGCTGTTCGGCCCGCCAGCGCTCGATCATGGCATGATCTCCGCTGAGCAGCACTTCCGGTACGCGCCAGCCCCGAAACTCGGCAGGCCTCGTGTACTGCGGCTCCTCAAGGAGCCCATCACCTCGGAACGACTCCGTTTCGGTCGACATCGGGTTTCCAACGACACCGGGCAGGAGTCGCACCACACCTTCGATGATCACCGCTGCGGCGGCTTCCCCACCGGAAAGGACGAAGTCGCCGAGCGACACCTCCTCGTCGATGAGGTTGGCAACGATGCGCTCATCGATTCCTTCATAGCGGCCACACACGAGGGTGAGCGCGTCGATGGTTACGAAGCGGTCGAGGTGCTCTTGCCGCAGCGGCACACCAGCGGGAGTGAGCAGAACTCGGTGCGTTCCCGCAAGCGGATCGAGGGTCTTCGCGAGCGGTTCCGGTGTCATGACCATCCCTGCGCCCCCGCCAAACGGTGCGTCGTCGACTTGACGGTGGACACCCTTCCCGTGGTCGCGTGGATTGTGGAACTCGACCTCGACGACACCGTCTTCGATCGCCTTTCCCACAAACGAAACGGTCAGCGGTGTCGTGAAGAACTCAGGAAACAGCGTGACGACATTGATCTTCACGGTTCACACCCGGAACGCATCGACGAGAAGCCGCGCGGTGTCGGCCGCGAGCGCCTCAACGCGCGCGGCGGGATCGTCCGAATCCATGACGACCTTGCCGCCGGTCATGATGATCTGCTCGATCATCCGCCCAGCGAAAGCAGGTGGGTACGACCGGAACACCCCTGCGGCGACACCAGCCCGGTAGATGCTCGCGAATTCAGAGCCGAGCCCTTCGTGGGCGTGGGCGATGGCCCGCTGTGCCTCGGGTGAAAGGCGCGGCACCTCCGTGTGGAGGATGAGACCCATGTGGTCGGTCCCGACGAACTCGACCATCTTCTCGGCGAGTCGAGCGAGGCGTTCATCGGGAGGAAGATCAATGGGGACGGCAGAGACGATTGCCTCGGATGTCGCCGGAAGGTCCCGCCGAACGAGCTGTACCAACAGGTCCTCCTTCGAAGAGAAATGCTCGTAGAAGGTGGTCCTCCCGATGCCCACCGCGGCGGTGATATCGGCATGGGACATCTCGGTGCAGCCGACGGTGGCGATCAGCTCCCTTGCAGCATCGAACATCTCATCGCGCAGCTGGTCCGTCGAGGCTCTCGGTGCCATCCGCCAAGCGTACCTCTCACCGTTGGTTGAACAGCGGGACGCATCGAAATTCCGACAGGAAGTCGGGATCGGCGAACCATAAGTTACGGCCATGAAGACAACCAACTCGATCGTGCTCGGGATGAGCTTGCTGGTCGTGGCGTCGTGCAGCCCCAGCACCTCAACCGCAACTCGTCCTACGCCCGAGCAGTCGCCCGCTGCGCTCTTCGTGGGTGTCGACGGGGTCGAAAGCGACATCTCGGACACAAGCCGGATCGTCGTCCTCAACGGCGACCTCGTCGAGGTCATCTTCGCGCTCGGCGCCGGTGATCGAGTGGTCGGGAGGGATCTCACCACGACCTATCCGCCCGAGGCTCTCTCGATCCCGGATGTCGGACTGGGCCGACGCCTGAACGCCGAGGCCGTCATCGGTCTCGACCCGACGCTCGTCCTCGGTGACACGCAGATCGCACCGGCGTCAGCGATCGAGCAGATCAGAGCTGCTGGCATACCGGTGGTGATCCTGGATGTGCAGGCAACGCTTCCCGGTGTGAGTCGGAAAATCACCACGATTGCCGAGATCCTCGGTCTCGAAGCAGAGGGCCAGAAGGCCGTCGCCGGTGTGGAAGCTGAGATCGGGCGGGCGCAGAGCCTCGCCGCAATGGCGACCGACACCCCTCGTGTCGCGTATGTCTATGTGCGAGGTCCCGAAACACTCCTCATGTTCGGAAATGGCATGCCAACCCATTTCCTGATCGAGGCCGCCCACGGGGTCGATGCGCTCGGTGACACCGGCGTCGTGTTCGCCGAGCCACTCGTCGCCGAACAACTCGTTGCGGCACAACCCGATGTTCTGATCACGCCCATCGAAGGCTTTGATCTGATCGGCGGACTCGACGCATTCCTCGCCTTGCCGGGAGTGGCGGACACACCTGCCGGAGTAACGGGGCGCATCATCACCTATGATGAAGCCCTGTTTCTCGGCATGGGGCCCCGCACCGGCGAGGCACTCATGCAGCTCGTCGTCGATCTGCATCCGGACCTCGCGCCGTGAGGCAACCCCGGTCGCTCGGGATCATCGCGATCCTGGCTTGTTTGGCAGTTCCAGCGGTCGTGATCGTCTCGGTGAGTGTCGGAGCGGTGCCGGTACCGATGTCGGATTCGCTCCGCGTGCTCGTGGATCACCTCACCCCGTTTCGGCTGGATCCTCCATCCCAGACCAATGCGATCGTCTGGAACATTCGACTTCCGAGGACGGTCGTCGCGATGCTCGTCGGGATGATTCTCGGAATCGCCGGAACCGTCCTCCAGGGATCGCTGCGGAACCCGATTGCCGACGCGCAGCTCATCGGCTTGTCCTCCGCCGGAGCCGTCGGTGGCCTCACCGGCTTCTGGCTCGGATATGCGTCGGGTGGGCCAACCGTCGCGATCGCCGCCGGTGCCGTGGCGGGAGTCTGCGGTGCGCTTTGCGTGCTCTGGCTCTCCTCACGGGTTTCCGGCGAGCCGACCCGCTTCATCCTTGTCGGTGTCGGAGCGGGCCTTGCCCTTGGGGCGTTGGTTGCGGCCGCGTCGATCGCGATTCACGATCCCCGCATTCCTGATGTCGCCTTCTGGTTCTTCGGTGGGCTCGGTGCGTCCACATGGGAGGTCGCGGGTGCCCTCGCCCTTGCGGGGGCCATCGTTGCCATCGGTGTGATGCCGTACGCCAGAAGGCTCGACATCTTGAGCCTCGGCCACGATGCTGCACGCCATGTCGGTGTGAATGTGGGGACCACCCTGATCATCGTGCTCGGCCTCATCGGGCTCGGTGTCGGTGCCAGCGTCGGGGCTGCGGGTTCGATCGGCTTCGTTGGGCTCGTCGCGGGTCGCACGGCCGTCGCCGCGGTCGGGCCGCATCACCATCTTGCGATACCGGCGTCCGCCCTCGCAGGTGGGCTCATGGTTGCTCTCGCCGATGTCGTCGGAAGGATCATCGGGCACGGCTTCGAGGTGCCCGTCGGGTTGGTAACGGCGATCATCGGGGGCCTGTATCTCGTTGGGCTCATCACACGCAACAGGGTTCCGATATGACCCCGCTTCGCGTGGATCTCTCATCGGTCACCGTCACCTTCGGGCGTCGGCGGGCACTGGAGAACATCAACCTCGATGTGAGCGCCGGTGAATTCGTTGCGGTCGTCGGGCCGAACGGCTCCGGGAAGTCCACCCTGTTGCGCACCATTGCCGGCGAGGTCGCTCCCACACGCGGAACGGCGACGGTCGCTGGCGTCCCGATCGCGGATGTGGGGCCACAAAGCGCAGCGCGGCTGCGCTCATACCTTCCGCAGACCCACTCCGGCGACATCGGCTTCGATGTCGCAACCGTTGTGGGGTTCGGCACATTCATTGCCAGCACATTGGAAGAACCCGACGCTCGGGTCCGATCAGCGATGGCGCGAGTCGGTGTCACCGAACTCGCCGACCGTCCGTTTCGTGAGCTGTCAGGAGGCGAACAACGCCGCGTTGCCGTCGCACGGGTCCTGTGCCAGGGGGCGCCCGTCATGTTGCTCGATGAACCAACGGACAGCCTCGATCTCGGACATGCGGACTTGGTCATGTCGGCCGCCGAAGCTGAGGCGGCGGGAACCCGAATCGTGGTCTCGACCAGCCACGACCTCAATGCTGCGGGACGGCACGCCAGCCGCATGGTGCTGCTCAACCACGGCAGGATCGTGCGCGACGGCACACCGGCAGAGGTGCTGGACGCGACGCTCCTCAGCGCCGTCTACGAGACTCCGGTCCTGGTGGTGCCGCATCCCGACACCGGCGTTCCGATCGTCATCCCCGCATGAGACGCAAGAACGAGGCTGGGGAGGCCATCGGCGTCAGATGACGATGCCCGATTCGATTGCCTCATACAGCGTGGTGCGACGCACAGGTTGACGGTCAAGGTCGAGGATCAGATCCCTGAACTCGGCGGCAGAGACCTCCGTGCCGTGGGACGCACCCGCGGCTCGGGAAATCGATTCATCCATGAGCGTCCCGCCGAGATCGTTGCAGCCCGATTGCAGCAACGCTGCCGCGCCATCGAGTCCGAGCTTCACCCATGACGCTTGGATGTTGTCGATGAGGCCGACCAGCGCGAGACGGGCAACCGCGTGGACGAGAACGACTTCGTCCCAGGTCGGCCCGGGCCGCGCCTGCCCCCGAAGCCAGATCGGAGACCCCATGTGTACGAACGGCAGCGGAACGAATTCAGTGAAGCCGCCCGTGCGTCGCTGAATGGCTCGAAGGACCTCGAGGTGGTTGGCCCACGATCTGGGACCGTCGATGTGGCCGAACATGATCGTTGCGGTCGTGCGAAGACCGATCTCGTGTGCCGTCAACATCACCTCGGACCATTGCGCCGTGCGGATCTTGTCCGGACACAGCGTGCGGCGCACATCGTCGTCGAGGATCTCCGCGGCGGTCCCGGGCAGCGTGCCGAGTCCAGCCTCCTTCAGCATGGTCAGCAGCTCCCTGACACTCACACCTGCCGTTTCGGCGCCCTGCCACACCTCAAGGGGAGTGAACCCATGAATATGCATACCCGGCACCACAGCCTTGATTGCCGTGACGAGGTCGACATAGAAGCGGCCAGTGAATTCGGGATGGATGCCTCCTTGCAGGCAGACCTCGGTGGCTCCGCGCTCCCAGGCCTCCGCAGAGCGTTGCACGACCTCGTCAATCGACATGAGATAGGGCGTGCCTCGGAGATCGAGCGAACGCGGTCCCTTCGAGAAGGCGCAGAACCCGCACTTGTAATAGCACTGGTTGGTGTAGTTGATGTTGCGATTGACGACAAAGCTGACCTCGTCTCCGACGACGAGACGACGCAGGCGATCCGCAGCGTCGGCGATCGCCTCGACATCGCCACCCCGAGCGTGAAGGAGCAACTCGATCTCATCCACCGACGGGGCCGTCCCGCACAGGGCGTGTTCGAGAATCGGGAGCACCTCAGAGGATGCATCCTCCATCGCGACGGCATCATCGGATTTCCAAGGCGAATCGTGCCATGCCGCCGAGACACGCCGCGGTCCGTGAGGAGCGGGTTCGTCCATGCCGGGTGCCCACGAAACCCTCGGGCGGGCAACACCGGTACCATCGATCTGGTTGAGGTACGCCCGTAGGGAGTCGGCATCGAGCTCATTCACCGCCTCGTCATAGCCGAGGCCGGGCGGGAATGCCGAGCGTTCGACGAGAGACCGGTCGCCAAGCGCGTCACGCAGCTCACCGATCCGTTCGGTGCCCCAGTCTCGCAACAGCAGATCCGATGCTCCCGCTGCGATCACCTCAAGGGCTTGGGTGACGGTATCGACGAAGGTCGACACGGCTGCGTTGCATCCGGGTACGGCGACGAGGGCAGCTGCTTTCGCAACGGTGCTCCGGCTCGTGCGAAGGTAGCTGGCCTGAGTAAAAGCAAGCGCGTCGAGAATCTCCATTCGCGAGCCGGTATCGATGATGCTGACCCGCCAGCCGGCGACGGCGTTTCGGGTCAAGGTGCGGCTGACCCCCGGCGTCACGACATACGCAGCGGAGACGACCGACGGATCGCCGCTTGCCACAAGGAGGCCACCGTTGTGCGCCGCCCTGAGGTCGTCGAGGGTCGGCGCGTCCACCTCCACGACCAGCGTCCCTTCGCGGCGGCGGGTCGACGCCCACATCTCGTTGAGATGAGAGGCAGGGCGAACTTGGAGAAAGGTAACCGCCGTCATAGCACTCCTTCGCGATGCAGCGACGGGATGGCAGCGTAACCCTCATCGGTGGCCGCTGAGACCGCATCGTCGAACAACCGGGGGTCGATCCACCGTTCGGTGAGGTACTCGGGGTAGACGGGAAGCCGTGGACGCAGATCGAATCCTGCTCCGACCGTCACGGCCCGCAGACGCTCGAGCGACGGCCACGGAGCCTCGGGATTCACCCAATCGATGGTGAGGGGACTGACGCCGCCCCAATCGTTGATTCCGGCGTCGAGGTAGACCGTGAAGTCCTCGGTGAGGTTCGGCGGGACCTGAAGATTCATCTCTGCGCCGAGAATCCACCGCGCGAGGGCCACCACCCTGACGAAGTACGGTATGGACGGTTCCGGGCTGAAGCGCATGAGCGTGTCGGCCTTTGCGCGGAAGTTCTGGATGATCACCTCTTGGATGTGGCCGCGCTCGGCGGCAAGGTCGGCGAGCGCGAACAGGCTGGAGACGACCTCGTCATCGGTCTCACCGATCCCGACGAGGACGCCCGTCGTGAACGGAATGTGCTGGCGGCCTGCCTCCCGGATCGTTGCGACCCGAACCTCCGGAACCTTGTCGGGGCATTTGTGGTGCGGCATGCCGGGCTGGGTGAGCCGCTCCGAGATGTTCTCGAGCATCAGCCCCATCGACAGATTGCTCGGGCGCAGCCGTGCGAGATCGTCGGCATCCATGATGCCGGGGTTGGCATGCGGGAAGAGTCCGGTTTCGCCCCGTATCAGTTCGGCCATCGTTGCCGTGTAGTCGATCGTCGACGACGCACCGTGTCGATCGAGGAACTCTCGGGCCTGGGGCCACTTGTCCTCGGGCTTGTCGCCGAGCGTCAGCAGTGCTTCCGTGCAATGCAGTGCATCACCGGCTCGCACGATTGCCAGAACATCGTCCGGGGTCAGGTACTGCCCACCGGCCCCGGGGGGTTTGACGAAGGTGCAGTAGCTACAGGTGTCCCTGCACAGAGTGGTGATCGGGACGAACACCTTGCGGGAGTAGGTGATCGTCCGCCCGTGCCCCTCGTTGCGGAGCCTGCTCGCTGTGTCCAACAAGTCATCCGGCTCACAGGATCCGTCGAGGAACCGAAGCGCGAGTTCCGGATCAGGGTTTCCGAGCATCTGGGCAAGGTATCACGCTGTGACGGTCACGATTGCGGGACCAACTACGCTCGGCACGATGCGACGATTGGCAAGGATTCCAGCCCTGCTCGCCCTCGCAGCCGCCGCATGTTCGTCGCCGTCGACCGTGACCTCGGTCACGACAACCGTTCCGACACCGATGTCGACGACCACGACAGTCGCATCGGACGAGATCTGCCGTATCGGCGATGTCCGTTTCGGTGACGATGGTCTCGTTGCCGCCCTCGGCGAGGATGTCGGAGATGCAACCGCGATCGCCAGTATCCACTGGACCGACTCGGCAACCTGCGAGCGGGTCGTCATCGGATTTGCATCCGATACTGGCGCTCCCGCCAGTTCCCTCGGGCCGACGGGCGTCACCGTCCTCGCCTACGCCGCTGTGGTGAGGGTTCAGCTGCCACCAGAGGTCGACGCGACCGCGATAGCCGACTCTCTTCCCGACGGGGATCTTGTCAAGCAGGTCTTCGTCGTGAGGGACAGCGACGGCATGCTGTCGATCGACCTGCAAGGAGCTCCGGGAACCGCGATCATGGCGCGGGCGGTTGCGACCTCCTCGCCGGCGAACCTCATCATCGACATCATCCCGAGCGACGCAGCGGTCACGCCCCCGGGACCCACGCGTTCACCCGCCGTGATCGTGATGACACCGTCCCCGGGATCGACGATCTATCCCGTATCGGTCGAGGGATACGCCGCACCGGGGCTCGATTCGCTTCGGCTGGATCTCGTTGCATCGGACGGTTCGTTCACGCGGCGAAATGTCCCGCTCAACGGTTGGATCGACACATGGCAAGGATTCGAGGCGGCCATCGGCGACGGGCCCTCTGGCATGGTGAGCCTCTTCGTCGGAACGGTTGGACCGGAGGGCCAGCAGGACGAGGGTGCAACCCTCTCACTCGACCTTCCGTAGGGCCTTGTCCTCGTCCGGCGCCATGCCGGCGGCACGATGGTCACATGTTTCGCCGGTATCTCCCACCGACGGCGAACAAGGCATCGGAAAGCTGTCCGAGTGAACACACCTTCGCGGCCTGCATCAGGGCGTCGAAGATGTTCCCCCCTGCGAGGGCGACGGATTGGAGGTCGCGCAACGCGACTTCGGCGGACTTGCGCTCACGATCGTGCAGCGAGCGCAGATCGTTGATCAGCCGGTCCTTGTCGTCGTCACTCGACCGAATCACCTCGTCAGGCGTCAGGATGGGTGACCCGGCCTCCGACAGGAACATGTTGACACCGACGATCGGGAGTTCCCCCGTGTCCTTGAGGTGTTCGTACCTGAGCGACTCTTCCTGGATCTTGGACCGCTGGTACATCGATTCCATTGCACCGAGCACCCCTCCCCGGTCGGTGAGCCGATCGAACTCCATCATGACGGCTTCTTCGACCAGGTCGGTCAGTTCCTCGATGATGAACGAGCCCTGCAACGGGTTTTCGTTCTTGGCGAGACCGAGCTCCCGATTGATGATGAGCTGGATGGCGAGTGCCCTGCGGACCGATTCCTCGGTCGGTGTGGTCACCGCTTCGTCGTAGGCGTTGGTGTGGAGCGAGTTGCAGTTGTCATAGATGGCGTAGAGGGCTTGCAGGGTCGTACGGATGTCGTTGAATGCGATTTCCTGGGCATGCAGGGAACGCCCTGAGGTCTGGATGTGGTACTTGAGCTTCTGGCTGCGCTCGCCCGCGCCGTAGACATCGCGCATCGCTTTGGCCCAGATGCGGCGTGCGACGCGTCCGATGACGGCGTATTCGGGATCGAGACCATTGGAGAAGAAGAAGCTGAGGTTGGGGGCGAAGCTGTCGATCGCCATGCCGCGCGCGAGGTAGTACTCGACGAAGGTGAAACCGTTGGCAAGCGTGAAGGCGAGCTGTGAAATCGGATTGGCTCCCGCCTCGGCCATGTGGTAACCCGACACCGACACCGAGTAGAAGTTTGAGATGTCGTGCTCGATGAAGTACTCCTGGATGTCGCCTTGCATGCCGAGGGCGAACTCCGTGCTGAAGATGCAGGTGTTTTGCGCCTGGTCCTCTTTGAGGATGTCCGCCTGGATGGTGCCCCGGACGGCGGCAAGCGTCTCTCGCTTGATGCGCCCGTAGGTTGCCTCATCGAGGACATCTGCGCCGGAGATTCCGAGGAGCATGAGGCCCGAGCCGTCATGCCCGGGGGGAAGGTCACCGTGGTAGCGGGGCTGTTCATGACCCCGTTCGGCGAAGATCTCTGCGATCTTGGCTTTGACCGGCTCAGTGAGCCCTTCCGCGACGATGTGCCGCTCGCACGCCTGGTCGATTGCCGTGTTGAGAAAGAACGCGAGCATCATCGGCGCTGGCCCGTTGATCGTCATCGACACGGAAGTTGCGGGATCGCAGAGATCGAACCCCGAGTACAGCTTCTTGGCATCATCAAGACTCGAAACCGACACTCCCGAGTTCCCGACTTTTCCATAGATGTCGGGCCTCGGATCCGGATCGTGGCCGTACAAGGTGACCGAGTCGAATGCCGTTGACAGCCGCACGGCAGGCATGTCTGCTGCGAGATAGTGAAAACGACGATTCGTCTGCTCGGGACCGCCCTCTCCTGCGAACATCCGAGTCGGGTCCTCGGCCTCACGCTTGAACGGGAAGACACCCGCCGTGAACGGGAAGTGGCCGGGGAGGTTCTCCTTGCGGAGCCACGCGACGCGGTCCGCCCACCCACGGATCGTCGGATGGATCACCTTGGGGAAGACCGTGCCGGACAGGCTCTCGATCCTGTTGTCGACCTGGAGTTCGGTACCACGCACTTCGTAGGTCACGACACCGCTGCGATACCGATCGGCAGTCGCATCCCAGCTGTCGAGTGCCGCGGCGAGTTCGTCGGGTAGCTCCGCCGGTTCAGGAATGCCCATCTCCGGGTGGAGTCGGCGCAAGGTTGCGAAGGCTTCTCGATCCGCCGCAACCTCTGCGAGCCGGTCGGTTTCGCGGTTGTAGGAACGAACCGCGTCGGCGATCTCCGACAGGTACCGCACCCGCGATCGGGGAATCAGCGGATCCGTGTTGGATGTGCCACCCCGTTGCTCGAACGGGCCGAGCGTCTCAGGGAACGCCGAATCGACCGCACGCATGACGGCTTCGTAGAGCTGTTGGGTGCCAGCATCATTGAACCTTGAAGCGACCGTGGCGTGGATCGGAAGGTCGGCATCGTCCGCATCGAACAGCTTGCGGTTCCTCTTGTACTGCTTGCGCACATCGCGCACAGCGTCGTCTGCACCGAGACGGTCCGCCTTGTTGATGGCGATCACATCCGCGTAGTCGAGCATGTCGATCTTCTCGAGCTGGGTCGCCGCTCCGTACTCCGGTGTCATCACATAGACGGCAACATCGGATGCGTCCACGATCTGGGTGTCCGACTGCCCGATCCCGGAGGTCTCGAGGAAGACGACATCGAATCCTGCGGCCTTGACGATCGCAACGGCGTCCCCGACATGGGGCGACATCGTCAGATTGGGTTGCCGGGTGGCCATGGATCGCATGAAGCACCGTGGTCCCGACACCGCATTCATCCGGATTCGGTCACCGAGGAGCGCGCCCCCCGACCTGCGATGTGACGGATCCACTGAAATGACGGCGACGGCGTTCGTCGGGAAGTCGCGCCGAAATCGCAACACCAGCTCGTCGACGATCGAGGACTTCCCCGACCCGCCGGTGCCGGTGAAACCGACAACCGGAACCCCACGATCTCGAGCTTCGGCCCGAAACCGGTCGAGCACATCGACGACGGCGTCGGGAGCGTTCTCGGCAAGGGTGATCGCCCTTGCAACGGCCAGGTGATCCCCCGCGAGCACCCGCTCATACAGATCCTCCAAGATCGGTTTGTCGGATCGTGCCTGCTCGAGGAGGTCCGCGATCATGCCCTCGAGCCCGAGTCTCCTGCCGTCGTCGGGTGAGTAGATCCGTGCGATTCCGTTCCGTGCAAGCTGAGCTGCCTCGTCGGGAAGGATCGTCCCGCCGCCGCCGCCGAACACCTTGATCCCGGTACCGCCCGCCTCATCGAGGGTCTCGCGCAGGTAGGTGAAGAACTCCATGTGGCCGCCCTGATAGGAAGTGACCGCAACGCCGTGTGCGTCCTCT
Organism: Acidimicrobiia bacterium; assembly: GCA_041393965.1. Lineage (NCBI taxonomy): Bacteria > Bacillati > Actinomycetota > Acidimicrobiia > Acidimicrobiia bacterium. Next base: position 375,702 of record JAWKJB010000002.1, on the reverse strand, counting down.
TCGATGGCGGCCTTGGCGATCATGGCCGCCGATCGGTCGTGGCCGAGATGGATCACCTCTGCGCCCTTCGACTGGAGAATGCGGCGCATGATGTTGATCGATGCATCGTGGCCATCGAAGAGCGAGGTGGCGGTGACGATCCGAATCGATTCTGGCTGCACCCGCGAGATGTTAGGACGCACTGCCGTGAGGACTCACGAACGGGGTCGAGCCCGGTTCCGACCTGTTCCACCCAGGCTCGATATCGAGTCAACCCTTACGGCTGGAACTCAGAGTCCGAACAAGGCTCCGTGTGACGAGATAGGCAGCAATGACAATGTTCACACCGAAGAGGGTCAGTGCCCAAACGGTCTGATGGGCATCTGCCGCAACATATGCAATGGCCACGGCGAGGGCACCTATCACGGGTCCCCACTGCTTGATGACCGGTGGCCATCTCGGAGCGAAGGGGGCAACCGCACCAAATGCCGCTACCAAGAATGCCCAATAGTGAGCGATGCCCTTCATCCGTCGTCCCTTCAACCGCAATTGTATGTAATCCGAATGACTTGGTGGGTCCACGCGGGCTGACCAATTGGGTAGGACTTGATTCCCAGGCCAGTCAATAGCGGAATGTCTGTCGGCGACGGCTGAACAATGAGCGCTTGATCGCCGGTCGAACACTGCGCGGTGTCATAGACAGGCAGCGGTCTTCGTCGCATTCAATGTCCGAGGACGGTGATCTCTCGCCACGACACGAACGACGGGCTGTTGGTCGTCACCACGCGAACGAAACGCACATGCTCGAGGGGTCCCGCAAAGACATGTTCAAGTCGGTCGCCATCGTGGGTGAAGCCGGCGAATTCGTAGACCTGGTGGAGCTGCGCAGCGGAGGCTCCAACCAGCACTCGATGCACCGTGTCGCCTTCGGGATACTGCGATGTCACGAGACGGATCGCCTCCACCGTCGACTCCGTTCCGAGGTCGATTTCGATCCATTGGGTCGGTCCATCGCCCGACTCCCACACGGTGGTGTTCCATCCGTCAACGGCGAGTTCACCCCGAGTCAACGATGCTGAGGTGCGCACGGGCCTGCGGCTGGCGATATTCGGTTCGAAGAAGTCGAATGACTCACCGATGCAGGGGTCGGGTCGATTGACGGGTGCAAGCGTCCTCAGAATCGCACCGTTGGCTTCGGTCCCGGTCCATACGTCGTGATCGTTGGTTCCCGTCCAGTGCCAGAACATCCATCCCTGCACCCCGTACTCACACGACTCCACCTGCCAGTCCTGGAGCCCTGATGCTGCGGACCGAGGCGAGTCGTACACGAATGTGAACCCGCCGGATTCGCCTGCCACCACCGGCTTACTGAAGTGATCGAGATCCAGGTTCTCGATCATGAGGCCCAATGGGACATATCCCGGATAGGGGTGGATGTCCAAGAAGTCAACGGCAGCAGCCTCGAATGCTGCTGCGGTCGGTACGACCCGGTTGAGGTCGGGCCGCCACACATTGGGCTCGTTCGGCGGAAACAGACCAACCGTGATGAGCGCGGTTGGGTCGAGCTCCTTGATGGCAGCGCCGACCCGGTCGACCCAGTACGCAACACCGTCCGCAACCATCTGGCGCTTCTCTTGGGACTCTGCCATGTCGTAGGTGTTCCCGTTCGCAGTCGTGACATGGCCGCCGGTCAGCGACAGGGGTGGGGTATCCGGGAAGAGGAACAGCTCTCCCCGAATCTGGTAGGCCATGATCGCATCGAGCGGAACCTCTCGGTCGATGAACGCCTCAACGACATCCGTCCAATACCGTGACCGCTGCTCGATCCCCACCTCAGACAGGTAATGGCTGTTGATGTACCCATCGAAGGGATCACAACAGGTCGCCTCGGCGATGGGGATGTACCCGGCATAGCGAGGAAGATCGTTGGATGTGATGATCACCAACAGGTCGCGTTTGTTCGCTCGGCGAATGAAATCGGCGACATTATCGAGGTAGTCCTGGCGCAAACCCCCCTGGCGAGATCCGATGCAGTCCTCCACGCACACATCGAGGGACGTGCGCACGATGTTGTAGCCCATGGTCACCATCAGGTCGAGCTGCGTATCGACGAAGGAAGGGGCGTAGCGGTCAGGCGAGAACAGCCTGTCGACGAAGTAATCGTTCTCGGGGCCGAGTTGGTGGAAGTTGGGACCCATAGGAACAATACGCTCGTCCGTGCTTCGCCGGTAGAACTCGGTCGTGCCGTCGCCGGAACGGACCGCAATGTCGTGTTCGGGGACCTCGTATGCCAGCTGGACGCCCGTGCTGGTTGTTGGGCGGATCGTCGTGGTGGGCAACCGGCTTGTGGGCACCGGCATTGATGAACTCGTGGTGGTGCTGGCTGCTCCGGACGACGGCGTACAACCAGATGCGATGACGATCGCCACCGACGCAACGAGGCGCTTCATGGTCACAGAAGGTACACAGCGAGCGTTCACATCGGCTGGCTCTTCGTCGCGAAAAGTGTCAGACCCGTTGCGTAGAATCGAACACATGTTCGATACTTTGGAACGCACCCGGCACACCGTCGAAGACATGAGCATCGGGGACCATCTCGATGCGATGTGTCCCGGCATCTTCCTCGCAGCAGCGTTGTCGAGCGTCGATGTTCACTCCCTTTCCGGCCATGACCGGGTCGCCGTCCTCCGAGCACATCAACGGATGGTGTCGTACTACTCAGCCAAGATGTACGAGGACATGAATGCCATCGCCGATGCGGTTGCCGATGACGAAGGCTGGGACCGCGAAAGCGCCTTGGAAGGCGCTGCGGCAGAGATCCGGGTCGCGCTCAATCTGACACGACGGGCGGCCGACATCGAATTCTCGTTTGCGCTCGACCTGAAGTCGCGTCTTCCTGCGGTCGCCGAGCTGCTCGCGCGTGGCCTCATCGATGTCAGACGGGCCAAGGCAATCGACCACGCGACGGCGCACCTCTCCACCGCAGCCGCCCAGGTGGTTGTCGATCGAATCGCTGCGGCGCTGCCCGACCTGACCACTGGGCAGATCATGGCTCGTATCCGCAAGCTCTCGCTCGAAGCTGATCCCGAGTCGGCCATGGATCGCTACGAATCGGCTTGCACCAACCGGCGGGTCGTCACTGAGCCGTCGATCGATGGAACATCGCATCTCTACGCCTTCGACCTTCCGCCCGATCGGGTGGCAGCGGCAACACGGCGGCTCAATGCTCTTGCGAGAACGCTCAAGGTCAAAAGCGAGGGCCGCACGATGGATCAACTTCGGGCCGATGTGTTCATCGACTTGTTGCTCGGAGCCGAGCCGACATCCGTCGAGGGATCGTCGGCGTCGGGCACCAAGCGCGGAATGGTCGATATCCGTGTGGACCTCGACACCTTGGTTGGCCTGAACTCACATCCCGGTGATCTCGGTGGATACGGCCCAATCGTCGGCGAAATCGCTGCACGCATCGTGGAAGAACACCACGATGCCCGGTGGAGTGCAACCGTTGTCGATACCGAAACTGGCAATGTGCTGTCCACACGGGCGCTCAGACGCAGACCGACGGCGGGCACTGCTCGGGCTGTTCGGGCCCAGGCACCGATATGCGTCTTTCCGGGCTGTCGGATGCCATCAACCCAATGCGACATCGATCACACGGTACGCTGGGTCGATCGTGGGCCGACCGCCGATAGAAACCTCGAGCCACTGTGCAGGCACGACCATGTGATCAAGGACACCCACCGCTGGACATACCGCCGCTGTCAGGATGGGTCCTACCGATGGGTCACGGCACTCGGTCAAATCGTGACACGGCCGCCAGATCCCCCGTAGACCCCCAACGGCTGGGGAGGCCGTCTTCGGCCCCTATTCGAACAACCCGCTTGGCAACTCCACAAAGATCCGATCGTGGGCGATGTCCACCGTCGGTACCAGCGCCTCAACAAACGGAACTTCTGCCGTCGACCCGTCGGGTGCGACAACGACGAGCCGATCCTGGGCCGAGCCGAAGATGACCTCATGGACCGTCCCGACCTGGCTGCCGTCGCTCGTGATCACCTGGCAGCCGATCAGGTCCTCCGGCCACCACTCATCGTCGGGAAGCAGGCGGCGCTCCGACGCGGGAATCGTGATCTGCACACCCCTGAGTTCCTCGGCGTGGGTGCGATCCGAGACCTCGGCAAACAAGATTCGATAATCGTCGGCGAGTGCCGTGACGGCCTCGATGGTCAGGATCGGCTGTTCCGGTGCGTCGGTCGCAAAGGAGGCTCCGACGACGAGACGCGTCGCCGCATCGTCGACCATGCTGCGAACAACGACATCGCCGCGGACGCCGTGCGCTCTGCGCACATATCCAACGGGGATGGGGCCGTCGGCGTCGTCGGAGTGGCCGCGGCCCGGGGCCATGTCAGTCGAGGAACTCCACATCGACACCGAGCCCCTCCTCGTCACCCGCTGCGCTGCCGACACTCCGAATCGCCCGTGCGACTCGACCCCGCTTGCCGATCACCCGTCCCATGTCGCTCTTGGCGGTTCGAACCTCGGCTACGACGGCGTCGGCGCCGTCGGCAACGATCTCGACCTCGACCTCGTCCTGGTTGTCGACGATCTCACCGACGACATAGGACACAACCTTCTCGACGATCTCCCCTTGGCTCATGCTTCTCCCGTTTCGTCATCGGACACATCGGTCGCCTCGACCGCCGCCATTTCGACCTCCGCGTCGGCACCGACCGTGTGAATCGCTCCGCGGGCGACCTTGAACTGCGTCCATGCACCCGAGATCTCGAGGAGCTTTCGCGCCCGGTCGGTCGGTTGGGCGCCTGTCTTGAGCCAATACAACGCCCGTTCGTTGTCGATGGTCACGAGAGAGGGATCCTGCCGAGGATCGTAGACACCGAGTTGCTCGATGTACTCGCCGTCGCGCGGCTTGCGGGAGTCCATAACGACCACGCGATAGGTCGGCTGCTTCTTCTTGCCAAGCCGCGTCAGGCGGATCTTGGTTGCCATCTGTCGATCACCTCTTCTTGTTCGTTCGTACACCGCCGGGCAGGGCGAGTCCAGGGATGGGACTCTTGCCGCCGGCCATGGCCTTCATCATCTTCTGTGCCTGCGAGAACTGCTTGAGGACGCCGTTGACATCCTGCGGCCTCGTTCCCGATCCCGTCGCGATGCGGCGCTTGCGGCTGCCGGAGATCACCTTCGGATTCCGTCGTTCCTCAGGGGTCATGGACCGGATGATCGCCTCCACGCGAGCGAGATGACTCTCGTCCACCTGGACATCGCGCAGGGCCGAACCTGCGCCCGGGAGCATACCAACGAGCTGTTGCAATGGCCCCATCTTCTTGAGCTGCTGGAACTGCTCAAGGAAGTCCTCGAGGTCGAATGATGCGTCAAGCATCTTCTTGGCGGCACGGTCCGCTTCCGCTTTGTCGTAGGCCTCTTCGGCCTTCTCGATCAGCGAAAGCACATCGCCCATGCCGAGGATGCGCGAGGCCATGCGGTCGGGATGAAACACATCGAGGGCATCGATCGATTCGCCGGTTCCGACCAACTTGATCGGTACCCCGGTCACCGCGCGTGCCGAAATCGCCGCACCCCCGCGGGCGTCACCATCGATCTTGGTCATGACCAGACCGGTGATGTCGGTGTGTTCGCTGAATCCCTGCGCAACGCTGACGGCCTCCTGGCCCGTCATTGCGTCCACAACGAGGAGGGTCTCGTCGGGTTCGGCAACTTTCTTGACGGCTGCGAGCTCCTTCATCAGCTCCGTGTCGATCTGCAGGCGACCGGCGGTGTCGACGATCACGACATTCGCCGACTGCGCGCGAGCCTCCTTGAGCGCCGACTTCACCACCTTCTGCGCGGATTTCCCATTGCGGTCCGTGTAGACCGGGATCCCGACCCGCTTGCCGAGCTGTTCGAGTTGGTCGATCGCAGCCGGACGCTGAAGGTCAGCAGCCACCAGCATGGGGCGCTTTCCCTTGCTCTTGACATGCTTGGCAAGTTTCGCCGCAGTCGTGGTTTTGCCCGATCCCTGCAACCCGACCATCAGGACCACCAGCGGCGGGGTCTCGGTCCTCGCGAGCGGAACCGCGGCCTCGCCGAGGGTGACGACGAGCTCCTCGTGAACGATCTTGATGACCTGCTGGCCGGGGGTGAGGCTCTTGGTGACCTCCACGCCGACGGCCCGATGTTTGACCCGCTCGATGAATGCCTTGACGACATGGAGGTTCACATCGGCTTCGAGGAGGGCGATCCGGACTTCACGAAGCGCGGCGTCGACATCATCCTCCGAAAGGCGACCCTTTCCTCGGAGCCTTCCGAACACCTCTCCCAGTCTGGCGCTGAGTGCGTCGAACATCATGATGCAGGGTAGCGATGCGGCAGCATCGGTCGCCGACGGGACGAGGAGGGACGAATCGTCGCGGACTCATCCGGGTTTGGAGGGGTGATGTCAGGGAGACATCGGGTATTGTCGGCGTGTGAACCTCACCGTCATCGACCACCCGCTCACACGGCACTATCTGACCGTCCTGCGTGATAGGAACACGCCTCCCCCCCAGTTCCGTGAGGCTGCCAAGGGTCTGACCTTCACACTCGTGCACGAGGCGACCAAGCGGATACCGCTCGAACGGTTCGAGATCGACACGCCCATGGAGAAAACCACCGGCTACCGGGTGTCGAATGTGGTGGCCGTCCCGGTCCTTCGCGCGGGTCTCGGCATGCTGAGTGCCGTGCTCGAGACAATCCCGAATGTGAAGGTCGGCTTCGCTGGCGTGGCCCGTGACGAAGAGACCGCTCTCCCCCAGGAGTATTACTCGAAGCTCCCTGATCTCACGGACGCAACGGTTCTCGTCTGCGAACCGATGCTGGCGACGGGCGGATCCCTTTCCTGGGCGGTGGACAAGGTCAAGTCATCGGGTGCCCGGAATGTGACCGCGCTGTGCGTCGTCACGGCCCCCGCCGGGGTGAAGAAGATGTACGGAGACCACCCCGATGTTCAGATCATCGCCGCGGCACACGATCGTGAGCTCAACGACCAGTTCTACATCGTTCCAGGACTCGGGGACATGGGCGATCGGCTGTTCGGCACGCTGTGACCGAACGCAACGGTGACGCCTTCACCGACGCGGTGATCAGCGTCGTCGAGGCCATTCCGATCGGACAGGTGAGCACCTACGGTGAGGTCGCAGCCGAAGCCGGGCATCCTGGAGCCGCGAGAGCTGTCGGGAACCTGCTGCGGGTGACACCTGGGTTACCGTGGTGGCGGGTGATCACGGCGACGGGGCGTCTCGTCCCCGGGAAGGAGCGGGAGCACGCGCAGCGCCTCGAAGCCGAAGGCATCACCGCAACGGAGTCGGGAGTGAGGTTGCGCCGATGACTTATTCGATGGTCGAACAGATCGGCGCCAAACGCGACGGTCGTGAGCTCGCCCCGGATGCGTTGCGCTGGATCGTCTCCGAATACACGGCCGCCCGTATCCCCGACTACCAACTGTCATCGTTTCTCATGGCTGTGGTCTTCAACGGCATGAGCCAAGACGAACTCGTGGCATGGACAGATGCGATGCTCCACTCAGGCGATGTCCTTGACCTCTCCGGGGTCACGAAGCCAACGATCGACAAGCACTCAACGGGCGGCGTCGGCGACAAGATCTCCATTCCCCTTGCCCCTCTCGTCGCGGCGTGCGGTGTCGCGGTCCCGATGATGTCCGGACGAGGACTCGGCCATACCGGTGGAACGCTCGACAAGCTCGAGTCGATCCCCGGCTTCACAACACAGATCGAACCGGACGCGTTCACCGACCAGCTCAACGACATCGGCGTCGTCATGGTCGGCCAAACGGACAAACTCGTTCCTGCAGACCGCAGGATCTATGCCCTCCGAGATGCGACGGGCACCGTACCGTCCATCCCTCTCATCGCATCGTCGATCATGTCCAAGAAGCTCGCAGAGGATCTCGACGGCCTCCTCCTCGATGTCAAGGTAGGAAGCGGCGCCTTCATGAAACAGCTCGGTGATGCAACCGAACTCGCAAGGACGATGGTCGAGATCGGCAGCTCCCATGACACGCCTGTCACGGCGATCCTCACCAACATGGACCAACCGCTCGGAAGGGCCGTCGGCAACGCCAACGAAATCGCCGAGTCCGTTGCGGTGCTGCAAGGCAACGGCCCAGCGGATGTGGCCGCGCTGACGCGGCGATTCAGCGTTGAGATGCTCCTCCTTGCTGGGGAAGAGGACCGAGATGCCGCCGACCGTACCGTCACGCGGGCAATCGAAACCGGTTCCGCCCTCGAGGTTCTCGTGCGGCTCGTCGAGGCGCAAGGCGGGGATCCCTCGGTGGTCGACAACCCGCGTCTGCTTCCCTCCGCCCCCAACACCCACACCATCACCGCCGAGACAAGCGGGCACCTCGCCCGGTGCGATGCCTACGAGATCGGCCTTGCGTCGGTTCGCCTCGGCGCGGGCCGCAGCACCAAGGAAGATGAGATCGATCCGGCGGTCGGCCTGCTCATCGAAGCGAAGCTCGGCGACACCATTGCATCGGGCCAGCCCCTCGCCACCATTTCGTACCGGACCGAGACAGACCTCGAAAGCGCGCTGAGTGTGCTCAAGAACGCCTTCGTCATCTCCGAAGAACCTGTAGTGGTCCCCGACCTGATCCACGGAGAGGTGCGATGAATTACCACACACTGATGGCCGCAGCAGCATCGATCCGGATGTTCACCGGAGTCGATCGGTACGACGCTGCGGTCGTGCTCGGATCCGGCCTCGGGGAGTACGCAGCGACGCTCGCGGACGCCATTGAGATGAGATACGAGGACATCCCCGGCTTTCCGGTGCCGAAGGTCGCCGGCCACTCCGGATCCCTCGTGGCCGCCCCGGTCGAGGACAAGCATGTCCTGTTCTTCTCGGGCCGGGCCCACACATACGAGGGATGGGAACTCGACGAGGTCGTTTTCGGTGTGCGCACGGCGGTCGCGTGCGGTGCCAAGCGAGTACTCCTCACCAATGCTGCAGGCGGCGTCGGTGATGGTCTCGCCCCCGGTGATCTCGTGATCATTTCCGACCACCTCAACCTCACCGGTCGCAATCCCCTTGTCGGCCAGAACGACGATCGGCTCGGACCTCGCTTCCCCGACATGTCGCAGGTGTACAGCCCGCGACTGCGCGGTCTCCTCGCCGAAACATGCAGGGATGTCGGTATCGAGCCGCATGAGGGTGTCTACGCGTGGTTTCTCGGGCCGAGCTATGAAACGCCCGCCGAGGTGCGGATGGCCAAACTGCTCGGCGCCGATCTTGTCGGCATGTCGACCGTGCCGGAAGCGATTGCGCTCAGGCACATGGGGGCCGAAGTGATCGGCATCTCCCTTGTCACGAATCTCGCTGCGGGCCTCTCCCCAACCCCGCTGTCCCACCAGGAGGTCACAGAGACCGCGGAGATCGCCAAGGCGACCTTTACGAAGCTCGTCGATCGCTTCGTTCCGGTGCTCGCGACGCAACCGGAGGAGTAGCCAGCCGATTACTGGTCAGCCGGCAGGTTCCGTAGCATGCGTGCAAACAACCCGCATCGAGGAGCCGCACGCCATGAACATCGCCGTCTGTGTGAAGCAGATTCCCGACCCGGCGACCCCCTACGACCTTGATCCGGAACACCACTGGGTCATTCGGCCCGACGACCAGGTACTTGACGACACGGACCGCTCCGGGGTCGAGATCGCTCTCCAACTCGCCGAGGCAACCGAGGGAACGGTGACGCTGTTCTCGATGTCGCCCTCGGGGTCCATGCAGGGGATTCGCCAGGCACTCGCGATGGGTGCCGACAAGGCCGTCATCGTTGATGATGCCGCATTGAAGGGATCCGACGCCCTCACCACGGCACGGGTGCTCGCTGCTGCGATGACAATGGAGGGCTTCGATCTCGTCGTCGCCGGAACGGAATCAACGGATGGGTATTCGGGTGTGATGCCCCAGATGATGTCAGAGTTGCTTGATGTCCCATGCCTCTCGTTCGCACGCAGGGTCGAGGCAAGGGATGGTTCCGTGACCATCGAACGCCAGACCGCCAACGGGTACGATGTCGTCGTGTCGGCAGCACCGGCGCTGATCACGGTGACGGCCGGGATCGAGCCTCGCTACCCGACCTTCAAAGGCATCATGCAAGCGAAGTCTAAGCCGGTCACGACGCTGACCCTCGCCGATCTCGGAATCGACCCAGATTCCGGACAGGTGGTTCGTTCGGTTGATCCAGTCGCTGCGAGGGAGGCTGGCGAGATCATCGAGGACGAGGGAGAGGCCCACCTGCGAATCGTCGAAGTCCTCGAACAGGCAAAGGTGGTCTGACATGCAGATCTGGGTGTTTGCGGAAGATGATGGCGGGCTCCCGTCAGCCGGATCGCTTGAGCTCCTGACCAAGGCGCGGAGCCTCGGGAACACTTCGGTGTTCTACCTCGGGGAAGGATCCGATGCCGCGTGGGCGGCGCTCGGGGACCATGGTGCCGAGTCGGTTCATCAGCTCGACACAGCAGGCGTGCTTCCTTCGGGCCCCGCGGCAGCCGCCATGGCAGACCTCGTTGCGGATGCCGACCTCGTCATGTTCGGAATGGGAAACACCGACCGCGATGTTGCAGGCCGTCTCGCGGCACGGCTCGACCGGCCCGTCGTGGCAAACGGGCTCGATGTGCTCGTGGATGGGAGCGTCGCGGTGGCGTCGGAGATCCTCGGCGGAACGCTTCGGGTCACGACCGAGATCACCGCACAGGGGCCAGCGATCGTTGTGACGCGACCGAAGGCCTTCGCTGCCGAGCCCGCAGGTGCGCCGACCCCACCGGTCACGGCGGTCTCGATACCCGACGCAGGACGGGCGAGCGGAGCGACGATCACCGAGCAGCATGTGGAGGAGTCCGAGGGTCCGTCCCTCGAAGCGGCAAGCGTTGTCGTTTCCGGTGGGAGAGGCCTAGGGAGCGCCGAGAAGTTCGAGATGATCGATGAGCTCGCACGCCTCCTCGGTGCCGCCGTCGGTGGCACCAGGGCAGTGGTCGATGCCGGATGGGTGCCGTACAGCTACCAGGTCGGACAGACCGGCAAGACAGTCAAGCCTTCGGTCTACATCGCTTGCGGGATATCGGGCGCCATGCAGCACATTGTGGGGATGAAGGGATCCTCGACGATCATCGCGATCAACAAGGATCCCGACGCACCGATCTTCGCTCTTGCCGACCTCGGTGTCGTCGGTGATGTCCATTCGGTGATCCCGAAGCTCATCGAAGCCCTCAAGACACGCGCCTGAACTCGGTCGTTGGGATCGGGGCTATTCCCCGCAGCCGACGCCGCCTTGCACTGACTCGACCACATCAGCGGGGTTCGTTCCGCTCACCTGCCCGTACAGCTGCTCATACGGGGTCGATCCCGCAACGAGGTAGTCGGTCACTCCAGCGAGGAACGGGTTTGGGCTGAAGACAACCGATGGATACAGGGCCTTGAGTTGGCCGACGGTCGTCCCGACCGTCAACGCGGGCGGTGTGACCGGAACCGGCGTGACGCCGTGGTAGTTGTAGGTGAAGAACTGCGCTACACCAGCAGGAGCGAAGAAGTTCGCATCCGTGAACAAGGCCCTGAAGTCGAACTGCTCGGGACCCCACTTGATCGCCCTGAACTGGGTTCCGGGACAAATCGGCTCGGCGAGCCATCCGGTGTCGCCCGATGGTGGCCCCATGATTGGTGTGAGCGCCGCGATCACCTCGTCCGGTGATGCCCCGAAATCCACAACACCGTATCCGTCGACGAAGAATCCGAACACGAGGGCAGGCACCGTCGTCGTGGCGGGTGTCGTGGTGGTCGTGGTCGTGGTCACCGTCGTCGTCGTAGCGAGTGTCGTGGTCGGAGCGGTCGTGGTTGGCGCCGTTGTCGTGGTGCTGGAGGTCGAAGTCAGTGGGAAGGAGGTCGTCGTGGTCTCCGAGGTGTCCGAAGTGCACGCGCTCGCCACGACGAGCAACGCGCCTGCCAGGGCGATTCTGCGAAGGCTCAGGTGGAACACGGAAGGCAATCTAGCGTCGCTCTGGCACCCGTCATGTGAACGCCTCCGGGCCGAACGACATCGGGAGCAACTCGGAAAGGGGAACACCGATCGGGGATCCGTCTTCGGCCTGCATCACTACGGTTTCGACGCCGAATTCGCGGAGGATCTGGCGGCAGTTGCCGCAAGGGGTGCACGGTGCAGCACCGTCGAGGCACACGACCGCCACCGTGTCGATTCGCCTCGCACCGGTTGCGGCAGCCGTCGTCACAGCGTTCGCCTCGGCACATATCGTTGCCCCGTATGCAGCGTTCTCGATGTTCGCCCCGGTGACCACGGTGCCGTCCTCGGTGACAAGGGCCGCCCCGACCCTGAACGACGAATACGGTGCGTACGCACGGCTGGCGGCATCACGGGCCGCATCGAGAAGGGCGAGATGTGCGGTTGTTTCGCTCATGGTCCAACCAGTGCATCGGTGAAAGCTGCTGGCTCGAACGGGATCAGATCATCGAGCCCTTCACCCACCCCAATGTACTTGATCGGAAGGTCGAGGTCGTGTTCGACCGCGACGGCCACACCCCCCTTCGGCGTACCGTCGAGCTTCGTCAGCACCACGCCCGTGACGCCGACAGCTTCGGTGAACGCTTTCGCCTGAGCGATGCCATTCTGCCCGGCTGACCCGTCGAGAACTAGCAGCACCTCATCGATGGCACCCCCTTCACGGGCGGCCACTCTCGTGATCTTGGCGAGCTCATCCATCAGGTTGGTGTGAGCGTGGAGCCTGCCGGCCGTGTCGATGATCACGACATCGGTGCCGTGTTCCTTGGCATGATCAATGGCCGCATAAGCAACGCTCGCGGGATCCGAACCAGGTGCTCCGGCAACGACAGCGACTCCGAGCCGGTCACCCCACACCTTCAACTGGCTGTCCCCGGCTGCGCGGTAGGTGTCGGCAGCCCCGAGAACGACGGTGCGACCGTCGGCGATCAGGTTATCGGCAATCTTCGCGATGGTCGTCGTCTTCCCTGCACCGTTGACTCCCACGACGATGATCACGGCCGGCCGACGGACAAGGTCGAGTGCCCGATTCCTGTATCCGAAGCGATCGACGAGGACACCTCTGAGGGCGGTCGCGGCTTCCTCGCTGGTCGCAGGCCCGATTCTGCGAACGGCCTCGACAATGTCCGATGCCGTCTGGGGTCCAACATCGGCGAGGATCAGCGCCTCTTCGAGGGTGTCCCACTGAATTCGGCCTGGTCCGCCTCGAAACATCGACCCGAGCACTCCGCCGATCGCCATCCGCGTCCGCGACAGTCGCTTCGAGAGGTGCGGCTCGCCCCGAGTCGCCGGTTGGGTCTCGACAGGGGACGATCGCCGGGAACGGGCCCTGATGACGACAAGGGCGACGACGATCACCACAATGATCAGAGCAACGATGACAAGTGGTTCCACGACGACCCCCACACCGGATTCGAACCGATGCGAATCACACGGTAATAGCATCCATTCGCTTCGAGATCACCTGCGAGGTGGCGCCGGATTCCATGGTGACACCGTAGAGGACATCGGCCGCGTGCATCGTCTGCTGTTGGTGGGTAATGATCACGAGTTGCACATCGCTTCGAAGCGTGTCGACCAGGGTCAGAAACCGATGGAGGTTGGCGTCGTCGAGCGCTGCTTCGACCTCGTCGAGGACATAGAACGGGCTCGGGCGGGCGCGGAAGACCGCGAACAGGAACGCAAGTGCGGCGAGGGACCGCTCGCCTCCCGACAACAGCGACAGTCTTCCCACCTTCTTGCCGGCCGGCTGGGCTTCGACCAGCACCCCCGCAGTGAGCGGATGATCGTCGTCGGTCAGTCGCAACCGACCGGATCCACCCGGGAACACGAGTGAGAAGTTCTCTTCGTAGAAGGACGCGATCTCGGAGAACGCCTGAACGAAGAGTGCCTCCATCTCGCGGTCGAGGGCGGCGATGACCTTTCGGATCTCCCCTCGCGAGGCTGCGAGGTCCTCGAGCTGCCGGTCCAACTCCTCGACCTCTGCTGCGAGTGTCGCGTATTCAGCTGCCGCAAGGGGATTGATCAATCCCATTCGCTTGAGATCCGCCCTCAGTGAGGCAAGACGGTCCTGCACATCGATGTCGTCGGAAAGTGATGGCTCCACCGCGGCGAGCGCCGCTTCCTCGTCTGCGTCGGCATCCCTTCGAATCCCCTCGACGACGGCCTCGTCCCGCACACGAAGCTCCGCGAGTTCGACATCGAGGCGTCCCACCATGTCTGCGGTGTTCCTGCGCGCCGTCTCAAGCATCTCGCGACGCTTCTCGGCCGATTCGAGGTCCCTTCCTGCAGCACCTGCACGATCACGAAGCTCCCTTTGCCGCTCCCGTAGCAGTTCGATCTTGCGGACGACGAGGGTCATGGTCCGTGCGGCGGCCTCTTCGATCCCTGTCAGGGTCCCAACCGTGTCATCGGAGGCGGGCAACAGCTCGAGTTGTCCGAGCTCGGAGGTGATGGCTCTCAACCGTTGCTCGTTGAGGCGGCGTCGCTCGACGATCGACGCGAGTGTCGCCGTCGCCTCTTCGCGGCGGCGTCTTGCACGGTCTCGGGCGGCAGCCACCGCTGCGCGCCGATCGTTGAGCGCATCCCACGCCGCCTGCCGCTCGGCCTCCTCCCCTTGGAACTCCTCGACGCTGCTGCGGAGCGTCGCGATGCGTTCGTTCCTTGCAACTTCGACCTCGCGCAGTGCCTCGAGGCGGTCGTTGAGGCGGCGCGCTTCGTCTCTGGATGCCGTCTGCGTACGCCCGGTCCGCGCGAGCGTCTCGGTGAGCCCTGCCAACTGGGCCTCCACCGATTCGAGCGATTCGAGTGCCGCGCGTTCAGCAGCACGATCGCGGTCGAACGCCGCCCTCGATCGATACAGGTGCTCCTCGGCTTCGGCGAGTCCCGATTCGGCTTCCTCGACGGCGACCTGCGCAGCTTCGAGAGCCGCAGGCCCCGCCCCGTCGGGTTGTGCAACGAACATGCGGCCCGCTGAGATGACATCGCCTTCAGGTGTGACAGCCGTGATCGACGGCTCGGCACCGACGATCTGCCATGCCGCCATCCACCCCTGAACCACGACGATATCGGCGAAAAGCCAGCTGGCAAGATCCGTGTCAGCTCGGGGCCCGAGGATGTCGACGATCGCGTCGACACCGTGCTTCGCGGCGATCTCGCGCACCTGCGTCAGGTCGCGACGGACCGGGTGGACGAACGATAGCCCACCAAGCCCGGTGCCCTTGATGCCTGCAACCGCTGTTGTCAACGATTCCGCGTCGTTCGCAACGAATGCCCCACGCCAGACCCCGAGCGCCGCGTCGACGGCCGCGGCGTACTCGCCGGGCACATCGAGGCGTGAGACGATCGTGCCGACGATGCCTTCGGTTGATTCCGCCACACCCACCGCGACCTCGTCGACGAGTCCCGAAAGGGCCGCCCCGAACGCCTCGGCGCGCGCTGCGGCGCCGGCAAGGGTGAGGCGGCGTTCCGCAACGGTCGCTTCGTCTGCTTCCCAGGCTTCCTGGGTCCGGGCACGAGCGCGCTGTGCGGCGAGATACGCATCCCCGAGCTTGGTGACGGCGGCGTCCGCGACCTCGATGTCGGCATTACAGCGCTCGATTGCGTTCCGGTCATCCTCGATCCTGTCCGTGACGACGGCGAGCCTTGAACGCACCTGTTCCATCTCGGCCGCGTCCCGGGACTCCGCCGACTCGAGGGACCGCAGATCGCCGCGAAGGGTCGCCACGACACCTTCGGTCGGAAGCTGAATCTGCTCGGCGAGTGACCGCTCCTCGTCCTCGAGGGCACGCAACTCGGCCTCGGCTCGCTCCGCGACGGCTGCAGCTTCGACCTCCTCGGCATCGTCAAGGGCATCGCTGAGGTCCCCGTGCTCGCGCTCGAGGTCCTCACGCCTTTCGTCAACGCCCTCGAGCCTGCTCTCAAGCGCGCGGCGCCGCTCACGGGCAACGAGGGCGATGCGCCTGAGACGCTCGTTGGTCGTCTCCAAGCGGGCCGCTGCCGTCGTGTCGCGTTCGAGCTCGGCACCGACGGAGCCTGCGCTCTCGCGCAGTCCCTCGAGGGAGGCGAGCAGCTCGCGGAGTTCGCCATCGGCTTCGCTGTGGGCTGCGGCCTTGTCGGAACGCTCCTGACTCGCTTGGTCGAGCCGCGATCGAATGCGGCGAAGTTGTTCCCCGGCAAGCCAGAGCGCCAGCTGGTGCGCTTCGTCGCGTACCTCGTCGTAACGGGCTGCGGCGTTGGCCTGCCGCTTGAGCGGCCGCATTGCCTTGCGCTTCTCGGCGAGAATATCGTTGAGGCGCTCGACATCGTGATCGGTCCGTTCGAGCCTTCGGATTGAACGGTCTCGCCTTGCCCGATGCTTCGTGACGCCGGCGGCTTCCTCGATGATCGCACGGTGGTCCTCGGGTCTGGCGGTGAGGATCTCGCCGACCTGGCCCTGGTTGACAAGAACATGCTGGTGACGCCCAATGCCACCGTCTGCGAGGAGTTCCTGGATGTCGAGGAGCCTGCATGCAGCTCCGTTGAGCTCATACTCGGATGTTCCATCACGAAACAGCCGTCGGGTGATTGTGATCTCGGCGAGGCCGAGTGGCACGAGCTGCTCGTCGTTGGCGAAGGTCAGCGACACCTCGGCTCGTGAGAGTGGGGGTCGGGATTCGGTTCCTGCAAAGACGACATCTTCCATCGTCTCGGTGCGCAACGAGCGCGTTGCCTGGGTACCGAGCACCCACGCGATCGCATCGAGGATGTTCGACTTGCCCGATCCGTTCGGGCCAACCACGACATTGATCCCCGTCGAGAAGTCGAGTCGAGTCCGGTCGGCGAACGACTTGAACCCACGGAGGGTGAGATGTTTGAGTTTCACGACATCCGAGGTTACCAGAGCGAATTACAAGGCTGTGTTTCGTCGTGATCTTTGACCGTTCGCCGGCGGGGGCTCAGGAGCGAGGTGGCTCAGAGCTCCTTGAGGGCCTCCGCAGAAGCAGCAAGCGCGGCGGCCTTCTTTGAGCTGCCGCTCCCCCGGCTCATGGGTTCGCCGTCGACGATCGCCACAGCCTCAAACACGGCGTCATGATCAGGACCTGAGCGGGTGTATGCGAAGCTGACGGCACGGCCGGACCGGGCAAGGTGCTCCTGGAGGGCACTGCGCGGATCGGTCACCTCGGTCTTGTCGACTTGCCTTCCGATCCGAGCGCTCCAGAGCCGATGAACCACGCGGCGTGCCGAATCGAAGCCCGCGTCGACATAGACGGCGCCGATGAGCGCCTCGACGACATCGGAGAGAATCGAGTCCCGTTCCGCTCCCCCACTCATGCGCTCACCCCTACCGAGCCTGATCTCATCACCGAGGTCGAGGTCGCGTGCGATGTCGCTCAGGGTGTTCACATCGACGACCGAAGCACGCAGCTTGGTCAGCGTCCCCTCGGATTCATCACCCAGCAGTGTGAACAGCATCGCGGTGACGGCGAGCTCGATGACGGCATCGCCGAGAAACTCAAGGCGTTCATACGATTCGGTGTCGGGGTGCTCCGCGACAAAGGACCCATGCGTCAACGCGGCGATGAGAAGCCCAGTGTTGTCGAACCGGTGACCGAGTCGTTCCTGAATCCCCGAGCCGGGTGTTGCGTCAGCCTGCCTTGGCGATTCCATCTGCGATCTTCTCCACAAGTCCGGAGTCGGCGCCCTCGGTCGCCATTGCGATCGCGTTGGAGACCGCAACCCGGGACGAAGATCCGTGGGCGATCACGACGACTCCTTTGGTCCCGACGAGATGCGCGCCTCCGACCGTCTCGGGACTCAACCGCTCTCTGATCTCGACGAAGGCAGGCATCAACTCCTGGATCGATCCGGAGAACTCGGGACGAGCAAGGATTTCGAGGATCATGTTCTGAATGACCTTGGCGGCCCCCTCGCTGGTCTTGAGGAGAATGTTCCCGGTGAAGCCATCGGTCACGATCACATCGGCCTTGGTCGTCGCAAGATCTCTTCCTTCCACATTGCCGATGAAGTTGATCGACTTTGATTCGGCCAGAAGCTTGTGAGCGGCGCGTTCGAGGTCCCGGCCCTTCGAAGCCTCCTCCCCGATGTTGAGAAGTCCGACCCTTGGATGCTCGGTGTGCTGATACACCTGGGCGAGGGCGGAGCCCATCACGGCGAACTGCAGCAAGTGTTCGGCCTTCACCTCAAGGTTGGCGCCCATATCCATGACGAGCTGGCCCGTCGGAAAGAAGGACGCGATGGCGGGACGGACGACATGTTGGAGCCTGCCGATCACGAACGCAGCACATGCCATCGCGGCCCCCGTCGAGCCTGCCGAAACAAGGGCGTCCGCTTCCCCCGTCGCGACCATTCGGGACGCGACCACAATCGAAGCATCCTTCTTCTCGCGAATCGCGTGTGCCGGATCATCATGCATGCCAATCGTTTGCCCTGCGTGCCGAATCGGCAGATCGCGCGATCGTGCGCTGAGCAGTCCGCGGAGGGTCGTCTCGTCGCCGACGAGGACGACCGATGCGCCCTGATCGGACGCCATGAGCGCTCCGTCGACGATTTCGTGCGGGGCATCGTCGCCGCCCATGGCATCGATGGCTATCAGCGACACGGTCGACCTACGACCCCGAGGTGACCTCGCGCCCGTTGTACGATCCGCACTCGGTGCACGCGCGGTGCGGTGCGTGCGGTGCGTTGCACCGGGGGCAACGAGCAATGGTCGGCCGTTCGACCTTCCAGTTGGCCTTGCGGCGACGAGTCCTCGACCGCGACATCTTCTTCTTGGGTACTGCCATCCTGGTGGTCCTTTGGGTCAGTCCGGGAACTCAAGCAGGTCCTTGAGAACAGCGAAGGGCGAACGCGAGAAATCCTCGGTGCCCTGGGCCTCCGTATTCAAGCCGTTCTGTGCGCTATCTACAACTTCGACACACCCGGACCTACAGGTCGTAACGAGCGGGAGTGACAACAGCACCTCATCGCGGAGCATCTGTTCGATGTCGATCTCGTGGCCGGACAGGTCGTAGGTCTCATCGTCACCACTCGTGTCGAAGAGCGCGCCGATGCTCGCTGTCCGGTCCGTGGCGGTCACTGCGAGACACCGATGACAGGTGTCCTCGGAAACGAACGACGCGGTGCCGGTCACGGCGATCCCACGGGACGCGGGGTGGAGGGTGAGTTCGCACAACACCGGCTCAGCGCCCGACACCTGGCTCATTTCCAAGCCCCAGTCAACCGTGACCTCAAGGCTCACCGGACGAGAGGAAGCATCCTGCCCGAGCAGGTCGGCGACCGGGAGAAGGAAGGGGCTGCGCACCATGACCCGAAGGGTAGGGATCGCATTGGCGATGCGCTATCGAGACCCTATTCGCTCACCGGCGGGGGTTCGGTGGGTGGGAGCGCCTTGTGGAGTTCGGCTCTCGCTTCGGTGATGTACCGATACAGCTCACCGAGGACGCTCTCGGCTTCCGCGAGGTGACGCTCGGCATGGTCCTCGGCCTCGAGGCGTATCCGCCGACCTTCGGATTCGGCGTTTCGCACGAGCTCATTCGCCTCCGCAACGGCTTCTTCGACGACATAGTTCTCGGAAACGAGCCGATCCGACTCCGCCTTCGCCTTCGCCACGAGCTCGCGCGCCTTCTCGTTGGTCCGTGCGATGTACGACTCGCGTTCGCGGACCATCCACCGTGCCGCCCGGAGCTCTTCTGGGAGCTCCTCGACGGCCTGATGAAGGCGATCGAGGATGTCCTCCTGGTTGATCATCACATTGCTTGACAGCGGGACGGCGCGAGCGGACTCGATCTCGGCGATCAGCTCCTCGAGGATGTCGAAGATGGCGCCGGGAACGGGCGGCGCCGCTCTTGGTTCCTCGGATTGGTCTTGGTGTGTCATGCGAGCCGCTCCTTGAGTGCCTTGGCGACCGGTTCCGGGACGAGGGCATCGACGGACCCGCCGAGCCTCGCGACCTCTTTGACCAGGGAGGACGATAGATAGCCGTACTCGGGTTTGGTCGCAACGAAGAGCGAAACCACATCACCTGAGAGGTGGCGATTCATCTGCGACATCTGGATCTCGTAGTCGAAATCCGTCACCGCGCGGAGTCCCTTCACAACGGTCTTGGCGCCGATCTCGAGTGCGTAGTCGACGAGCAACCCTTCGAAGCTTGCAACGGTCACATTCGGCCATTGCACCGTGCATTCCTCAAGCAGCGACACTCGCTCGGAGGCCGTGAACAACGGGGACTTGGAGGGATTGTGGACCACCCCGACGACAACGGCGTCGAACAACGGAACACACCGTTCGACGACATCGAGATGACCCTTCGTCGGCGGGTCGAAACTGCCGGGAACCAACGCCGTAATCACGACTCGAGCCTCTCCATCATGGTCACCACGGCATCACCGTAACGCCGCTGATCGATACAAGTGAGGAATTCCGGGATGTCGAATCCTCGACGGGAGCGACGGTGCACAACAACGAGCCCGCCGGGAACCACGACCGACCGAAGGGAGCCGACAATGTCGGTGATCGAAGCATCGTCGTTGGCATACGGAGGGTCGACGAAAACGAGGTCGAACGACTGCTCGAGATGGGTGAGAACTCTCTCGACCGGCCCGATTCGGACCACGCCGCCGAGCCCAACGGCGTCGATGTTGTCCTTGAGTCGGCGGGCTGCGACGCGGTCCCGCTCCACGAAGAGCGCATCAGCGGCGCCGCGACTGAGAGCCTCGAGTCCGAGCGAACCGGTCCCTGCATACAGGTCGAGCACGGTCGCATCACAACAACGGGCACCGAGGATCGAAAACAGCGACTCGCGAGCCCTGCCGGTCATGGGCCGCGTCGCGTGTCCGGCCGCTGCCAGCGGGATCCCCTTGGCTGCGCCGGCGATGATCCTCATCATGCCTCCGCTCATTGCTCGATCTCGGTGTCGGCGGCTTCCGGGAGCGATCCGAGGAACCGTGTCGCCTCGTCGAGCACCGCTTCGACGAACGGCATGTGGCGATCCGCTCCGATCGCGAGCTCGGCAACGGTTGCGGCAGCCTCGACGAGATCTGCGTCACGCAGGATGTGGCCGAGTCGCAGGTCGGCGGCGCCCGACTGGTCTGCTCCGAAGATCTTCCCCTGTCCGCGAATCTCGAGGTCCCGTTCCGCGAGGTGATATCCGTCGTTGGATGCGAGCATTGCGGCGATTCTGGCCTCGGCCTCATCGGTGGAGGCGTCGGCGGCGAGGACACAACTCCCTGGCTGGTCCCCTCTTCCCACGCGACCCCGGAGCTGGTGGAGTTGGCTCAGTCCGAACCGCTCAGCGTTCCTGATCACGATAAGCGTCGCATTCGGCACATCGATGCCGACCTCGATGACCGTGGTCGACACGAGCACATCGATGTCTCGGCTACGGAAGCGGTCCATGACCTCGGCCTTGTCGAGGGATGGCATCTGTCCATGAAGCAGACCGACGCGCATGGCAGGAAGGGAGGATGCGATGCGAGCGTATTCATCGGTCGCGGCTCTCACCTCGATCTTCGGTGATGGGTCCACGAGCGGGCACACCACATAGACCTGACCTCCCGCAGCCACATGAGCTTCGATCTCGGCATCGATGGCCCTGTCAGCTGGCTGACCCTCACTCAGGGCGGTGGTGTGCACCGGCGTTCGACCGGCCGGCATGTCGGGAATCGACGAGACCTTGAGGTCGCCGTACTGGACCATGGCGAGGGTTCTGGGAATCGGGGTTGCGGTCAACAGCAGCAGGTCGGGAATCGCGCCGTCGGGTCGGGTCGAACGGAGCCGAACCCGCTGCTCGACACCGAAGCGGTGCTGTTCGTCCACCACGGCAAGGCCCAAGGATGCGAGCTCGACACCTTCCTGGATGAGCGCCTGGGTGCCGAAGGCGATATCGATCGTGCCGTCGGCGAGCCACTCCAGTCCGGTTGCGCGGTCGACATCGTTGCGGCTGAAGTTGACCGCCACGCCCGAACCGGTGAACAACCCGAGCCGGACGGTTCGTCCGGCGGGTTCTTCCGGTGCGAACAGCGAAACCGTCCCGGAGGCACCTCG
Organism: Acidimicrobiia bacterium; assembly: GCA_041393965.1. NCBI lineage: Bacteria > Bacillati > Actinomycetota > Acidimicrobiia > Acidimicrobiia bacterium. The sequence goes on along the minus strand of JAWKJB010000002.1, from coordinate 353,603 downwards.
GTCGGCGACGCTCGGCGCGAGACCGGCATCCTCGAGGATTCGGACCGTACCGAGATAGTGCTGGGTGGCAAGCACCTCGGTCGGCGCCATGACCGCCCCCTGATGGCCACCCTCGACGGATGCCAGCAGGGCGAGCACCACGACGATCGTCTTGCCGGAGCCGACCTCACCGTGGAGGAGTCGGTGCATCGGCGTCGGCTCCTCCATGTCGGACCGGATGGCCGCCAGGGCATCGCCCTGGCCGGAGGTGAGCTCGTAGGGAACGGCTTCGAGGAATCGGGCGGTGAGCTCCCCGTCCCCGATGTTGTCTACGCCGCGCTGCGATTCGTAGTCGTCATGGGCCCGAGCCTTGAACATCATCTGAATCCGAAGGAACTCATCGAAGATGAGTCGACGCCGTGCCTTTCCGACATCGTCGAGATCGAGGGGGAGGTGGATGTCCTGGAAGGCCGTCGATCGATCGACGAGACCGTGTCCAGCGCGCACCTCGGCCGGGATGACATCCACCATCGGCAGCGAACGCCTGAGCGCGTTGGCGATCGAGGTGCGGACCTTCGTCGGGCCGACCCCGCCGACCGACGCGTAGATGGGGACGACACGCCCGGTCAGGTAGGTGTCTGGGCGCGACAGATCCTGCATGTCAGGACTCGACATCTGGAGTGAGCCCCGGAATGTGTCGAGCTTGCCAGCAAGCATCACATCATTGCCGACGGTCACTCGGAGATACGGATTGAACCACACACATCGAACGGTGCTCGTCCCGTCGCTGACGAGAGCGTCGATCATGGTCCTGCCGCCGGAGATACGACGCTTCGAGGTCGACAGCACGGTGCCCCCGATGGTCACCTCTTCGCCAAGTGGGGCGGCGGCGATGTCGAAGAGGGACTTGCGGTCGAGATATCGACGCGGGGCGTGGAGGAGCAGCTTCGCGACGGTGTCGACGCCTGCTCCGGAGGCTCTACGAGCCGACACGGTGCCGAACCCCTTGACGGCGCTGATCGGAACCTCATCGAGATAGGCGAGGGTTCGGGCGGCATGCTCGGGCGGAGTCGCTGTCACGAGCACACCTTACGGACCGTCAGATGCGAGATCGGGTACGCGACCACGGTGGTTATCGTTCTGCACGCCTCAGGAGGATGAGCGAGATGGCGTACAGATGCGAGGTCTGCGGCAAGGAGCCGTGGACGGGCAAGCAGGTCAGCTTTTCCCACAAGCGGTCGTCAAAAACCTGGCGTCCCAACATCCAGAAGATCCGCGTCAAGCACGGGTCCAATTCGCGCCGCGCCAAGGTCTGCACTTCGTGCATCAAGGCCGGGAAGGTCGAGAAGGTCTAGATGCAGGGCGTCGTGAAGGTGTACGACAGCGCCACCGGTGTCGGCATCGTCATACGCGATGACGACCGATCCGAGGTCCTTCTCAGGCCGGGCAGTCTCGACGGCTCGATGTTCCGCTTCCTCCGACAGGGACAGCGCGTTCGCTTCGACATCTCCGACGACGACACGCCCGTCGCCTCCAACCTCCGATTCGGTTCCGACGGCTACTGATCTGAATCGACATCCCGCGAGCGGTGACGGTGCGGTAGACTTCCACCATGGTTCAGGCCTATGTGTTGATTCAGACCGATTCGGGACGGGCATCGGAAGTCGCGTCGGCGATCGCCGCAATCGATGGGGTCACTTCGTCGGAGGCTGTCACCGGACCGTACGATGTCATCGTGTCGGCCACCGCTGAAGATGTCGATGCGCTCGGACATCTTGTCGTCACGAAGATCCAGCCCGTCGAAGGCATCGACCGGACGCTCACCTGTCCCGTCATTCGGATCTGAGCAGAGGCTCGATCACCGTATCGCGAGGGTCGAACGCTGGGCGTGGGCTTCGATCGCCGCGTCGATGAGGTGTGAACACAGTCCTTCGTAGGTGAGTCCCGACGCGAGCCACATCTTGGGGAATCCCGAGATCGAGGTGAATCCCGGCATCGTGTTCGCCTCGTTGAACAGGAACTTCCCGGTCGTTGCATCGAGGAAGAAATCGATCCGAGCGAGCCCCGAAAGACCGAGTAGCGAGAACACGGCCTCAGCAATCGACCGAACCTCGAGGGTCTGATCGTCAGGGAGGCCAGCAGGCGCGACGCATTCGCTCGAGTCGTCTGCGTACTTCGCGTCGTAGGTATACCAGTCCGCCTCAAGGAGGATCTCCCCGGGGAGAGAGGCTCTCGGGCCATCGAGGACGGCGACTTCGATCTCCCTTCCGACAATCGCTTCCTCAACGACGACCTTCGAGTCGTACCGAAGCGCCAGAAGGATGCCCGCGGACAGCGAATCGGCATCGGATACCTTCGAGATGCCGACTGACGATCCCTGTGCCGACGGCTTGACGAACATCGGGAAGGGCAATGCCGATGCGATCGCATCGATGGTCCCTCCGGGATCCTCATCCCACATGCGGCGCGTGACCGTTCGCCACCGCGGCGTCGCGATGCCCTCACCGGCGACGAGACGCTTGGTGAGGTCCTTGTCCATGCACACCGCACTCGCCCTCACATCGCAGCCGACATAGGGGGCATCGCAGATGTCGAACAGCCCCTGCACCGTCCCGTCCTCACCCATGGGACCGTGCAGCACCGGGAACACGACATCAAAGCCGATCCTTTCATCTGCAACCGCGAGGACCCCTTCGGGGACCCGCAGTGACACCGGCCTACCTTCGGCTCGCAACGGTCGATGAGAGGCATCGACGAGGTGCCACCTCCCATCCCGATCGATTCCCACCGGGATGACGCGGTGCCCTGCACCGACGAGGGCGTCGTGCACCGAACGGGCTGATTCGCAAGAAACCTCGTGTTCGGAGGATCGGCCGCCGAAGAGAAGGAGGACACTGGCCATCGGGCAAGATTACCGTGTGCACCACCAATCTCAGGGGGTTTGGATGAGCCGCAGCGACGACCGGCTCATGATCGACTATCGCGTACGAGTCATCCACACCGGGCTCGTCGTCTCGTGGATGGCGTTCGCTGTTTTCACGATCTGGAGTCTGTCGCTGACCGGACCCGACCGGGAGGTTGCGCTGCTGTCGGCAGGCGCCTTCGGCGTTGCCATGGCCATCCTGACCTTCATCCCTTGGCGCGACACCATCCAGTCGACGATCGCGGACTGGCTCATCACGGTGTGGTGCATCTCGGTGCTCATCGGCCAGCTCGTCATCGAACTGCGCGCCGTGTCGATCCCGACGGCAGTCGGCTTCCTCGTTGTGCCGTTCTTCGCGGCCGCAACGGCGGTACAGCTCAGCTCCCTGCTCGTTGTCAACATCGCTGCCATCTGCAGCTACTGGGCTGCCCTCGGGGCATCGGGTGGCTATGTCTCTTCCCGCACGAGCACCGCAATGCTCGCCTTCGTGGGGGTGATCGTCTTCGTGACGCTGATCTCGATTCGCATCCGGGTCCAGATCGAGGAGTCGTCGAGTCGGTACAGCGAGCTGGCTTCGCGCGAGTCGGACCTCGCGGAAAAAGAACGCGAACTCACCCGGCTCTACGATGTTTCGCTCGCGATCGGAGCAGGCACCAAGCTCACCGATGTCCTCCCCGAACTCGTCGGGCGTGTGGCTGATTCGGTTGGGGCACGGGTCGGCCTCGTCATGTTGTACGACCCGGCGTCCGAGACCCTCCAGCTGATGTCGCCGATCTGGGTGGCAGGCAGCATTGTTCCCGCCGACGAGTTTGTTGTCGCCCTCAACGAACCGGGGCTCCCCCAGCGGGTGTTCATGTCCGGAAAGACGGGAATGATCAACGATCCCATGGACCGAGGGCAAGAACGCCTTGCCGATGAGCTCCAGGCAGAACGGCTCGCCGTCGTCTCGCTGCGTGTCGAGGACAGATCCATCGGCGTCTTGATGGTCGGCGACAAGGAGACCCCGTTCACGGATGAGGACCTTGAGACCCTCGAAGGCGTCGCCGCGCCTGCGTCGCTCGTCCTGAATCAGATCACTCGATACGAGGCTGCCCGGGACATGGGTGAGCGTATGGCCGAACTCGCCCAGATGAAGACCGACTTCGTATCCGTCGTCTCCCATGAACTGCGAACACCGCTCACATCCATCATCGGCGCTCTGAGCACCCTGCAGCGACCCGAACTCGTTCCCGAGGACCCGCGGGCAAGACAGCTCATCGACATGGCTTCAAAGCAATCGAACCGTCTCAGGACCTTGATCGAGGACCTCCTCGTCATGTCCAGAATCGAGGCTGCATCGCTACCGGTTCGACCAGGAACCATCGATGTTGCCGTGTTCCTCGATGATCTCATCACGGTGCTACCCGGCGGCGATCGCGTGCGTCTCGAGGTCGCGCCCGGGATCGGCAGCATCGTTGCGGACCCTGACCACCTCGCACGCACGATGACCAACCTCGTCGAGAACGCCCTCAAGTACGGCGGGAATGATGTGATGGTGTCCGTCACCGAGGTGGGCGGTGAGACCCGGTTGCGTGTGATCGATCATGGCCCCGGCATTCCCTACGAGAAACACGATGTGGTGTTCGAGCGCTTCACCCAGCTTCAGCCGAACGAGACGAGGTCGAAAGGTGGCGCCGGGCTCGGACTGTCGATCGTCAAGGGTCTCGTGGAGGCGATGGGGGGTCGGGTGTGGTTCGAGCCAACGGTCGGTGGCGGTGCGACCTTCACCGTTGCGATTCCCGGTCGTTCCACAGGTCGAGGCGCCTGACCGGATTCAGGTATCGAGTCCCTCGTGAGGTCCCGCGGCGTTGCTGTGGAAGCCACCGTCGACATGAACGACCTCTCCGGATGTCGCGAGGGCGAAATCGGAGAGCAACACACAGGCCATCTTCGCGACCGGCTCCGGGTCGTGGGGATCCCAACCGAGTGGGGCACGAACAGCCCACAGGCTCTCGTATTGGGTGAATCCGGGGATCGACTTCGCCGCGACCGTGCCAAGCGGGCCAGCCGACACGAGATTCACACGAATGTCCTCTTCACCGAGATACCGAGCGAGATATCGGTTGACGGATTGCAGCGCCGACTTCGCGACACCCATCCAGTCGTATCCGGGCCACGCAACCGAGTTGTCGAAATCGAGCCCGACGACCGCTCCCCCACCGGCTTTCGCGAAGAGCGGTCGAAGGCCGACCGCGAGCGTCTTGTATGAGAAGGCCGATGTGAGGAACGCAACGGACGCAGAGTCGGCAGGGGTGTTGAGGAACTCCCCGCCGAGGGCGTCGGCAGGGGCGAAAGCGATCGCGTGGAGTGCTCCGTCGAGGCCACCCCATTTGTCGTCAAGTGCCGAGACAAGGTTCGCCATGTGCTCGGGGCTGTTGATGTCGAGCTCATGGACATCAGCCTCGATCGGGAGACGCTTGGCGGACCTTCGGGTGAGGGATATTCCGCGACCGAACCCGGTGAGGACAACCTCGGCACCGAGACCCTGAGCCACGCGTGCCGTGTGCCAGGCGATCGAGTCGTCGGTCAGCACGCCGGTGATCAGAATCCGTTTTCCCTCGAGCATGGTTCCTTCCTCTTCCGACGCTGGTTCGATGCTAGGCGACCGGCGAGTCGCTCAGCTGACGCTCATCCAAGCCCGTATGCCGAGCCCCATGACGAACAGCAGCAAGATGCCGTAGGTGAGGGCCGGACGGCGCGCCATCGTGGCTCGATAGACATAGGCGAGGGTGAGGGTGATCGCCGTCACCACGCCGTAGAAAACATGGAACGAGTTCGCAGGGCGCAGATCGTTTGCGTACAGCATCACCCCCGCGCCGACTTGGATCAGGATGGCCGTGATCGCGACGGCTCTTGCATATCCGAACCACCGGGAAGGCTCCCGCTTGAGAGCCGCGAGGATGAGCCCCCATACCCCGACAACTCCGCACGATGCGACGGCGAAGTAGAACCACTCCTGATGGAATCGAAGGATCGTGCCGAGATCCACCGCTGTCTCCCCTGTCAGTCAGCTCGGAAGGTACCGCGGCCGCCATCGGTACCCGTCACGCAGAGCGGCGAGGTACGCTGCCGCAGTGATCGAACTCCATCCCCACACCATGGCCCACGGTGGCGAAGCCGTGGCGCGCCACGACGGCAAGGCTCATTTCGTGGCCGGAGCCATGCCGGGAGAGGTGGTCACGGGCACCGTCGTCGAGGACAAGGGGGCATGGGCCCGTGTCGCCCTCGTCGAAGTGCTGGCTCCAGCACCACAGCGCCGCACGGAACCGTGCATCCATGCACCGATCTGCGGTGGGTGTCAATGGCAGTTCGCCGAGGACGGGGTCCAGCGTGAATGGAAGCATGCAACGGTGGTCTCCCAGCTCGAACACCTGGGGCGTATCGAGTCGCCCCTCGTCCACACAACCCGATTCGTACCCGGCGGCAGCTTCGCCTACCGCAACCGGATCGACTTCCATGTGCTCGGCGGGAGGCCCGCCTTGTACCGGGCGCGCTCGAACGAGCTGGTCCCGATCACGGATTGTCTCGTCCTCGCCCCTCCCCTGCGAATCGCCGTCGACACGATCGGCGATCTCAACGGTGTAACCCGACTGACGGTCCGGTGTGGCATCCGTACCGGTGACACCGTTGCGGTGATCGAAGGGAGTGTCCCTGACGATGTCGCCACTTGGGGGATCAGTGTCGTTCATGTCGATCGGGGACGGCTGCGACCGGTCGCTGGTGATCCGGCTCTGACGGAAACCATCGACAATGTGAGCTTCGACATCCCCCCGGAAGGCTTCTTCCAGAACAACACGCTCGGCGCCGAGCTACTGGTGGAACTCGTTCGGGACATACTGCAGGTCACGCCGGAAGAAACCATGCTCGACGCTTACTGCGGCGTTGGCCTGTTCGGTGCGACGGTGGGTCGTGGAGCCGGTCGAGTCATCGGGATGGACACCTCACAACGCGCCGTGTCGTTCGCGCGGCGCAATCTCGCTGCCGCCGGCGTCGACGCATCGGTCATCGCGGGTTCCCTGACGCGCGACATCGAACGGTTGGAGGAATACTGGGATGTGGCAGTCGTTGATCCGCCCCGGAAGGGTCTCGGTGAACGCGGAGTCGCCGCCGTGACCTCGGCGCTGCCACGCCGGATCGCCTATGTTTCGTGCGACCCCGCCTCCTTCGCTCGAGATACCCGCACGCTCACCGATGTCGGCTACAAGTTCGTGGAGGCCACCCCCGTGGATTTGTTCCCACAGACCTACCATGTGGAGATCGTCGGGAGATTCGATCGGGCCGGCAGCAGCGTCTGAAAAGCGGACGACGACAGCCCGATCACATCCCGTCGAGAAGCTCCTTGCGCTTTTGTTCGTATTCCGCTTCCGAGATCAGCCCCTCATCGCGCAGCGATGCAAGTTTGCGGATCGCTTCTGCCCCATCGGACTTGACCCGTCCGCCACCCGCGCCGGGGCCCAATGCAAGCGTGCGAGCCTCGCGTGCCTTGTACAGGACGCCCTGGAAACGGTCGGGATGTGGGATATTCGCAAACGAGCTCTGGCCGGTTTCCCCCGCAGACTCGACCAGCAGATCTCCCGCACCCAGCAGCCGCTCGATGATCGATTGGGAGAAGTTGACATTGGTGATGCGATCGAGCGGGATCTCGATGCCGCTTTGGGCGATCAAGCCGCGGCGGGTGATCAGGCGTTCGGTTGTCAGGACATAGCGGGTGAACCACCAATCGACCAAGGGGCGCACCACAAACCACAAGAGGATCAGTGCGGCGCCGAGCAGACGCAACCACAGCAGCGCATCAGTCCATGTCGCGATCAGGATGAAGACCACGAGAACCACGATCCCCCAGATAGCCGGGATGAACAGCAGCTTCCAATGTGGGCGGAACGAAGTGATGATCGTCTCGCCCTCGGTCAGCGAATTGTGTGGCCATCCCATGGCAGGAGCGTACTACGGCGACAAGCCCGACGAGAAGCAAACAGGGAGATCCTGCAAACGCGGGCAAGACGCGAGAAACCCCAAGGAAGCCGGAGCCCCCTTGGGGTGTTCTCACTGCCAAGCCTTGTGGTCTTGCGACCGCCGGTCTGGCGCTCCGCCGGTGTTGCCACCTGCGGGGCATGATGTGGATCGAAACCCACATCAATCCGTTCGGCTTCACCGCCGGGCCGAAGCCCTTCGGCGACGGGATCGAAATCCCCACGCTGCGAGAGCGCTGCCGTTCGGAGCGGCTGGTCCGTCACCTCGCCTTGCGGCGTGGTTCGGTTTCCCGCCATCCCGTCCGTTGCCGGTCGGGACCCGCCATCGGTCTCGGCTTGCGCCGGTAGCGAGCTGACGGTCTCGGCTCGGGTCTCCCCTCGCCGGTTCAAGAACTCTGCCACGATGCCGGGGGTACCGCAAGCCAGATTGCTGGTTGGTTTTCGCGACCAGACCGGAGTTTTCGCGCTCTGACCGAAGACCCTCAGGCGAGGGTTCGAGCAGTGGTTCACAAACTCACCGTTGCGAGGCGTACGCGACGAGCCCCGAAGAAGCAGGGCCGACGGCCTTGCCCCTTCGGGGCTCGTCTTCGAAATGGCGAACGCCACTCCGGTCCGGCTCGAGGCGGTTGCCCGCCGCTCACCGGTCGTGTCCTTTCGGCTGCCAGCTAAGCCGTCATGTCCGATCGGACTACCACCGACCGAGGTCAGTGGCTGGCGGAACCAAGGTTCCACCGGATCGCCCCACAACGGAGGCGGTCCTGTGGTCGTTTGAAGGCTGGGCTCCCTCGAACAACCACTATCTCTGCCGTGGCAGAGATACGGCTCCGGTTTCCCGGATGAGTCGACCTGAGGTCAGCTCATGCCGTGCCCTGAGGCTCTCACCTGCTGGGCACGGAGGAAGGTAGGGGTTGTGGAGGGTGCCGTGCAACCCTGTTGCGTGATTGGTTTTCGCGGTGTACGCAGGTTTTTCGCGGAGGGTCCCGAGTGGTTCCAAATGTGTCACACCCCCGCAGTATGGTCACGACATGACCACCCAACAGGACCGCAAGCGCCCGACAGACGCCCTTGTTTCGCTGTCTCCATCGCGGGCGAGTGACTTCAAACAGTGTCCCCAGCTGTACAAGTTCAAGTCCATCGACCGAATCCCGACCGAGCCGACCGTCCACCAGGCGCTCGGAACAACCGTTCATCTCGCACTCGAGCGCTTCTTCGAGCGGTCAGCACCTCAACGAACCCCCGCCGTGCTCTACGACCTGTTCCGGGAGGCATGGGCCGAGCTCAAGTCGATCGAGTATCCGAACCTCTTCGAAGCCGTTGAAGAGGAGCGGGCATGGGGCATGGAGGGACTCGACCTGTTGGCCGCCTATTTCTCGGCGGAGGACCCGACGGCGTTCGAGCCGATCGAACGCGAGATGGACCTCACCGTCCCGATCGATGGGATGCTCATCCGGGGCATCCTCGACCGCATGGAAACCATCGTCGAGCGGGCCCCCGACGGTACCCAGCGGCAGATGCTCGTGATAACGGACTACAAGACCGGCAAGGCCCCTCCGGAACGATATGCCGCCAAGGCATTCTTTGCTCTGAAGATCTATGCACTGCTGATCCGCATCACCAAGGGGATCACACCCGACCGCGTGCGTCTTCTGTACCTCAAGGGACCAACCGAGTACAGCCTCGACATCAACGACGCGCAGCTCGACGCCATGCATCAGCAACTCGCGGCGCTGTGGTCAGCCATTGAACGCGCCATCGAAACCGATACCTGGCCAACGAACCAGTCGGCGCTCTGCGATTGGTGCGACTTCAAGGACACCATCTGTCCTGCTTTCAACCATGCCGACACGATTGCTGCGAACCGCGCCGCGATCGACGCCGCGATCGCCGAAAAGGACTCCGACTGACATACGGCTGCCACACGATGCACGAGGAACGAATCGGTCCGAACGAATGGGATCGCCATGTCGCCACCGTCGATGTGCCCCAGATCGTGGTCGGTGGGCCGGGAACCGGGAAGACCGAGTTCCTGTGTCGGCGAATCTGCCATGCCGTTCGGTCAGGTTCGGACCCCACGGCGATCGCCGTGCTCACCTTCTCGCGGCAGTCGGTCAACGACATCCGGTCACGACTGTTCGCGATGATCGGGTCGGCTTCCTACCGGGTCCAGGTGTCGACCTATCACTCACTCGCGAACCGCATCGTCGAATCGCACCATGAGACGCTTGGGTGGGCCGAACCGCCGAAGGTGCTCACCGGGCCCGAGCATGAGCGGTTCATCCTTGCGATGCTCCAACACGAGCGTCCCGCGGATTGGCGGTCGACCTACCGCCCGATCCTGCATACACCCGCCATGGCAAGGGAGGTCACCGATTTCGTCCTCCGGTTCCACGAGCAGACAAGGACCACCGAGGACATCGACCGGGCAGACATCGCCGAATGGAAGGGCCTAGCCCAATTCCTTGAGCGGTACACCACCGAGCTGACGGCGACCGGAAGGATCGACTACGGCCGCCTCCTCAAGGAAGCCGTCGCGGTCGTTGGCAACGATCCCACGATCGCAGCAGCGTACGCTCATGTCCTCGCCGACGAGTACCAGGACACCTCGCGAGCCCAAGCAGACCTGCTCTTCGGGTTGGTCGGCACCGATGCGTCCCTCACCGTTGCCGCCGATCCTTACCAGTCGATCTACTCATTTCGCGGGACCGACCTGCACAATGTGCTCGAGTTCCCATCAACGGCAGAGGAGTTCCTAGGGGTCGTCGGTGAGCGGCTGGTTCTCACAACATCGTTTCGGGTCCCGGAGCAGATCCTCGCCGCGGCAGTCAATGTCACGGGCCGAGCACTCCCGGGTGCGGCTGGCAAGGTCGAGAGCGTGCGCCGAGGCGGGAGCGTCGCCACCCATGTCTTCGAATCGCCCGATGCCGAGAGTGAATGGATCGCGACCGACATCGAACGCATCCATCTGATGGACGGCGTCGAACTGAGCCGAATCGCCGTATTCACAAGGTCAGGCGTCGATTTCCAGCAGCGGGTCGGTGCGTCGCTCGAACGCCGCGATCTGCCACACAATCTCAGCCTCGAGCAGCTCGAGGATCAACCCGTGGTCCGGTTCGTCCACGACCTGGTCGCGGCCGCAACCACCGGACCCGACGATGACATCGCCGATCTCATGCGTGGCATCCTCATGGGCCCGTTCATTGCGGCACCGCATGGCGCGGTGAGCGACATCGTCAGGATCGTCGACGCCGGAACTCCATGGAGCGAAGCGATCTCCACCAAGCTCCCTGCCGCGGCCTCCCTCGGAGGCCTTCTCGATGACACGGCCTGGGCCGACCGCCTTCCCGCACCGTCAGGGCTCTGGCATCTGTGGACCGCACTCCCCCAGCTGACGGTCATCGCCAACGATGATCAGCGTCTGTCGGACCGACGAGCCTGGTCGGCGTTCAGCCAGTCGATCACGAGGTCGAGCGAACGAGTGCCGGAGAGCACCCTGCGCGACCATCAGCAGCTCGCACATGCCTCCGACATCGAAGCCGATTCGCTTTTCAGCTTCCGTTCGGAAACCAATGACGGAGTCACCATCGCAACGCTGCACCGGGCGAAGTCAACCGAGTTCGATGTCGTGTACATCGCCAACGCTATCGAGGGCTCCATCCCTGATCTGCGACGACGCGACTCCCTGCTCAAGACACGCCTGCTCGACCCGCATCAGTCCGAGGATTCTGCATCGTATGTGGCGTTCAGGCTCGACGAGGAGCGACGGCTCGCGTACACCGCGATGACCCGAGCATCCGAAAGGGTCGTGTGGACAGCGACGGCGTTCGAGAGTCCCTCGGAACAGACCGAACCAAGCCGCTTCCTCGGTCAGGTTGCACGACCGACAACACCGTCAGCCGCGTCGCATCCCCTCACCCGGCGCGGCTTCGAAGCCGAGCTGCGACGCACGGTCCGCGATCCGCGAGCTGACGATGTCGATCGGATCGCCGCGATCGCGGTCCTCGCGGACGCACCCGCCCACGGTATGACCGACCAGCGACACCGGTATGGAACCGTCGAGCATGGGCCTGATACTGGGTTCGTCCCGTTGGACCATCCGATGTCAGCCTCCCAGGCATCGGATTATGAGCGCTGCCCGTGGCAGTACGCGATCAGAAGGTTCGGAACGCGGCGCGATCCGTCGTCGCTGTATCTCGAACTGGGTCGGATCATCCATGAAGTCCTCGAGATCGCCGAGCGCGAGGTGAGCGGAACCGGCTCCCAACGATCGACCCTCGAACGCGCCATGCGAATTCTCGATGAGGCATGGGCCGACGCGCCATTCGGCCGGGATCCCGTCGGGCTCGCATGGCTTCGCAGGGCGCAGACGATCCTGAGACGACTGTACGAGTTCTGGCCAACGACTGCCCGAGCCATCGCCCTCGAACACGAATTCGAGATCGACCTCGGCGACACAAAATGGCATGGCAGGGTCGACCGCATCGAAGAGGCCGGCGGCACGATCAATGTCGTCGACTACAAGACGGGAACATCCGCGTTGACGGTGACCGAAGCTGCGGAAGCCCTCCAACTCGGTCTCTACGCCCTGGCACTGAAGATGGATCCGGTCATGACCGGCGGCGCACCGGTGACGAGCGCACAGTTCTGGTACCCGGGTATGCCGCCCAACAAGCACAGCATCGTGACTCGCGAGTTCGACATGTCCAACCTCGAGGAAGTCACGGACCGTCTCGCGTCGATCGCCGGCGAGATCCGCGCAGAAGCCTTCGGCCCGGTACCGGACAAGCAGTGCGACCGGTGCGACTACGCGGTGGTATGTCCCGCCGTTCCAAGGGGCAGAGAGGCGTTCCGCTCATGACGATCGAGCCGAGCATCGAGCAGCGCGCCATTATCGAGTACCTTCCAACACACCTGCGGGTCGCCGCAGGGGCAGGTACGGGCAAGACGACGACCATCGTCGAGCGGCTCGCCCGACTGGTCGAAGACGGTACGCCACCGTCGCGTGCCCTTGGCATCACCTTCACCGTCAAAGCGTCCGACGAGCTTCGTACCCGTCTGCGGGATCGCCTCGGCCAGCACGGGAGCGAGGAAGAGGTCGAGGTCGCCACCTACCACAGCTTCTGTGTCTCGATTCTCGAAGAGTTCGGTGCGCTTGTCGGGTACGAACCGACCTCGGTGCTCCTCGACGAAGGGAGCCGAACCGAACTGGCTCAGATGGTTCTTCGGTCGTACGACACCGAACTCGATCTCACCGCGATGGCGCACCGAGCCGACGAACTCACCCGGTTCAACGCCAGTCTCGACCAGCATCTGCTGACGCCAGACGATGTCCGAGCACTCAGCCCGTCACATCCGACACCTGACGATGCGCTCTGGCTCCTGCGCGATGCGTACCTCACCGCCGCTGCGGCATACCGTGCCGAGAAGACCCGCCTCGGCCTCGTGGAGTTCTCCGATCTCATCACGATGGCGGTGACCCTCGTCGAGGACCATCCCGAGGTCGCGGCCGAACTGGCGGACCGGTACGACATCGTCCTACTCGACGAGTACCAGGACACCGATCCCGCGCAGCGGATCCTGCTGACCAGGATCTTCGGCCCGAGGGCGAGCGTCACCGCGGTTGGCGACACCGATCAGACGATCTACGAGTGGCGAGGTGCTTCCCTCGACAACTTCGAGCGTTTCCCCGAACACTTTCCACGATCCGGGACCGCGACGGAGACCCTCCCACTGAGTCTGAATCATCGATCCGATCGCATCATCTTGACACTCGCGAACGCCTTGCGCGACCGTCTCCCGGTCCTCGACGGTGCACGACCACTGACCCCACACGACGGTGCCGAAGACGGCTACCTGGGTGTTGGATGGTTCCGCTCCGAACGAGACGAGGCGCGATGGATCGCAAAGGACATCATCGGCCGACACGACGATGGGATCCCCTATCGTGAGATGGCCATTCTGGTCCGCAAGCGAGCCTGGATTCCCCTCCTCATCGCAGCGATGGGTGAACACGACATACCGGTGTCGGTAAGCGATCCGGGGACGCTGCTCCACATTCCTGAGGTTGCCGATGTCGTGGCTTGGCTCCGCGTTGTGGCGGATCCGGACGACGAAGTACCTCTGCTGCGCATCTTGATGGGTGGCCAGTACCGGTTCGGGCTCGCGGACCTCGACGCTTTCCGACGCTGCGCACGCGAAGCATCGATGAGTTCGATCATGGGCGCTGTCCGTCACCACACGGCCATCGATGGGCTTCCGGCTGCCAAGTCGGAGCTCCTGGACCGGTTCGTTGCCAAACACGAGCACCTCGTGCGGTTTGCGCAAGCCAATCCCGTTGCACGAACCATCAACGAGATCGTCAACACCATCGGATTCTGGGATGAGGCGGCGGCGTTACCCGCAGGCGAAGCAACATCGGCGAGGCTCAACATCGCACGGTTCATCAGCGTCGCAACGAACTGGCGACCGATTGAGGGAAGGCCGACCGTCTCGAGGTTCCTTCGATACCTCGACGCTCTCGACGCCTCGGGGAGAGAGGAATCGCTGACACCGCCGAACCTCGCCAGTGCTGACGCGGTGGAGTTGACAACGGTCCACGGAGCGAAGGGCCTTGAGTGGACGGTGGTGTTTGTGCCTGGCCTCCAAGCCGGCGACTTCCCCTCATCGGTCCGACGGTACGACGATCCGGATACCCATGCCTACCTGGTCCCATACGAGGCTCGCCTCGATGCCGACAGCCTTCGTGCTGTCGCCGCCACCAAGGGAAAGGCCCGGAAGAACCTCCTGAAGGCCCGCGAGCTCAACGCCGAATACCGACTCGCGTATGTCGCGACGACGCGCGCGAGACGCCGACTCGTCATGACGGGCCACGCATGGCAGGACAGCGTCGCCAATCCGAAAGAGCCGTCACCATTGCTGATGCACGCACGACAGATCGATGGTGCCGTCGTGGAAGCCTGGGTAGACGACCCTGGGGACAAACCACCGGTCGAACGGTTCGACAGCCGATCGGACGAACCCGATCCACTGTTTCCGCACGGTCCGGCGTTTGCCATGCGCCAAGCGATTGCCGATCCCGGTTTCCTGCCATCGACCTATCCCGAACTCGCCGGAGCCGTCGGGCAACGGGTCGAGCAGCTCGTCCTCGACATCGGCGCCCTGCGGATCCCACGACTCGAACCTGCCGAACGCCTCTTTTCGACATCGGTCACGGCGGCGGTGACCCTCGCCCAGTGTCCCCTGCGATTCAAATGGATTCATCACGATCGGCTTCCGCGACGGCCGTCGACAGCCGCAAAGCGTGGAACCGAGTTTCATCGCATGGTCGAACTCCACAACCTCGGCATCGTCCCGCTTGACGGTCCCGAAACCGACGCGTACGACGCCATTCGCGACGACACCAGCAACGAGCCCGACCGTGGGACGCCGGGTGTCGAACCCGATCCATGGGCGGTGTTCGAGGCATCACGGTTCGCGGCGAGCCGGCCGCGGTTCGTCGAGGTGCCGTTCGAGGTGTCGATCGGGAACGGGTCCTTGCGAGGCAAGGTCGATGCAATCTACGAACCAACACCGGGAACATGGGAAATCGTCGACTACAAGTCGGGATCGGTCGTCAACGACCCGGCGCGTATGATCCAGCTCAAGGCGTATGCAATCGCCGCGGCTGACGGCGCCATCTCCGGCACCACACCGTGTCGAATCGAAGTGGTATTCGCATACTTCGGTGGACCCGAAGTGGTCGAGATCACCGAGGTGGCCGATGAGGCGTGGATTCGAGGAGCCCGAACGGAACTCGCAGACCTCATCAAGCTGGGTATCGAAGGTCCATGGACGCCCACACCGTCCGACGCGTGCCGCCACTGCGACTTCCTCGTGCACTGCGAAACCGGTGCGGAGTTCCTGCGGGCAGCCGAATGACGGCCTTCGACCGCCGGATCAGATGATGGACCCGTCCTTGGTCTCGACGAGAAGCGTCACCGGGCCGTCGTTGACCAACTCGATCAACATGTGCGCACCGAATACCCCTTGCTCGACCACGAGACCGCGGGATGCCACCGTCGCGCAGAACTGTTCAATCAACGGCTCAGCATCCTCAGGTCGGGCGGCACCAACGAAGGAAGGCCGACGGCCCTTCCGGACACGCGCCGCGAGCGTGAACTGGGAAACAACAAGAACGGCGCCATGCACCTCGGCAATCGACCGATTCATCTTCCCGTCCTCATCGGCAAAGATGCGAAGGTCGACGATCTTGTGTGCACAGGCCACGGCGTCTGCCACCGTGTCGGCGGATTCGACACCGACGAATACGACCAAACCCGACGAGATTCTCCCCGCTGTGTGCCCGTCCACCGTCACGGACGCTGCGAGACTCCGTTGCACGACGGCTTTCATGTCGACCTCTCTTCGGACATCGGGAACCTACACTCGCCGCCATGGTTTTCGAGTCGATCGCATCGGTGCTGCGCGGCTTCGCCATGGGTGCGGCGGACATCGTTCCTGGCGTGTCAGGGGGCACGATCGCTCTTGTCCTCGGCATTTATGAACGACTCGTCGCATCCATCAGGGCCGGCTCGACCGCTCTCGGGAGAATCCTTGCGGGTGATGTGAAGGGGTTCCGTCACTGGATCACCCGAGTCGAATGGGGATTCCTCGTCCCGCTCGGTGTCGGCATCCTCGCAGCAGTGGTGTCCCTCGCGCATCTGCTCACCACCCTCCTCGCCGAAGCACCGGTGGCGATGGCGTCGCTGTTTGCCGGTCTCGTGATCGGTTCGATGCTCATTGCCTGGACCATGCTCCGTGAACCCGCGGCGCGCGAGGTGTGGGTCGCCATCGCGGTCGGTGCGGTCGTGTTCGTCGCTCTCGGAGTGCGAACCGGGACGACCGAAGAGACCGTTGATCAGCTCACGGATCCTGCGCTGTGGGCATACTTCGGGTCCGGCGCGATCGCCATCTGTGCCATGATCCTGCCCGGTATCTCCGGATCGTTCATCCTGGTTCTCCTCGGGATGTACGGCGCGGTACTCGATGCGGTCACCGACTTCGACATCGTTGCACTCGGTACCTTCATCCTCGGAGCGGTTGTCGGGCTCGGCGTGTTCTCGCAGGTGCTCGACCGGGCCCTCACACACCACCATGATGTCGTCCTCGCGGCGCTGGTCGGTCTCATGGCCGGATCGCTGCGCGTGCTGTGGCCGTGGCCGCTCGGGGTCCAATCGACGGTCCTCGGTACCCCCGACTCGGACATCGCGCTGGCGGTCGCAATGGCCCTTGTCGGCTTCATAGCCGTGGTGCTCATTTGGTGGACCGCGATGCGAGTCGAGGCTTCGGCAACCCCTCGTTGACTGATCGGTTGACTGAGCGATGGGCGCAGATCAGCCCGTTCGCGAAAGCGGCACTTCCATGTCCGAGGGGAGCGGCGGTGAGAGGATCCGGAAGAAGATCGGTGACAGGATGGCGGTGACACCGACGAGCAGAACGGCACCAGCTGCCAGCCCGGAATCGATCACTCCGATCTGAACCCCCACTTCGGCAAGGGCGATGATCACGCTCAGTTGGCCTGCAAGCAGAGCGCCGGACCCGAGGGCGTCGCGCAACGACAGCCCGCGCAAGGTGAGCAATGGGGCGGGAAGCATCTTCGCGGCGATCGCCACCACGATGATCGCGCCGGCCGTACGAATAACCGTTGCATCCTGCAAGGCGTCGAGAGGGAAAGCAACGCCAACAGAGATGAAGAAGATCGGGATCAGGAACCCGTACGAGAAGCCTGAGATACGCGCTTCGAGATCCCCCGAGTTGCGGAACACGAAGGCGAAGATTGCCCCAGCCATGAACGCGCCGAGGATCGGATCCATGTCGAGTGCGAGGGAAAGGCCGACGAAGACAAACAGAAGAGCGAGGCTGAACCTGATGCCGATCTCGTCCGGGTCGTGTCGGGCGAACAGCCGCTCCGCCTGGTCGGGGAACCACCACGCGAGGGTCCGCATGATCCAGAGGGCGAATCCCAGGATGATCGCGAACAGTGGTACGGCGAACATCTCGATGCCCCAACCCGACCGGTACCAAACGGAAAAGACGATGATCCCGGTGGCAGCAAGGAACTCGGCGAGGATGCCGATGACGAGGGTCAGCTGGCCCTGACGGGTGCGTCCTCGATTGGTCGAACGCAGTGCAGGCACGATGATTCCCGCAGATCCCGCGGACACGAGCAGCGTCAAGAACAGCCGCGCATTGGAATCCGGCAGCTCAACGAAACCGAAACCGAACCATGCGAGACCAACAAAGATCCCGTACATCACAAGTCCCGTGATCACGGGACCCTTGCCTTCGCGTTCGAGGGAGGTGAAGTCGATCTCGAAACCGGCAAGGAACATGAGGAGGAACAACCCGATCTCGGCGAGCACAAGGATGAAACCTTCCGAGGTCGATTCCGCGGCAATCCACCCGAGGACCTGGGGGCCGATCAGCAGTCCGAACAGGATCTCGAGGACAACGGCCGGGACCCGGATGCGTCGAGCGGCAAGGGGAAGGAGGAATGCAGCGAAGCCGATCACGACGAAGGTCGTGGCGTTCGGAAGAACGCTGTCGGAGGCGGCGACGGCAAGCATGGTCACGATGTCATGGGCACGAATAACACGGAACCCTCACCTCGCGCCGCCGCCCACACGGCGGTCCCGGGGCTCCATCGCCCAACCCGACCATCGGGCATCGAGACCACCAGCAACCGATCGGGTCCGGTGACGCTTGCGATGACACGCACGGGATTTCCGCGGACCACATGGCGTTCCACTTGGACATCCTGAACCGATGCCTCACGCCGGAGCCATGCCGTGGCTCGTTTCTTGTCCATCAGATCGTCCCGCCCCATGAAGGTCGGGTTGGCAACGGCAACACCGATCACCTTGACGCCTGACCGGCGAGCGATGTCGATTGCAGCCCTTCCGGCGGTGTCGGACGAGATCGTTCGTCGAGCGGGGGCAACGATCGCAACGAACCGCGTCTCACCGCGTGTGAGCAACACCGGAACACGCGCGGTCGACAGCGTGTTCAGTGCCGCGGGAATCCCCGAAAACGGCCGGAGCAGCGACCGGCCCGGCATCTTGGCAACAATGACACCAACGCTCTCCTCCTTCGCGATCTTCAGGCGGGCTTCATATGGGTTCCCATCGACGGGACGGAGCTCGACTTCCACGCCGAGCTCGTCGACGCCAACCGTGTCGATGAGGCTCTGGAGCTCATCAGCTTGGGCGGTGCTGCGCAGCTTGGCGGGATCGGTATGGACGACAACGAGGCTTGCCGCATTCGAGTTGCGCACGAAGTGGGCCGCTTCGGCGACGGGACCTTCCAGGTCGGATCTCGAGTCGAGCGACACAACCACCTTTCTCCCGAACTCGAGTGGGAAACGCGATACCCCTCCCGCGAATGTTCTCACCAACTGGGCAAAATCGGCGGCCGAGCCCACGATGGTCACTCGGTCACCTGTGAGGAGTTGCGTCGCTCCGTGCGGGACGACCAGCTTCCCGTCGCGCAGGATCGCCGCGACCACCCACAGCTCTGATGGGATTTCCTTGAGGGCTTTCCCCTGAACGGGCGAGTCGGGGGTGATCTCGAATTCGATCGCTTCGGCCTTGCCAGCCGAGAAGGTGGTCGACGCAAGTTTCCGAGGTTCCATGGCGATCTCCATGTCCCTCGCCGCAAGCGATGCGGGAACCACGACATGAACCCCCAAAGACCGATACTCGTCGGATCGTTCCGGCACCCGCGCGACGGCCACGATGTGCTCTGCACCGGCGTCTGACGCGAGTTTGGCAACCTCGAGGTTGACATCGTCGGTGGCGGCCGCGGCGACCACGGTGACCGCGGTATCGATGCCTGCGCGACGCAACACAACAGCACTCGAGCCGTCACCTTCGATCGTCGTGATGTCGCGCACGCGCTCGGCGGCCTCGAGGCGCGCCGGATCGATGTCGATGACGACGAGATCCCAGGTGTCTCCGAGGCGTCTGATCAACTCGCGGGTTGTGGCGCCGGCACCGACGACGACCGCCTTCATGATCCTCCGATCGGGGATGCGTGGGTCGCATTATGCCCCGTTTCCCCACCGGAGGGGCACACGGTCGCTACGGGCCGAATCGGGGTGCCGTCGCGACACGGCGAGGAGAACCGATCTCGACGGTCGTCGCGCGAGCCTCGTTGTGGGCATGGCTGCCGGTCTCATCCATGGAAAGGACGGGTGTCACACACGCATCGGTGCCATCGAAGACGCCCTGCCACTCGGCGCGGGTTCGCTCCATGAACACCTCACCGAAGCGCTCGCTGAGCGCGATCCAATTCTCCGGGTCGAGCCGATCGGGCAACTCTGCCGGATCCAGCCCAAGGCCCCGGACGAAGGCCGTGTAGAACGCAGGTTCGAGGGCACCAACCGCCATGAACTTGCCATCAGCCGTCGCGTAGGTCCGGTAGAAGGGCGCACCGCCATCGAGAAGGTTCGCGCCGCGCCGATCGAGCCACATGCCCGCGTCGCGGAGCCTTCGGATCGGCTCGAACAAGGCACCGACACCGTCGATCATCGCGATGTCGACAACACAGCCCTGTCCGGTTCGCTGACGCTGCACCAGGGCTGCAAGGATCCCAACGATGGCGAACATGGTGCCGCCCCCGTAGTCCCCCACGAGGTTCAGCGGCGGTACCGGCATGCGCGACGGGCCGATCGCGTGGAGTGCGCCGGTCAGCCCGATGTAGTTGATGTCGTGCCCTGCCATCGTGGCGTACGGACCGTGCTGCCCCCACCCGGTGACCCGTGCATAGATGAGGGCGGGATGCTCGGCGCGGACGGTGTCTGGGCCGAGTCCGAGGCGCTCGAGGGTGCCGGGGCGGAAGCCCTCAACGAGTACATCGGCCGCTGTGAGGAGCGCCATCGTGTACCGAACGCCCTTGGTTGTCTTGAGATCGCAGGACACGACCTGCCCGCGCGCTGATGTGCTCGGGACAAGCGTGCTCGGCAGGGCATTGCCACCCGGCCTCGCGACGGTCGTGACCGACGCTCCGAGCTCCTCCATCAGCTCGGTGGCGAGCGGAACGGGACCGATTGCTTCGAACGCGACGATACGGACGCCCTCGAGGGGACGGTCGGGTGCGCTCACAAGGAACACCAGCTCTCGACGAGGAGGTCAAGGAATCGGTCGCGGTCGAGATCGAACATCACGGTTGCATTCGGTGCAGATCCATCGGCACGATCGTAGGTGTTGCCGATTCTCGCTTCGTTGGTGATGTCGATCGCAACGGCCATCGACCGGCCGGAGAACAGTGTGGGATCGATCAGGTACGCAACAGCGCACGGGTCATGCATCGGTGCCCCTTCCCAACCGTACTTCTGCATGTCGTACCGTTCGTAGAAGTCGATCATGCCGGCACACGCCATCGAGATGATCGAACCATGGTCGACGAGCTGCTGTTGGCGGCCCTGTGGAAAGATGGCCTTGTGGGTGACATCGAGGGGCATGATCGTCAATGGGATCCCACTGTTGAAAACGATCGCTCCCGCGTGGGGGTCAACGAACGCGTTGAACTCCGCGAATGTGGTCGTGTTCCCTGATTCGTCGAACGCTCCTCCCATCCAGACGATCTCACGAATCTTCGGAACGATCCTCCGCTCCTTCGCGATCGCCAGCCCGATGTTCGTGAGCGGACCGATGGGGACCAGCGTCACCGAGTGGTCGTTCGAAGCCATGCAGGTGTCGACGATGTGATCGACCCCGTGCTTGGCTTCGGGAGAGCGGCCGGTGCGCGGAATATCAGCGCCGTCGATACCGGTGTCACCGTGGACATATTCGGCCGTGTACTGAGCCCGAATGAGGGGCAGCTCGCATCCGCGATAAACCGGTACATCGTCGTGTCCGGCAAGCGCGAGGAGGTCGAGGACATTGTCGGTCACCCGCGGTTGGGGGACATTCCCTGCCACGGACACGACCGAATGGAGATCGATCTCGGGTGCCGCGAGGGCGAGAAACAGCGCGAGCGCGTCGTCCTGTCCCGGATCGGTGTCGAGGATGATGGTTCGAGCCATGGATCATGCCCCTTCGGTCGCGATTCTGAGAAGAGCGCCGTTCTGCGTCACGATATACAGCTCCGTATCGGGTCCGATCCCGAACCCGGTCGGGTGATCGAGCGGCCCCGTCTGTTCGGTCCAGTCGTGGAACATGCCATCGCGAGCAACACTGAGCAGGATGCCCGAGCAGTAGTCGGCGTAGAAGAACTGCCCGTGAAGCGACGGTATTGCCGCTCCGCGATAGACGGCACCACCGGTGACGGAACATCCCTCGTCGTGGGCGTATTCGGCGATCGGGGTGACGAGGCCATCGGTGTCGCATGAAGCCCCGCCGAAGCAGCTGCCACCCTCCCTGATCGGCCAGCCGAAGTTTGTGCCTGCCGCACCGACATCGATGACATCGACCTCTTCGATCCGATTCTGACCGACATCTCCGATCCACAGGTCCGTGCCGTCGAAGGCGAAACGCCACGGGTTTCGCAGGCCGATGGCCCACACTTCGGGGGCTCCGTCGACACCGTCGGCAAACGGGTTGTCGACGGGTACGGTGTATGACCCGTCGTCGAGGACATCGATCCGCAGCAGCGCTCCGAGCAGCGTGTCGGCGCGCTGCCCGTTGCCGAAGCGGTCGTCGGCGGCTCCGCCGTCACCAAGACCGATCCACAGGAATCCGTCGGGCCCGAACGCGATCATGCCGCCGTTGTGGTTGGCGGCTGGCTGATGCACCCGCAGGACCATCTCGCGAGTTGACGGATCAAAGACGCCGCCGCGGTACTCGATCCGTTCGATGATGCTCGATCCGTCGTTGGCGGTGTACGAGAGATATGCGGAGTGGTTCGTCGCGACCTCGGGATCGAACGCCATGCCGAGCAATCCCTGCTCGCCGCCGAAACGCACATCGGATGAGATGTCGAGGAGTTCCGTGCGGTTGGATCCGTCCAAGGCAACGAGGCGACCGGGCTGTTCGACGATGATGAACCGTGGACGGATCGGATCCGTCAGGATCAACACAGGGTTATCGAATCCATCGGCCACGGTGGTGGCCTCGAGCGAGAGTTCCGAGATGGGAATGGTCGGAATCGTCGTCGGCGAGGCGATCGTCGAGGGTGAGGTCTGGTTGGGTTCCGTCGTCGTCGATCCGGTCAGGCTTGTCGCCGTTGGCGAGGTCGTCGACTCGCCCGGGTCCCCGGAACAGCCAGCGGAGGCGAGCGCGAATACACAGGCGGCGAACACGAGAGCTCTCATCGGGCAGTACTCATGGCATCGAAAAGGGAACCGTTGAGCATGACGACCGTCGACATGATGCCGATTGTCGCACAGGATCATCGGTACCACCGATACCGACGCCGCGTCTACTCGTACGCCGAGGACTCGTGCTTGGTGAGAAACTCGTAGATCTCGACCATGTCCACACCGGGAATGGTCTCCACCGGCATCGCAGCGAGCACATGGGAGTTCGGCCGAACCGACGGCCACGCGTGGCCGTTCCACCGTTCGGCCATCTCCTCGCTGACCTGGCGACAGCAGTCACCATCGGGGCAACGCGACACACTGCGCCGTTCGGTGTTCCATCCCCGGAACCACTTGGCGTCCTCAAACCGGGCTCCGACCGTGATCGCAGACACCGGCTCGCGTGCCGACTCCACAAAGGTCGCACACCAGAAGGTCCCAGCAGAGGTATCGGTGTACTGATAGTGGATCGTGTAGCGAGCTTCGGATGAGAAGGCCTGGCGAGTGCCCCATTCGCGGCACAGCCGCTGCCCCTCGATCGCTCCCGCCGAGTTTTTCGGGAACGGCACGCCATTGTTCGAGTATGCCTTCCAGATGATGCCCTGATCGTCGGAACGCACGAAATGGGTCCTGAGACCGAGGTGCTTCGTCGCGAGGTTCGTGAATCGGTGGCCCGCCATCTCGTAGGAAATGAAGAACCGGTCCTTGAGGTCTTCGACGGAGAGGTTTCGGTCGGCCTTCGCGTCCGCGAGGTACGGAACGGCGGCCGTCGCGGGGACGAGGACCGCACCCGCGAAGTAGTTCGCCTCGACACGCTGGCGCAGAAACTCTCCGAAGTCCTTGGGGTCGGGGTGCTGAAGCGCAAAGTGGCCGAATGTCTGGAGGATGACCGAACGCGACTGCTTTGAATCGAAGTTGTCACGGCCCGGCACGAATATCTTGCGGTTGCGCAGGTCGGTCACCGACCGAACGGATGCGGGCACATCGGGGGTGCGAATTACGCTGAAGCCAAAATGCGCGGCGAGGGCATTGAGATCACCTTTGGACATCGCACCCTGGCCCGAGTAGTCGATCGCTGCAACGGCATCCGCTGCCAGGGCCTCGATCTCGGCGAAGTAGTTGCCCCGCTCCGTCATCTCCGCGCGAAGCTGCGCGTTGGCGGCACGAGCTTCGTCCCGCGTGAATGGTGCCGCAGCGTCCCTTCCGCGGAGCTCCCGGTACAGGGCAACCACATGTTCGAGAGCTGCATCGGGCATACGAGCCGATGGTTTGAGATACGGGAGTCCGAGATCGCGATAGGCCTGGTCCCGCTGCGCTCGCTCGATCGCCACCTCGAGTTCGTCCCGGCGCGAGGGAGGTTCGACGCTGAGCAGGTCGGCGACATCGACGCCGAGGGCGCCGGCAAGGTCGTTGATAAGGCCCAGCTTCGGTTCCTTCTTGCCGTTCTCGAGCAGGGACAGGAACGGCGCAGGTTTGCCGACGCGCTCACCCAGGTCGTCGAGCGTCATGCCGAGGCGCTTGCGCTGGTGCCGGACCTGCCGACCGAACATCAAGGGATCCATCGCTGCCACAATTACTCCATAACTACAGCCAGAAGATAACTATCGATGATCTTATCACTTCTGAGGTTTGCATTGTGCGCAAACTCTCCGTTTCCTACGGTTCTGCGACTCGAAAGGTCACGGTGACAGCACCCAAGATCCTCGCACCGATGTCGGACACGATGCGATCGGTCCTCACTCCCGACGCCCTCGCGTTCGTCGCGGCCCTTCATCGCGAATTCGACCGGCACCGCAGAAGCCTCCTCGACGCACGCGCCACACGACAACGCTCGCTCGACGCCGGTGGCCAATTCGAGTTCCTCACCGAAACGAGCGGACTCCGGTCGGAATCCTGGATGGTCGCTCCCGCTCCTGCGGATCTGACTGACCGCCGCTGCGAGATCACCGGTCCGACGGATCGAAAGATGGTCATCAATGCCCTCAACTCCGGTGCACGGGTCTTCATGGCCGACTTCGAGGATTCGAACTCGCCGACCTGGTCGAACATGATCGACGGCCAGGCGAACCTCCGTGACGCCATCCGCCGACAGGTCGACTTCACGGCCCCGAACGGCAAACGCTACGAGCTCGCAGAGTCAGTAGCCACCTTGATGGTGCGCCCACGGGGTCTCCATCTCGATGAAGCCCACATTCTCGTCGACGACGACCCGGCGGCGGGTTCCCTCGTGGACTTCGGCCTCTACCTGTACCACAACGCCACCGAGCTCTGCGAGCGCGGCAGCGGACCCTACTTCTATCTTCCGAAACTCGAGAGCCATCACGAGGCTCGATGGTGGAACGATGTCTTCATCACGGCCCAAGACATGCTCGGGCTGCCCATCGGGACGATCAAGGCAACGGTGCTGATCGAGACGATCGCTGCGGCGTTCGAAATGGATGAGATCCTGTACGAACTCCGCGAGCACTCTGCGGGCCTCAACGCTGGCCGTTGGGACTACATCTTCTCCATCATCAAGAAGTTCCGGAAATCGAGCGACCTTGTGCTCCCCGACCGAGACCAGATCGGCATGACGGTTCCGTTCATGCGTGCCTACACGGAGCTGCTCGTCCAGACCTGTCACCGACGCGGGGCGCACGCGATGGGCGGCATGGCTGCATTCATCCCGAGCCGCACCGACGAGGCCATCAACCGAACGGCGATCGCGAAGGTGAGAGAGGACAAGGAACGCGAAGCGCGTGATGGCTGCGACGGAACCTGGGTCGCCCATCCGGACCTTGTCCCGGTCGCAACGGCCGTCTTCGACGAGGTGCTCGGCACACGGCCGAACCAACTCGACCGGCTCCGCCCCGATGTAGCCGTACGCGCCGACCAACTCACCGACTTCGAGGTGGATGGAGGAACCATCACCGACGAGGGTGTGCGGCACAACATCGATGTTGCAATCCGGTACATCGCCTCCTGGCTCACGGGAACCGGTGCTGCCGCCATCTACAACCTGATGGAGGATGCGGCGACGGCCGAGATCTCGAGAAGCCAGATCTGGCAATGGGCGCAGTCGGGCGCTACTACGGTCGCCGGAACCGAGATCACGCCTGCTCTCGTCAGCAAGATCGCAGACGAGACGACCGACGCCATCCGTACCGAGCTCGGCCACGATGCCTATGCAGCGGGCCGGTACGACGACGCCCGAGAGCTGTTCGAGCGCGTCAGCCTTGCCGATGACTTCCCGGACTTCCTCACCCTTCCGGCATACGAGATGCTCGAGTGAAATCCTTACCAAGCACGAACCCGAACGGGAGACCCACATGACCAACGAGAGCCAGATCGCGGCGAGAGCCCACGAGATCCAACAGGATTGGGACACGAATCCGAGATGGGACGGGGTCCAGCGTGACCACACGGCAGAAGATGTCGTGCGCCTCCAGGGTTCGTTCGTCGAGCAATACACGATCGCGTCGGTCATGGCCGACAAGCTCTGGAGTCTGTTGCACACGGAGGACTATGTCCACGCGCTGGGCGCGATCAGCGGCGGCCAAGCGGTGCAGATGGTCAAGGCCGGCCTCAAGGCGATCTATCTGTCGGGATGGCAGGTCGCGGCGGATGCAAACCTCTCCGGGGCCGTGTATCCGGACCAGTCCCTCTATCCGGCCAACTCGGCTCCAGCACTGGTCAAGCGAATCAACAACGCACTGAGACGCGCCGACGAGATCGAATGGTCCGAAGGTGAGCACGACACGGACTGGATGGTTCCGATCATCGCAGACGCGGAGTCCGGATTCGGCGGAGCGCTCAATGTGTTCGAGCTGACCAAGAGCTTCATCGAAGCAGGAGCGGCCGCCGTCCACCTTGAGGACCAGCTCTCGTCAGAGAAGAAGTGCGGCCACATGGGTGGCAAGGTGCTCATTCCGACCGGCCAGCATGTGCGCACCCTGAAGTCGGCACGGCTTGCCGCCGATGTGCTCGGCGTTCCGACGCTCATCGTTGCGCGCACCGACAGCCTCGGTGCGACGCTGCTCACGACCGATGTCGACGAGCGGGACCGACGGTTCACGACCGGCGAGCGTACGGCTGAGGGCTTCTTCACTGTCGACAACAGCATGGACGCCGCAATCAGCCGCGGGCTTGCGTACGCCCCATACGCCGACCTCATCTGGTGTGAGACATCGACACCCGACCTCGACGAGGCCAAAGCGTTCGCTGATGCCATCCGGGGCGAGTTCCCCGACAAGATGCTTGCCTACAACTGTTCACCGTCGTTCAACTGGAAGCGACACCTCGACGATGCGACGATCGCGAATTTCCAAAAGGAGCTCGGAGCCATGGGCTACCGATTCCAGTTCATCACGCTTGCAGGGTTTCATGTCCTCAATGCAGGCATGTTCGACCTCGCGCGGGGCTACGCCGAGCGGGGCATGGAGGCGTATGTGCACCTCCAGGAGTCGGAGTTCGGCATGGAACGGTTCGGCTACACCGCCACCCGCCATCAGCGCGAGGTCGGAGCAGGCTACTTCGACCAGGTGAGCCAGGTGATCACCGGGGGCGAGTCGTCGACCCTCGCGCTGGAAGGGTCAACCGAATCCGACCAGTTCTACGACGCCGACTAAGCGCGCAGAACGCCCTCGGCACGCGAACTCACAACAGCGAAGAGTTCTCTGCGGTTTCGGTGAGGATCGCGGCGACCTCGCCCGGTGCCTCGATGTTGATGGCGTGCCCGACGCCGTCGAGTGACCGGCATAGGGGTGATTCGAGCGCCTCAACGATCGGAGCCGTGGCGGCGGCCGGGACCATTCGATCCTCGGTTCCCGTGACGACGATGGCCGGGACCGAAACCGCCCGCGCGGCAGCCACCGCGGCGTCGTAGCCGTTGCACGCGTGAAGATCGGCTTCGATCACCGCGCGCGGCACGCGATCCATGAGGAGCCGGTGCGCTTCCCGCCGTGCCTCGAGTTCGGGGCTGGTGCGTTTCGACGCTGAGTATTTCGCCATGAACGAGCGAGCAGCGTCACCGTCGGATGCCGCCATATCGAGGAGTGTGGCTGACACGCTCATCGGATGACCGACACACATCAGGGTGACCGCCGCGAGGCGGGTGTTGCGTCGACCAGCAATATCAAGGGCGATCAGAGACCCCATCGAGTGGCCTGCAAGCACGATGCCGTCGAGTCCTTCATCCTCGATCAGGCCCTCAACCCAATCCGCGAACTCCCCGATCGATCGAAGGGCTGGTTCGCCACTCGATCCATGCGCAGGCAGGTCAGGAACAACACACGGCACCCCGGAAGCACGAACAGCCTCAGCTACACCATCCCACGAGGCTGCGCTTCCGGCAGCACCGTGAAGGATCACAACGGTTCGCGCCACGGATGCCATCGCCGCTACCTGATGCCGACGGCGTCGGCGAGTCGATCACGCCACATCCCGGTGGAACCAAACAGCAATGAAGTCGACTTCGCGCGCTTGAGATAGAGGTGGGCTGCATGCTCCCAGGTGAACCCGATCCCACCGAGCACCTGGATCGTCTCACCAGCAACGGCAAGAGCGGCATCAGAGCACACCGATCGGGCCACCGGTATGGCGATCGCGGCCTCTTCCGGATCCTCGAACGACGCTGCGGCGTGCCAAGCAGCCGACTTTGCGTGCTCAACGGCGACGAGCATGTCCGCACACTTGTGCTTGACCGCCTGGAACGAGCCGATGGCTCGGCCGAACTGGAATCGCGTCTTCGCGTACGCAACCGAGGTCTCGAGTCCCCACTGCGCTCCCCCGACCTGCTCACACGCCAAACAGACGACACCCATGTCGATCGCGGTCGACACCGCTGCTTCGGCGTCGACACAGACGGACGCGGAGTCGAGGCGCACCCCCGTGAAACGGACCTCTCCGATCGGTCGTGTGGCATCGAGGGCGTGGGTCGGCACGACCTCGACGCCAGCGGCCCGTGCCGGAACCACCGCCAGCGCCATGCCATCCGGCACAGCGGCAACAACGACGAAGACATCTGCATGGACCGCGTCGGTCACGAATCGCTTGGCGCCATCGAGGATCCAACCGTCGCCATCAGGCACAACCGAAGTCTCCCCACCACCGACGGTGATGTCGTGGGCGGACTCATGCATCGCAAGGGTGCCGATCATCTCGCCGCTCGCGAGTCCCGGAAGCCAGTGCTGTCTGAGGTCGTCGTCCCCGGCTTCGAGGATGGCCGTCGCGGCAAGGGCGGTTGACAGCAGCGGAACGGACGCAACCTTCCGGCCGAGTTCCTCGAACACGATTCCGACCTCGACGGTTGTGAAGCCCGCACCGCCGTACGCCTCGGGAATGTGCAGGCCGAACAGTCCCATGTCCCGCAATCCGTCCCACACGGGACCGTCGAAGGAGTCGTCTGTCGTCGACATCTCCCGCGTCCGGTCATCGTCGACCGTGGCCTCGAGGAACTCACGGAGTGTCGACGCGAGCATCGACTGCTCGTCGGTGCGTGTGAAGCTGATGCCGTCAGCCACGGGGAACATCCTTCCACGGGATGTTCTTGTCGACCCGTGGCTCGCCGGGAAGCCCAAGGACCCTCTCGCCGAGAATGTTCCGCATGATCTCGGATGTCCCGCCTTCGATACTGTTGGCCCGCGAGCGCAGGAACCACCGTTGCGCGGACAGCACACGCTCGGTCATCCGCGTGTCGTACACGGTTGGTTCGAGGGCGTAGCCCTCAGGAATCGTCATGCCCTCGAGACCCATCGAACCGACCGCGAAGGCGGTGATCTCCTTGTTGAGGTCGGCCCAGGCGAGCTTGCCGGTCGAACCTTCGGGACCGGGGACACCGACCTTCATGTTCTCAGTTGCGCGGATCGCGGTCAGGCGCATCGCTTCGTTCTCGGCCCACAGGCGCGCAAGTTCACGACGATCGGCCGCATCACCGGACCCCGCCGCCTCCCACGCATCCATCGCAACCGCGATGGCCCCGCTTCCACGAGGCGGTGTACCGCCGCCGATCGCGACCCGCTCGTTCATGAGCGTGGTCATCGCAACCCGCCATCCTGCCCCGACATCGTCGATGCGCTGATCATCAGGCACATGAGCGTCGTTGAAGAAAACCTCGTTGAATTCTGCCTCGCCGGTGATCTGATACAGGGGACGAACCTCAACGCCATCAGCCTGCATGTCCACGACGAAATAGGTGAGGCCCTTGTGTTTCGGCTGATCCGGATCGGTCCTTGTGACAACCATGCCCCACTTCGCGATGTGCGCAAGGGTCGTCCAGACCTTCTGTCCGTTGATGATCCACTCGTCACCGTCCCTGACCGCCCGCGTCGAGAGCCCCGCGACATCAGATCCCGCGTCCGGCTCCGAGAACAGCTGGCACCAGACCTCGTCGACCGTGAACATCGGGCGGAGCCACCGTTCCTTCTGTGCCGCCGTTCCGTGGGCGGCGAGGACGCCTGCCCCCATCCCGATACCAAGGATGTTCGCCGTCCGGTTCCACAGCGGTGCATCCGCCTCACCGAGCCGCCTCGTGACGGTCTCGCGGAATCTCGGGCTGACGCCGAGCCCCCCGTATCCCTCCTCGAAGTCGACCCAGGCCAGGCCCGCATCGTACTGGGCCCCCCAGAAGCGCTTCGGATCCGTCGATGCGGGTGGATGATCGGCGAGCAGCTTGTCGATGGCCTCATCGACAAGCGCTGCATCGGTGTCGGTCGTCATCATGCCACTCCCTCTTGTGGATTCACCGTGAATCCATCACGAACATTGTCAGGACATCAGCAACCATCGCAGGCGTTTCGTCACCTTCGATCTCCACCACGATGCCGGTCGTTGCAAGGTAGCGGCCCCCTCCCTTGGATGTGAAGTCCTTGAGGGTGCTCCGCGTGCGGATTCGACTCCCCGCCTTGACCGGGTTGAGAAAGCGGACCCGGTCGCTCCCGTAGTTGAGTGCCATCAGCGCCCCCGCGGGCCCCACATTCGAGTCCGATGCCAGATGCGGAAGCAACGAGAGCGTCAGGTACCCGTGTGCGACCGTCGAACCGAACGGACCCTCTTCGGCCCTGCGCTCATCGACATGGATCCACTGGTGGTCGAGGGTCGCATCGGCGAATGCGCTGATTCGACCCTGATCGACCGTGAACCAATCCGAATGTCCGACTTCGGTTCCGACGAGCTCCGCCACCTGTTCCAACGGCACTTCACGCATGTATCCACCTCATGTCCAGCGCAGCAGGCAGAATACCGCCACCGGCGCGGCCATCCCGTCGTAGGGTCTGGCGGGATGCATGCGGTCATCAAGGAGCGCACATGGATATCAGGGAGAAAGTCGTTGTGGTCACCGGAGGCGCGAGTGGCATCGGGGAGGCCCTTGCGAGGCGTTTCGCCAACGAAGGTGCGGGCGCGGTCGTCGTCGTTGACATCGATGCGGAGGGTGCAGCTCGGGTCGCAACGGCGGTCGGCGCAGCTGCAAGGACACTCGATGTTGCCGACGCGGTTGAAACACAACGCGTGTTCGGCTCGATCGAAGACGAGTTCGGGAAGGTCGACATCGTCTGTCTCAACGCCGGAATCGCGACCGGTGGGTCTGTCGATGTGCCCGATGCGGTGTGGCAACGAACCTGGCAGGTCAATGTCATGAGCCATGTGTACGCGGTCCGAGCCGTTCTCCCCGGCATGCTCGAACGCGCGAGCGGATACCTCGTCCATACGGCGTCGGCGGCAGGGCTGCTGACCAACCTCGGAGCTGCGCCGTACTCGGTCACCAAGCACGCGGTCGTCGCACTGGCCGAGTGGCTTTCGGTCACCTACGGCGACCGCGGCCTTCGGGTGTCGGCGTTGTGTCCACAGTTCGTCGACACGCCGATGCTCGACCTGTTCGGCGGCGACAGTGCCGCAATGCAGACATGGGTGCGCGACCTCGCGATCACCCCCGATGCAGTCGCCGAGGCCGTCATCGAAGGTATCCATGAAGAGACTTTTCTGATCCTTCCACATCCCGAGGTTGCGGAGTACTTCGCGCGCAAGGCGTCGGACTACGACCGGTGGCTTGCCGGCATGCGCACGCTCCATGCATCCCTCGACGGTGTTTGATCGCTGAGTGCGATTGCGATCAGGCACCGATCCGGAGAACGACCTTGCCTCGAGCGGCGCGGGAGCGAACCAAGTCGTATGCCTTGAGGAACTCATCGATCGGGAACGATGCCGTCACGCTCGGGGACAAGGATCCGTCCTCGACGAGAGCAAAGACCTGTTCGAGGAACCGCCTGCTCCCTGCGGGATCATGCATTGACCAACCACCCCAGTACACACCGACCACCGATGCCTCTTTGAGAAGTGCGAGGTTCCACGGCACCCGCGGGATCTCCCCGGCCGTGAAGCCGATCACGAGATGGCGGCCCCTCCATCCAAGCGATCGGAATGCTGGCTCGGCGTATTCGCCCCCCACCGGGTCGTACACGACATCGACGCCACGACCCGAGGTCAGCTCCTTGACCCGCGTCCGAAGATCCTCGGTCGCGTAGTTGATGGTGTCGGCGGCACCGCGCTCGCGACAGTGGGCAAGCTTGTCGTCAGAACTCGCCGCCGCGATGACCCTGGCACCGAGCATCGCTCCGATCTCGACCGCTGCCGAGCCGACACCTCCCGCCGCTCCCAACACGAGGAGCGTGTCATTCCGAGCAATGGGGGCGCGGTTGACGAGGGCGTGGTATGAGGTCGCGTACGCGATGATCGTCGCTGCCGCGGTCTCGAAGCTGACCCGGTCGGGCACGACAACGCAATGATCAGCGTCGACGATCCATCGTTCGGCGAATGCACCGAATACGCCCGCTGCAGCAACCCGGTCACCGACGCTGAGTTCGGTGACACCGTCACCGACGGCCGCAATCAACCCCGATGCTTCGAACCCCGGCGAGAACGGTGGCTCGGGCCGCACCTGGTAGGCCCCCTTGATGGTGAGGAGGTCGGGGAAGTTGAGCGCCGCAACCTTGACATCGATCGCCACCTGACCAGGTCCGGGATTCGGAGCGGCGGCATCGGTGACGAGTGCGAGGTCTTCGGGGTCTCCGTACGCGGCGCACACCACCGCTTTCATCGGTCTTGCCCCGCTCCTCTGGTCGCCGCATCGAGGAACTTCATCGTCTGATCGTTGCCGCTCGTCATCTCGCGCTGTCCGTCCGGTGCGACGATGTCGGCGAGACGCTGCGCGATGGTCTCGGGGTTTCGATCAGCTGGGGGAAGCCAGATTCCCTCGGTCTCATTGATCTTCGCAGCGGCGTAGCCACCGGCGCCTGCGGCGAGGATCATGCCATTCGGAGCGTCGGACGACACGAGGAACAGGACCGCGGGTGTCACCTCCTCGGGAGCGAGGAGTTGCTTGGCGTCGTCGGGGAGCAACTCGTCGGTCATGCGAGTGTGCGCGACAGGGGAAAGCGCATTGACTCGGATGTTGTACTTCGTTCCTTCGATGCGCAGCGTGTTCATCAGTCCAACCACCCCGAGCTTGGCAGCACCGTAGTTCGCCTGACCGAAATTGCCGTAGAGGCCCGACGATGAGGTCGTCACGACGATCCGCCCGTAGGAGCTGTTCCGCATGTGGTCCCAGACTGCCTTCGTACAGTTCGCCGTACCGGTCAGATGGACCTTCACAACGAAATCGAAGTCGTCCATGTCCATGTTGGCAAAGCTCTTGTCGCGCAGGACCCCAGCGTTGTTGACGAGGATGTCGACCCTGCCCCAGCGTTGGAGCGCAGCAGCAACCATCGCATCGACGGCGTCTCGATCGGTGACATCTGCGGCATTGGCCATCGCCTCGCCACCCGCAGCCTCGATCTCGGCCACAACCGACTCCGCAGCGCTCGCCGATGCCCCACTTCCGTCCCGTGCACCCCCAAGATCGTTGACCACCACGCGAGCGCCTCGTTCGGCAAGCGCAATGGCATGGGAGCGGCCGAGTCCATGTCCCGCGCCGGTCACGATCGCGACCTGTTCATCGAAGGTGATCATCGGTCCCCTCTTGTCGGCTGTGGGCGCCGAGTGTATCGAGGACCGTCCAGGTCATGTTCTGAGGAAGCCACCGTCGATCGTGATCGTGTCACCCGTATGCCACCGGCTCGCATCCGAGGCGAGATACACGGCGATCCCTCCGAAGTCCTCCGGAGTCCCCCATCTGCCAAGAGGGATCCGGTGCTTGTAGCGGGCCTCGAAGGCTTCACCGTCGATGAACCGATCGGTCATACCCGTCACGACCCACCCGGGAGCAATCGCGTTGGCGCGGATGCCGTGCCTGCCGTACTCAACGGCAAGTCCCCGGATCAGGGCTCGGACGCCTGCCTTCGTGGCGGCGTAGTGCTCACCTCGACTGAACCCGAGATCTGCCGAGGTCGACGATGTCACAACGAGCGAACCGGTGCCCCGAGGCTTCATGTGTCTGACGGCTGCACGGAAGGTCCAGAAGGCCCCATCCATGTTGACCGCAAAGACCTTTCGCCATTCCTCGGTCGTCAGGTCCTCGAAGGGTGCTGATCCAGATCCCAGCCCGGCGTTTGCAAAGACCGCATCGACATGCCCGAGTGTCTCGACCGTGGCGGTGAACGCCGCTTCGACAGCTGGCTCATCTGCGACATCTACCTCAAGGGCTGTCGCTTTGTGACCATGTCGTGCGATCACCTCGATCGCGTCCGCATTGCGCTGCTTGCTGCGTCCCCAGATCACAACAGCCGATCCGGCTTCCGCGAGGGCATCGGCGATGCCGAGGCCGATACCGCTGTTGCCCCCTGTGACGAGCGCGGTCTTGCCTGAAAGGTCGAATCGTGTGGACATCGGTTCTCTTCGGTGAGGGAGCTCGGAGCGGATGCTAGTCGAAGACCCCCCGCGCAGTGCATCGAGTTCTCGGTGTCCGGTTGTACCGTTGCGGGATGCGCCGCAGCGTCGTCCTGATCGCCATTCTCACCGTCCTCACAGCCACGGCGTGTGACACGCGGCCCCGATCGCCAGCATTCGACGACACCACCACCACATCGACCACACTGCCGGGAGTCGAGGTGGTGACGACGACCACGATCACCCTCCCTCCTCCCGAGACCCGGGTGGTCGGCACCGTGCTCGATGTCACCGACGGGGACACGATTCGCGTCCTCGTCGACGGGGCCGAGGTCGATGTCCGGCTCGTTGGAATCAACGCTCCCGAGTTCGACGAGTGCTGGGGCCCCGAATCCACTGCCTATCTCATGTCCCTCGTGCAGGGCTCGGAGGTGTTGCTCATCGAGGGGGCCGACGATGTCGATTCGTTCGGGCGGCTCCTGCGCCATGTGTACCTCGAAACCCCAACTCCGCTGCATGTGAACGCCGACCTGGTCGCGACCGGACATGCGGTCGCCCTCCACGACGGCTCCGACGGGGCGGCGACGCTCAAGGCGCTCGAGGCGAGAGCGTTTCAGTCCGGGTACGGCATGTGGGGGACCTACGCATGCGGCGACAAGGAAGGGGTCGCCGCCGACCGGCCGGTGATTCGGGTATCGGACCTCGCCTTCGATCCGGAAGGTCCGGACGCGTCAGCCCTCGACGCCGAGTACATCACCGTCGTCAACGAGGGATACGACATCGTTCCGATGGCTGGCTGGACCCTCCGCGACGAGTCCTCGAGCAACCGCTTCGTGTTTCCGCCCGGTGTCGCTCTCGAGCCCGGTCAGAGTGTCACCGTCGTCACGGGGTGCGAAGGTGGACCTGTCGGTGCGCTTCATTGGTGCTCCGATCAGGCCGTGTGGTCCAACGGCGGAGACACCGCGATGATCATGGACACCCTTGGCAACGCCGTCGTTTGGCACACCTACGACGGGACCGAGTGAGGACGAGAGGATGGGGAATCACCGCTGGCGTTCGCTGACCGTCTTCATCTCCATGAACAGCCGCAGGTAGTCCGGCCCCCCCGCTTTGGCGTTGGAACCTGACATGTTGAATCCCCCGAACGGCTGCACACCGACGAGGGCCCCGGTGATCTTCCGGTTGAGGTACAGGTTGCCAACATGGAATTCGCGTCTCGCCCGATCGAGCCTCTGGGGGTCCGAGGAGTACAAACCGCCAGTGAGACCGAACTCGGTTCCATTTGCCACGGTGAGGGCCTCATCGAAGTCAGCAACACGGATCACGGAGAGCACGGGCCCGAAGATCTCGTGCTGGGCGAGCCTCGCGTCGGGTTCCACATCCACGAAGATCGTCGGTTCGATGTAGTAGCCACCATCGCGATCGACTGGGTGTCCGCCCATGACGAGGGTTGCTTCCTGCTTCCCTGCTTCGATCTCGGACAGAATCGACCGGTGCTGCTGAGCCGAGATCACGGGACCCACCGGATGGTTCGCCGTCGCCGGTCCGAGCGACAACTTCGACGCCGTGTCGACCACCGCTTCAACGACCTCATCGTGGACAGACTCGAACACGATGAGCCTGCTGCATGCGGAGCACTTCTGCCCTTGAAAGCCGAAAGCTGATCGCACTGCATCGGCGGCTGCCGCCGGGATATCGGCCGTGTCGTCGACGATCATGGCGTCCTTCCCCCCCATCTCCATGAAAGCGCGCTTGAGCCAGCGTTGCCCTTCGCTGACGATGGCGGATCGCTGCGCGATGCGGAGCCCGACTTCCTTGGATCCGGTGAAGTTGATGAATCGGGTTCTCGGATGGTCGACGAGACCGTCACCGATCGCTCCACCCGGACCGGGCAGATAGTTGACAACGCCAGGCGGCAGCCCTGCTTCCTCGAGAACCTGCATGAACGCCCACGCGATCATCGGAGTGTTCGATGCCGGCTTGAGAATCACCGTATTGCCCGCAGCGACGGGACCCATGACCATGCCGGCTGGAATCGCGAGCGGGAAGTTCCACGGGGGGATGACCACGCCGGCGCCGAGCGGTTGGAGTGTGGCCTCGTTGGTCTCCCCTTGCACCTGAACGAGGTCGACGGGCTCAGCCATCCGCAGTGCCTGATGCGCGTAGTAGCGACAGAAATCAATGGCCTCTGCGACATCGGCCTCTGCTTCTGCCCAGTTCTTGCCGGCCTCGAACGACTCCAGCGCCGCGAGGTCCCACTTGCGCTCGTACATGAGGTCACCGACGCGATGCGCGAATCCGGCGCGTTCTTCGGCCGTTCTTCGCGACCAGCCCCCGAATGCATCCCAGGCGGCATCCAACGCTCCCTCGAGGTGTTTCGTACCCGCAGACGATGCCGTACCGACCTGTTGATCCGGTCGCGAAGGGTTGACCGACTCGATCGTTGTCTTGGTGTCAATGCGGTCCCCACCGATGATCAGGGCGGCGTGCTCACCGAGGTTCGCTTCGACGCGGACGAGGGCTGCCCGGTACATCGATGCGGGTGCTTCGTCGGTGAAGTCGGAGTATGGCTCTGGGGCGTAGGGTTTGAGCACAGAGATCCTCCTCGTGAATCGCCTTGTCAGCACACAGGCTACGACGGCAGACACACGAACGCGTACGGGGCGATTCTGCTCCAGCCGGCCCGTCAGGCGCCGATATACCCACCATGGCTCAGGCGCGTGTGCTCGTGATCGAGGACTCTTCCTCCGTGCGGAGGCTCATCGAGGTGTGCCTGCGCGTCCTTGATGTGACGATCACCTCCGCCCAGGACGGGCCAACCGGCATCGCTGCGATCCGTGACCAAGTGCCCGATGTCGTCATCCTCGACATCGGCCTCCCGGGACTCGACGGCTGGGAGGTTCTGCGCGAGCTGCGTGGTGATCCCGGGACCGAGCATCTGAAGGTCCTTGTGCTCACGGCACATGCACAGCCGGAGATGGCCGACCGAGCAGCCAAGGGTGGGGCGGATGCGTTCATGACAAAACCGTTCAGGCCCCTCGATCTGCGCGAGAAGGTCGAAAAGCTGCTCAACGCATAACTGCGGCTGGTGCCCCCGATACCCTCAGGCGATGCGTCATGCGGTCCTCATGGCAAACCCATCTGCCTCCCAGTTCACCGGCGGACTGTTCCGCGACATCGTGGCAACCCTGTCGAAGGCGTGGGATCTCGATACGCAGTGGCCGGTCAGCGGTGCCGACACCATGCGCCAAACATCCAAGGCGGTGGGCAACGGCGCCGATGTCGTGTTCGCGATGGGCGGTGACGGCGTTGCCCACCATGTCGCGAACGGACTCGCCCAAACCGATACAGCCCTCGGTGTCATCCCTGCTGGCACCACCAATGTCCTCGGAAGAATCCTCGGTATTCCCGGCAAACCGCGCAAGGCGGCCGAGCGGGCGGTCGAATGGGATCCCGTTCCGACACGGCTGGCGCTCATCACCGGGACAAGCAGTGCAGGGCCGATCCGTCGGTATGCGACCTTCTCCGTGGGAGTCGGGTTCGACGCTGCCGTCGTCGAGGCCGCCGAGCAACGGCCCTATGCCAAGCTCCGATTCGGAGGAGTGCACTACGCGTCGACAGCGGTCGGGCGTTTGACATCGGACTGGCGGAACCGACTTCCGAACCTGCGCATCGAGGCCAACGGCGAGTCGTTCGACGGTCTCGCGGCCCTCACCCAGGTGCATGATCCCTACACATTCTTCGGGCCGATTCCCCTTCACCTGACCAAAAACCCCCCCGCGGGTATGGCAACGCTTGCGGTCGGCAGGCTCGGCTACCGCAACGCGACGACACTGCTTTCGAGGGCCGTGCTTCGGCGAAACCACACCGCTCGTTCGGGCGCCCATGTGTGGACCGACTTCGATCGGATCACCATCGATGCCGATCCTCCTGCACCATTCCAAGCCGACGGGGAACTCCTCGGCACGGCGACGAGGGTCATCATCGAGCCAGTCGAAGACGGCATGCTTGTCCTGCGCGGGTCAGGGACCTGATTCCGGCGCCTGCGGGGGATTCACGGTCCTGATCGACAGTTGGTTGAAGGGGATCTCGATTCCTTCACGGTCGAGCCGTTTCTTGATCCGTCGAAGGAACTCTCGTTTGACGACCCACCGACCTTCGGTGGTCAAGGTCATGACCACGCGGATGAGCACGGAAGAATCGGCGAGTTGGTTCACGCCGAGCATCTCCGGTGGCTCAATGAAGTGCTGGCGCCATTCGTCGTCGGAGGCGAGGCTGTTCGCCTCGTCGGCAACCACCCGCATCGCGTCGTCAAGATCGGTGTCATACGAAACGGGGACATCGACGACGAGGCGTGAGAACTTCGATGTGAGATTCGAGGCAACCTTGATCTGCCCGTTCGGAACGAAATGCCGGTTCCCGTCGAGGTCCCGGAGCACGGTGGTGCGGAGCATGATCGCTTCCACCGTTCCGCTGACGCCGGCGATCTCGACGACATCACCGATCGAGTACTGGTCCTCGATGAGGATCAGGAACCCGGCGATGATGTCCCGCACAACATCTTGGGCACCGAATCCGACCGCTACCCCCACGGTTGTTCCCACCGCGATGAATGGCGACATCGGGAGCCCCCAAATGGCCATCACGGTCAGGATCGCCACCACCCACACCGTGATGGCAATGGTGAGTCGAAGCACATCGGCGATCGTGACGATCCGCTGCGCGCGCTCACGCTCGGCTTGCAGATCCGAGTTGCCGAACCGGTCGGTGACACTCTGCTCCCAGCGACGAACGGCTCGCCTCGCAAGCCGGAGGACGATCCACGCTGCCGCCACGACGCCGATGGTTGTGATGATCTCACGCCCGCTGCGGTCCCATGTATCGGTGAGCCACCCGGTGATGTCACTCGATTGCACGGCGCCCCTCCTCTGCCGGATGCGCAGCTGCGGCCTCGTGTGCTGCGATCCCCAACGATACGAAAGAAGCCATCGCAAGTGCGGTATCACCCCGCGTGCTGCCTTCGAGTGCTGCGTGCCGATCCCTGAGATCACGCCACAATGCGTTGGCGGTTTGAGCGATGTCAACGGCGAGTGTTCTCATGGCGGAGTCCTTGATGTCGAGCCGCGATCGCAGCGCCTTGTGCACCGCATCGACCTGCACATCAACCCGCTCGGATGGCGCAGCGATCGAACACACGACCTCCGGATGGCGAAAGCCGTCGCCCCTCAGATGGCTTCGCAGACTCGCAGCCACGAGATCAGCGTCGTCACCGAGTCGATCGACCTGGTTGAGAACGAAGAGCATCTGGTCCTCGTGCCTTGCGAGCGGCGCGAGGAACGACTCGTGTATCAACCGGTCGGCGTATTTCTCCGGATCGAAGACCCAGACCACTGCGTCGACCACCGCGAGCACAGATTCGACCACCCCGCGGTGATCCGTGAATGTGCTGTCGAAGTCGGGAAGATCGACGAGCACCATCCGATCGAGACCGTCGACGAAGACGGTCCTGTCGATGCCGAGCGCTGCGACGAACTCCTCGATATCCCCCACCGCGTCTGCCGGAAGGGCCGCGAGGCATTCCGAGGTCGTCGGGCGTTCGATGCCAACGGTCGCGATCTGGGCATGGCTGAGGGCGTTGAACAACGACGACTTCCCCGAACCGGTGCCCCCTGCGAGGGCGACGACGAGCAACTCACCGAGGAATCCTGCGCGTCTTCGGACATGGCCCCGAAGCTTGGCGAGGTCGGACCACGCAGCCTCATCGAGAACCGATTCGGATCGCGCGAGGCAGATGTCGAGGAGATCGCCGAGCTGGTGGATGTCAGGCACCGGTAGTGCCTCCACCGGCCGAAGCTGCGGCGAAGAGCATGCCGGGTCGATACTCGCCGGCCGCATCGACGACGGCACCCCACTGCTGTTGACGCGTCGACGCAGGGGTTTGGAGCAGGTCCGCCAGTTCCGAGCGAACAGCCTCCGTCGTTCGTTCGTATTCGCGCCCGAGGAGCCGCTTCATTCGCCTCGGTGCGGCTGCGTCCTCGCTCGACGCGAGAAGCCACGAATCGCGTTCGATCAGGTCGAGGGCGGCGCGCTTGCCCAGCCGGAACCGCAGCCTCGCGGCGTCGCGTACGCGGCGGCTCGTTTCCTGCTTCCACGACATGAGGGCGACCATGAGTTCATCGCGGTCGACGGCCGGGAGATGATCCCTGACGCGGTCGGCAAGGTCCGTGCTGCCGGCGTCGACAACCGCTTCGTCGAACTGGTCGACAGCACCCATGGCGGCTTCGACGAGGTCCTCGGCGGTCTCCGTCCATGTCGACCCGGCCCAAGAGCCCGTGGGGCCAACCAAGGGAACGACCGTTGCATCGATCGCATGAGAGAGCGCTCCGACATCGCTCGCCGAGGCGGTCAGGAAACGGGCGAGACGACGGCTCGCTTCCGACACCTGTTCGGCGAGCCGCCGCCTCGCATCGGCAGTGGTGTCCTCGGAGATGATCGGATCGAGGATCAACCGCGGGAAGTGGGCGATTCCCCCTTCCTTCACCACCACCTGCGGGAGTTCCCCGAGCCGTTCGCCGATCGCGTCCTCGAGTTGCTCGCGACTGACATCATCGTCAGGCATGCGGTTGGCGACAATCACCAGCGCGCTGTTGCTGCGACGAACAGCCTCGACTGCCTCGCGTGTCGATTCGTCCCCGTACCGGGATGGCGTGACGACCACGATGGTGACCGCGGAGGCCTCGACGAGGTTGGTGATGATGTCCGTTGCGGCGTCCCATGGGGGCGTGTCGACGACGATCAGCCCTGCAGGCAAACCAGCGACGATGACATACTCGGTCGCTCCTTCAACTGGGAAAGGAGGGGACGCCCCGATCGCGGTGATGTTGGTGGTCGTCGGACGGATCGGGGACACGGGGGCAACATCGGACCCGATGATCGCATTCGTGATCGTGGACTTCCCGCTTCCGGAACCACCGACCACGACAACGAGGCTCGGTTCTGCCACCAACGCATCGAGTTCCGCTGCGGCATCGATGGTGTCGTCGAGGAGCCGGGCGTGAGCCTCGTCGAGGAGGACGCGTGGAACCTCTTCGAGTGCTGACCTGACCTTGGCACCGATGAGGATCACATCGCCATTTCAGCAGAACGCCGCGACGAGCATGAGGACGAGCATGAGCCCGGACTTGCTACGAGATCCCCGCGAACAGGTCTTCGGCGTCTGGCTCCCATGCCACGCGCGTCGCGAGCAACTCGAAGTCCTCCCACGGATACACCTCCTCGACAACATCCGTTGGTACCCGGAACCAAGGTCCCTGTGGATCGATCTGGGTTCGATGCGCGAGCAGGGCGCGTCTGCTCTGGTCGATGAATCCGGTGACATTCACCCGTGTCATCCGGCGTTCGGGATCGCGGTCGGCATCCATGTGGTCGAGCCATTGTTGGTACGGGCTCGTTCCGGTGCGGTTGAGCATCGCTTGGTGGAGCGCCAGGACCCGTTCCCTCGTGAAGATCATCGGCGCATAGACCTTCTTGATCTCCCACGGTGAGCCGACATCGGGAAACCGGCCCGGGTTGGCCGCTGCTTCGAAGAGCGGGACGGTCAGCTCGTGAATCCTGAGATGGTCCGGGTGTGGGTACCGTTCGTGGGAGTCATATCCCAACAGAACATCGGGACGTTCCGCCCGCACGATTTCAACAAGGCGACCGAGAACATCGTCGATGGGCTGATTGCAGAACGCCCGAGGATCAGCGTTGTGCGCAGAACCGGGCATACCCGAGTCGCGATATCCGAGAAGGATGACATCGTCGTAGCCCTGGATCGCT
The DNA here is from genome assembly GCA_041393965.1 of Acidimicrobiia bacterium. Taxonomy (NCBI): domain Bacteria; kingdom Bacillati; phylum Actinomycetota; class Acidimicrobiia; species Acidimicrobiia bacterium. The sequence continues at coordinate 310,804 of JAWKJB010000002.1, read as the reverse complement.
GCCGCTTCCGCCAATTCAGCCTCACGAACGGCCCGGAGGTCCTCGGCGATCTCGGGTCGTTCCATCTCCGGGTTCAGGATGTCGCCTGCTTCGCCTCCGGTCGCGGTGACCAAGACACAGCGCACGCCTGCAGCGGCGTAGCGCGACACCGTCCCCGCGCCCTTCGAGGACTCGTCGTCGGGATGCGCATGAAGCGCGAGCAGGGTCCGGGCCATCCGACGAGTATGCCAACCCCCGACCCCTACCGCGCGCGTACCCAGGGTTCGCGTACGACGAAAAGGGCCGCTGTCAGCCCACAGAACGCCGAGAACGCCCGGTTGGGCGGTCGAGGAGGTCGACGGCCGATCCTCCCTCGGTGCAGTCCTCGAGGAGCGGGCACCAGCGACAGTGCGGTCCCCCGTACCGATCCAGATCGGTCCCGTCGCGCAGGGCCTCCTGCAAGGTTCGGGCCATTGCTGCCACCTGTGCATCGGTGTCGTTGATCGACTGGGCCGACGGTTCGAGGCGGACGAAGTCCCCGGTCGCGATCGACACGGCCTCACTCACGACCGGTACCTCGTCGTGCCCGCGATGCCAGGCCATGGCGTAGAACGACAGCTGGGGCTCTCGATCCGACAGATAGGTTCCGGTCTTCCAGTCGACGATCCGGACACCGTCGTCGTCTTCGAAGATGGCGTCGATCCGACCCGTGAGCACGATGTCGTCTGACTCGACCACGAACTCTGACTCGGCCTCGCGGAACCCGGTAAACGAACGCAGCCGAAAACGCTCATACAGCTCGTGGACTTCGCGAAACATCGCCCGGTACTCGGACATCGTGAGATGGTGCGCGACCTCGTCGTTCGACATGCTCTCACCGATAATCCTGCGGCAGGTCATCTCGAAGTCCTCCTCTGCGATCTCGCCGTCGGTGAGGTGCCGAGCGAAGACCCTGTGTGCAAGCCGACCCTTGAATCCGGCAACAGAATCGGCCGGGTAGACACCACGCAGCCTTGCAAGCGCCTGTTGCGGACACTGCAGATAGCACCCATACAAGGTCGCCGAGACACGCAACGGATCGGTCCGATCCTTGAACGCTGCCATGGCGAGATGGTACGGCCTCGTGAGCGGATCACGGGGATTCGCTCCCCGAACCCGAATGCCGCCGTATTCGAGGCCCGGCCATATACTCGCCCGGCGGCCGTGTTTCCCCGGTTTCGGAGAACGAATGACCAGTCCCAGAGGAAGATTGACACTGTTCATCGCGGTTCCCGTGATGCTGCTGCTGTTGCCCCTGTCGATCTACTTCGTCGACACCGCCGCTGCTTCCGACCAGGTCGCCCGCAATGTGAGCGTGGAAGGGATCGATGTTTCGCGCCTCTCCAGCGACGACGCCGCCGCGGTCGTGGACGGGTATGCGACCGCACGGCTCACGAACACGATCACCGTTGAGGTCAACGGACACTCGTACTCGCTCGACCCTTCAAAGATCGGCACGACATTCGACACCGACACGGCGCTCGCTCGTGCCCTTGAGGAAAACAAGGACGGTCTCACCGGCTGGCTGCGTGCGTTCTCCGACGAGGTCGACATTCCGATCGAAGGCTCCCTCGACGAGGAACTCCTCGCGGAGAAGCTCTCGGAGTGGGAGAAGAGCGCGATCCCGAACCCCGCGTTCGAAGGCTCGATAACGATCAGCGGGCAACGCGTCTTGAGGGAAGACCCTCACTCAGGCGAGGCAATCGACCGGGCAACGGCGGTTGATCTCATCACCGACGCAGTGATGTCCGCATCAACCGATGTTGTGGTCCTTCCCCTCGTCAATAGCGACCCGACCCTCACCCCCGACGACATCGAGGCGGCCGCTGTTCGCGCCGAGGAGATGATCGATCGCGGAGTCGTCCTGTCAAATGCCGAGTACGGGTTCGAGTTCGAGGTCACTCCGGCGTCCATGGCCCGAGCACTCCGTGTCGACATCGTGCGCGGTGAGCCCGCAACCATCCGCTTCTCGGTCGACCCGACGATCATCGGAGCACTAGCCGAGGGTCAGCGTGCAAGCCTCGAGATCGCTCCCGTCGATGCCTATTGGAACATCATCGAAGTCGACGACCACGAGGACTGGCCGGAGAACTACGAGATCAAGGACAGTCCGCAGGAGGGCATGGAGGACCTTCCAGACGATGATGTCATCGAACTCGTCCCTTCGAAGATGGGGACGAGCCTCCATGTCGATGCGGTCGTGAAGGCCGTCGAGGAAGCAGCACTCGGTGACGGAACCGGGGAGCTGCCGCTCGAGTTCACCGCCGAACCGGCGTTCTCGACGGAAGATGCGATGGCGTACGGGGAGCTGACCGAGGTCTCGGAGTTCACGACATTCAAGCCAGGGGTCAATCGCGCCCACAACATCGACCTGATGGCAGACACGATCGATGGGCACATGGTGATGCCGGGAGAGGAGTTCTCGATCAACGAGTTCATCGGACCTCGGACCCTCGCCAAGGGCTACAAGTACGACTGTGCAATCGTGACTGGGGAATTGCAGTGTGAGGATGAGCCGGTCAATGTCGGTGGGGGTGTCAGCCAGTTCGGGACGACCTTCTTCAACGCCGTGTTCTTCGGTTGCTACGAGGACATCACCCACCAGCCGCACAGCATCTATTTCAGCAAGTACCCCGAGGGCCGCGAGGCAACGCTCGGCTACCCGAGTCCCGATGTTGCTTTCCGCAACGACTCCGACGCCCCGGTGATCATCAAGACAAGCCACACGAAGCGGTCGATCACCGTCACCTTCTTCGGGAACAACGGCGGCAAGAAGTGTGAATCGGAGCGATCGGAACGGACCGGCTACTCCAGTCCTGTCGTGTCGTACCAGACCGATCCCGAGGTGTTCGTTGCCCCCCTCACCGAGAAGGTCAAATCGAAGGGCTCCGGTGGATGGACGGTCACCGTGACGCGGGTCATCAAGGACGCAGCCGGCAACGAGATTGCCCGCGAACCCTTCACATGGCGCTATCGCGGGGAGAAGAATGTCATTTTGCTCCACCCATGCGATCCGAGGGTCGGTGGTAACGGTGCCTGTCCCGACCCGGTACCGAGCGTGGTCGGGATGAGCGAAGCCGCCGCCATCGCTGCGATCCAAGGCGCGGGGGGTGGCTACACGGTCACGGTCGTGTATGTCGACGACCCGGGCGAGCCAGACCGGGTCGTGAGCCAGACCCACGCTGGCACCTACGCACCACCGGGGACGGCGGTCACGATTCGGGTCGACAACACGCCTGTCGTCCCGCCACCGTGATCCGCAGGATCGCACACCTGCGATCCATCGACTTGCAGGACCCGGTTCCTACACTCGCCAAGCCGGCACCATCCTCCCCTCAAGACCCCACATGAAGCATCGAAGACCTCTTTTCATAGCCGTTCCACTGGTGATCCTCCTGCTCCCCGTCGGCATCTATGTGGCGGATCGTGCCGTCGCAGCCGACACGATTGCTCGCAATGTGACCGTCGCCGGTGTGCCGGTCGGGGGGCTCAACATGGCCGACGCGACCGTCACGCTCGAGCGTTACGAGGGTGACCTTCGCGCGTCGACCGGCGCGTTCACGGTCAACGGCGAAACCTTCGAGTTGAGTCCTGTCGAGATCGGCCTCGCTGCGGACATCCCAACGGCGATCACCGCGGCGTCCCAAGCGCGCACCACCGGCAACGCCCTCACCCGGTTCCTGTCATGGATGGTGTCGTTCCAGAAGTCTGAAGATGTTCCGCTCGACATCTCGTTCGATGAAGACGCCATCGAGCGTGTATTCGATGCGTGGGAGGCGACGGCCGTCCAGAATCCCGCCTTCGAGGGTTCCGTCGTGATCGAAAACGGGCAGGTGACTCCGCAGTACCCACGACCTGGCGAGGGGATCGATCGCGTGTTCGCCCGCACACAGATCGACCGAGAGATGACGAGGCTCGACAAGTCGGGGGTGGTCGTCCCGGTCGTGAGTGTCAAGCCGACGCTGACCAATGCGCAGATCGATGCGGCAGCCGCCGAGCTGATGGCGATGATCGACAGCCCGATCCAGCTGATCTCGGATGATGTCGGCTTCCGCATCAGATTCTCTGAGGATCAACTCGCCTTCGCAGCAATCGCACAGATCACCGAGGATGGAACCGACATCGAGGCGACCTTCGACCGATCGAGAGTGCTCGAGATCCTCGAACCGAGACGATCGGAGTACGAGATCGAGCCAGTGAACGCACAGATCGATGTCGACTTCGAGACGGACGCAATCACGGTGATCGCCGGGAGGTCCGGCACGCTCCTCGACCTCGAAGGACTGATCGCCTCCATGAAGCAGGCCGCCCTCGGTGACGGAACCGGGGAGTTCCCGCTTCTCGTCGGAGCCGAACCCGACCTCACCACCGAGGAAGCTCAGGCACTGACCGTGCTCAAGCCGCTCGGCGGGTTCACGACCACCTATCCGGCGGGCCAGGACCGCGTGATCAACATCCACACGATCGCGGATGCCGTCGACGGCGCCATCGTCCAGCCGGGTGAGAAGTTCTCCATCAACGACCATGTCGGTGAACGCACGGCAGCGAAGGGCTATGTTCCGGCGGGGGCGATCATCAACGGTGTTCCCTACTGCTGCGACCACCCCGCGAACATCGGAGGGGGCGTCAGCCAATTCGGGACGACCTTCTTCAACGCCGTGTTCTTCTCCTGTCTTGAGGATGTCGAGCATCAGCCGCACTCACTCTATTTCCCCCGCTATCCGATGGGGCGCGAAGCAACCCTCGGTGTCCCGGGTCCAGATGTCGTATTCCGGAACAACACGAATGCGCCTGTGATCATCAAGACCGCGTACACCACAACTTCGGTGACCGTCCGCATGTATGGAGACAACGGCGGCCTGATCTGCACCGATGTGACCCACGAGAAGGAAGCCCTCGTCGAATACGAGGAGGAACTCGTCGCAGACGAAACCGGTGAAGTCACACCGGGTCAGCGGATCGAGGAGCGATCGGGTGTTGACGGCTTCCTCGTTCGAGTCGACCGTGTGGTGACCCGCACCGATGGAACCCAGGAGGTCGACATGAACCTCGTATGGCGCTACCGACCGCTTTCGAACCTCTTCATCGTGCATCCGTGCGAGATCACCGGCGAGCCCGTCAACTGCCCCGTTCAGGTTCCTTCGGTGACGACGAAGAAGTGGGAGGACGCGTTGGCGCAACTTGACGCACTCGGCCTGCTCGCCGCGAAGAGCACCGTCTTCGTCGCTGACCCGGACATGGACAATGTCGTGGTAGGGCAGGATCCTGCGCCGGGCGACTGGGTGCCTGCAGGGTCGACGATCACCCTCACCGTTGGCGTCTTCGAGGAGTAGCGGGCGTTACGCCTCGGGATAGAACAGGAAGAAGTCCTCGATCACCTTGGTAGCCGCGGCGGTCGACTCGACATCCCAGCCACCCCTTCGCCCGATGATCAGGGCGTTCTGGTCGATGTAGACGCGGCTCAGGTCGTGATCGGCTTCGAACAGTTCAGTGGCAAGTGCACCCGCGAAGGACTCCGATGCGGCCGCATCCGATGCCGTGTTGAAGCCTTCCCCGTCGGTGCCGGTGAGACTCCGATTCGTCGAGACGACGATCGAATCGCCGATGACGGTCGTTCGATCCACCTCGATGCGTTGACCCACGACTCCTCCGATGCCTCGATGCCTGCGAGGCTAATGCATGCGCTGCTCACACATGTGCGTCGGGATGCAGCACATCGCCGGAGCCGACGACATGCAGCTTCATCAGGTTCGTCGATGATCGCTGGTTCGGGGGGACACCGGCAACCATGACCACCCCGTCTCCTTCCGAGGCCACACCCTGTCGGATGAGTTCCTCTTCGGCATGTGCAATCATCTCGTCCGTCGACGACACGCGCTGGAGCAGCATCGGCGTGACACCCCCGAGCATCGCCATTGCGCGATAGGTTCGTTCGATCGGAGTGAAGCCGTAGATGGTTGCGCTCGGTCGGTACTTCGACAGCAGCCGTGCCGTCGTGCCCGATTCCGTGAACGCCACGATGGCCTGAAGGCCGAGGCGATCTGCCGTGTCGACCGCGGCTTCGGCCGTGGCCGACGCAAAGACGGCACCTTCGGAGATGTTCGAAAGGCCGGACGCACGGCCGTACTCGGTAGATGATTCGGCCTCGGTCACGATGTCGGCCATCAGCTGGACGGCGCGCGCCGGGTACTCTCCGACGGCCGTTTCTGCCGACAGCATCACCGCGTCGGTGCCATCGAGGACCGATCGGTAGACATCGGTGACCTCAGCCCGGGTCGGACGCGGACTGCGGATCATCGACTCGAGCATCTCGGTCGCGGTGATGGAGACCTTCCCTGCGGCATTCGTCCGTTTGAGGATCTCGGTCTGTGCCCGCGGCACCGATTGAATCGAGAGTTCGACACCCAGGTCGCCTCTTGCAACCATCGCCCCGGTGCATTCGGCGAGGATGTCGTCGAGGTTCATGTACCCGACGGCGGTCTCGATCTTGGCGATGAGAGGCACATCCCCCGCCACTTCCCGAACCGTCCGAAGATCGGCCCCGGTCGTCACGAACGATGCCGCTACCGCATCAACTCCAAGCTGGATCCCAAGCTCAAGATCGACCACATCCTTCTCGGTCACCACAGGAATGGTCGTCCTCGCCCCGGGGAACGCGGCGCCTTGATGATCCTTGAGCGTGCCCCCGAGCGTGACCGTCGCCGTGATGCAGTCTCGTTCCACCCGCTTGGCCTCGAGTGAGATCAGCCCGTCGGAGAACAGGATGACGCCGCCGACCGACATCTCGACCTGGTCGAGGTATGCGACATGGACCTCATCGGCGCTTCCGATGGCCTCGCCAGGCACGACCCGCACGGTTGCACCCTCTTGGAGGGTCACGCTCCCGTCAGGGAATGTCCCAACACGGATCTTCGGACCCTGGATGTCCTGCATGACGGCAATAGGACGGTTGCGATCGCTCGCGATCCGCCGAACCGCTTCGATACGCCGGGTGTGGTCGGCATGGGTGCCGTGGGAGAAATTGACGCGGGCAACATCCATGCCCCGATCCATGATCGTGGCGATCATCTCGTCGGTGTCCGTGGCGGGACCGAGGGTCGCGATGATCTTCGTCTTGCGGCGCATCTCGTGCACGATAGGAGACATCGGGCCCAGGACCATCCACCCTTGTTGCTCCATGGCTATTCCTGATCCGTCGCCATTTCTCACGGATCCGCGCAAACGAGTAGCGTAGGGAATGCGTAGACACGCAGTCATCAACCATCATCAACCAAGGGATAGGCAACCATGAAGAAGGCAATCCAGCTGTTCACCGTTGCGCTCGCCGTTGCGCTGGTCGCGGCGGCATGCGGCAGCGACGACACGGCGGACCTCGAAGGAAGGACGATCTCGGTCGCGGTCGAGAACGCCTACACACCGTTCAACTTCATCAATGAGACGAGCGGCGTGGCCGAAGGCTTCGACTACGACATCTGGCGCGAGATCTGTTCGCGGCTCGACTGCACGGCAGAGTTCGTCGAGGCAGGCTGGCCTGCGGTGATCCAAGAAACCGGCGACGGGGTCTACGACACCGCTGCCGACGGGATCTCGATCACGGACGAACGCAAAGAAGTCGTTGCCTTCTCGGATCCGTACATGACGACGATTCAGCGATTCATGGTGCGCTCCGACGAGAGTCGGTTCACGACCGCCGACGACTTCATTGCCGGGGACTATCGGCTCGGGACCCAGGTCGGCACCACGAACTACGAGCTCGGCGTCGAGTTGGTCGGTGACGGCCGCATCGACGCATACGAGCAGTTCGGTGTTGCCGTCGAGGCGCTGATCAAGGGCGATGTCGACGCCGTGATCATCGACGATGTCGCAGGTCAGGGCTATGTCGGTGCGAACTCCGACCAAACAAAGCTCCTCGACGACGACCTCCAGTCGGATCCCCTCGGGTTCATCTACCCGAAGGACTCGGATCTGATCGAGCCGGTCAACAAGGTCCTCAAGGACATGGACGAAGACGGGACGCTCGAGGCACTCATCAAGAAGTGGTTCATCGACTTCAGCGGCTGAACCCGATTCGCTGCGACCGGGAGGGGCTGGGCATCCGCCCAGCCCCTTCGGTCGTCCGAAACGGTATGTTGCAGCCCAACCACGAGAGGGCGCATTGACAATCCCCGAGAGCATCGGCACCGACCCGACCCCACCCGGGGCGAAAGCCAGCTATGAGTGGTCGGGATTCCCGTACTGGTTCTTGGGCATCGTCGCGGTCATCGCCTTTCCCCTGTTCAAGATCCTCACCGACGACGCCTGGCGGGCAGGATTCGACTTCATCAAGGATGGCCTCTCGCTCACGGTCATCGTCACCGTTGCCGGTTTCGTCTTCGCGATGGTCGGGGGTCTGATCGTGGCGGTGGGTCGCATGGCGAGGAATGTCGTTGCGAGAAACCTCGCGATCTTCTACATCGAGCTCATTCGTGGGATCCCCGTCCTTGTGACGATCATCTTCGTGGGTCTGGTCGCGTGGCCCGAGTTCATGTCGCTTATCGGCATCAGGGGAAGGTCCGGCCTTGCCTCCCCCGCCGTGAAGGCAACCGTTGCGGTTGGAATCGTGTACGCCGCGTTCATTGCCGAAGTGCTCAGGGCAGGCATCGAATCGATCAGTACGGGACAGCGCGAGGCGGGCATGTCGATGGGTCTGACACGGTTCCAGGTGTTCCGCCTGATCGTGTGGCCCCAGGCGATCAAGAACATCATGCCCGCCCTCGGTAACGACCTGATCGCGCTCTTGAAGGACTCATCACTCGTCTCGATCCTCGCCGTGCGAGAACTCACACAGATGACGAAGCTGTGGACGGGACAGTCGTTTCAGTTCATGGCGGGGTACCTGATCCTCGCGGCGTTCTATCTTCTTCTGACCGTGTCGCTGAGCATCGGGCTGCAATGGTACGAGCGACGGATCACGACCCCTCGATGATGAACGACGGCGACCTCGCGCTCGGTCTCGAGCCGTTCATCGTGAGATTCGACCATGTCTCGATGGCGGTTCGCGACATCGACGCCGCCAGACCCTTCGTGTCGCTCGTCGGAGGGGAATACCTCGAGGGAGGCTTCAACACGAGGGATGACTTCCGGTGGGCCCAATACCGTCTGTCGGGCGGAGCGATCCTTGAGATGATCGCTCCCAACGATCCGCACCAATCGGATCACTTCCTCAACCGCTTCCTTGCCTCACGCGGCGAAGGACTTCACCACATCACCTTGCGTGTCACCGACCTCCAAGCAGCAGTTGCAGCAGCGACGAGACTCGGGTTCACGGTTGTTGGCATCAACGACTCCGATCCGGATTGGAAGGAAGCCTTTATTCATCCCCGATCCGCCCACGGTGTTCTCGTTCAGATCGCCCAGAGCACCGAGTGACGAGGGTCGCCGTGATTCCGATCCGTGGTTTGTCGGGAATGACCCGACTGTCGAGTGTGCTTTCCGAAACCGATCGGAGCGCCCTCGGCACCGCGCTCGCCGACCGAACGATCAGAGCCGTCCACCGTGCGGGTCTTGACTGCATGGTGGTCACCTCTGATCCTTCCGTCTCGCAGTGGGCCACCAAGCGTTGCCGCGTCGCACAAGACGAGGGTGACGGCCTTTCCGAGGTGGTGTCCAACGCCGTCAACCACGGCGCACAGCCCCACTGGATGGTGCTCCATGCCGACCTCCCGCTTGTCGATGCTGCATCGATTCTGCGCGTGCACGACGCAGCGACCCGACATGGCGCCGCGATCGTTCCGAGCATAGACGGAGGGACCAACGCCATCGCCGGAACCGGGGAGTTCCACTTCGCCTACGGTCCCGGGTCCTTCCACGCGCATCTCGCGTCGAGAGCGTCGGCTCGGGTCCTCAGCCTCAAGAACCTCGCGCTCGAGGTGGATACCGAAGCGCACTACTCGGCACTTACGGCGCTCGGGTTTCTGCCGAGCCTCACATCGTGACCGACACCTACGACGAGTTGGCGCGTTCGCTGGACGCTCTCACCGTGCCGCGGGCCGCGATGACCATCGGGGCACACCCGGACGACGCGGAATTCGGGGCGGGCGCGACCCTTGCACGGTGGGCCTCGCTCGGCTGTGAGGTCACCATGGTGATCGTCACGGATGGCTCCAAGGGCTCGTGGGATGAGCGCACCGATCCGTCAGCACTCGCGGCGCGCCGGGTCGAAGAACAGCGCAACGCAGCAGAGATCCTCGGTGCGACACGGATCGTTCATCTCGGACATGTCGACGGGGAACTGGTGTATTCACCTTCCCTCCGCGAACAGCTCGCCCGTGAGATCCGAAGGGCGGCACCTGAGGTCGTTCTGACCCACGACCCGTGGCAGCGATACCAACTCCATCCGGACCATCGAGCCACGGGGTTTGGCGCTGTTGACGCGGTTGTCTCGGCGCGAGAACCGCTCGCGCTGGCCGACTCCGGGCTTCCCGCCCATCGGGTGACCAGCCTGTTGCTGTGGTCTGCAGACGAGCCTGACCATGCTGAGGAGGTCGAGGATCGCTGGTTCGAGACCAAGGTCGCTGCTCTGTTGTGCCACTCAAGCCAATCCGAGACCACAATGGGCAATGCTGCGGGCTCGAACGAAGAACGGATGGCGTTCGTGGCGAAGATCCGGTCGTGGCATGAAGAACAGGGCGCACGGCTCGGTACCGGCCCTGCCGAAGTGTTCAAGCGATTGCACCCATGAGCATCCTCGTCATTGGCACAGGCATCGTCGGGTCGGCCGCGATCTGGGATCTCAAGCGACGCGGAT